>JAQWLH010000162.1 GCA_029247405.1 Mariniblastus sp.
GGAACTCTTGTAACCCCACAGTGCGACAGACATTCAAGAATCATCTGTTCATGATTAGAGGACAAAATGATCAACCGACACTCAGGTCAGTCACCAGATTTCATATTTTCAGTCGTTCGAGTGCCCAAAGATTGGAAGCCTGAGAGCATCTTCGACATCCCACCCGGTGGGAAGGTCATTTTCCGAGTTCCCGTTGCAAGCTTTGATGAGGCGCACGAGGACCTCGTTCGCTCCAATGAGTTTGCTCTTGAAAAGGGCATTCGGGAGTGGGCAATGATCGAAACGGCAGGAGCGGGCGCCTGATTCTATGAGAACACATGCTTTAAATTGAGCTTTCCCGCAGTGTTCACGTTCAATCGGCCTGTTTGGAATTTCCCCTGACGTCGCGAAATGCGGTAAGAGTGACCGACATCGTAGTAGTGACCGCTAGGTTGTACCCGTAACTGATTGCACAGGTAAAATGGCCGGATGTGTTTTGGGATCGGCAATTAGGTGCCCGGCGTTGCTATTAACGAAGTTCAAAACAGGTTGATCTCTCTCCGGTCGGATCACTCGATGTCCAAACTGCCAAAGTGGGATGGCTGAAAAGTTTAGTCAGCGGAACCGCCTGAGAAACCAGCTCGGATCACTACCGAATTAATGTTGCCTGGGTTCCCGTCGGGGAAGGATACCTCAATCATGTTTCGGGAATTCAAATCGGTCAACTTCAAGGGAATTAGTTTACAAGAATTGTATGACTTGTCCGTGAGGCGATCTGCGCATCGTTCAACACCCACCCGGTAGGGTTTACCATTGACCTTCACGGAAATCATTTTGTTGAATTCCGGTGGACGTGTCACACCGATACGCAACGTTGCATAAGCAAGTTTCTCTTTGTCCGGTATGTCGATGGCGAATGTGCCATTCCGCCTTTTGTTGAGTGAAAGATCAACACGATTCCCATAGCAGGGGATTTCTTCAATTTTCTGCCGGGGCCTGAATGCCTCTGCATAAGTAGATTTGATGAGAACCGTTTCCCTTCCTTTGAATCTTAGATCATAGGAAGCGTTCCACTTGGGCCGACCTTCATTTGGTTTTCCGCCGACGGGGCGGTTTGCTTCGGCTAAAAATGGGGTGAAATCAGAGTTCCTTCCGAAACGACGAACGAGCATGTCGGTTGGTCGAGGCATTTTAATGGATACAAATTTTTCAACATTAGAGAGGTTGTTAAGAATAACAAACACGGTATCCCCATCAACAAATGCCCGCGTCTGGATATCAGGATCCGGACAAGAGGACACAACTCGGTGTCCACGAAGGTCTCTAAACAAGCGATAAAATAGAATTTTTTTGCTGGGCAACCAGTCGGTTTTGTTGGTGAAATCGCGCGGCGAATAAAGTGTTGCGTAATAAGTCGGATCCCAGTTCACACTTTCCAACAAAATAAAAGGGACTGCCTTTAAAACTGTGTGTGGATGGTCCATAAAGACGAGAGTGTTTGCGATCACACTACTGACCATGTTGAAATCGTCTATGGACCGCTTTTTCATCTCCCAACTGAAACCTGTTTCTTCAAACTTGGCCTTCATTGCCAGTTTTTGGACCAAGTCCTTAGCACCGTAACCACCGTGTTCGCTAACAACAATGTTTATTTCTTTTCCAAATTGGTTAACGGTGTAATTTTGTATTTGATCCAACAGCGATTCCAGCGGGAGACCGCTTTGGATGACGCCCCCAAAGCTTCCGTTGTTTTCGCGAAGAAAATCGTAGACGTGAAAGGAATAAAAATCCAATTGACATTTTGTATTGTCGATAAACGGCTTAAGGTTTTTTTTCCAAATGGGAACTGCAAGACAGGGGCCGCCGACAAGTACACCAGGGACATTTTGGTGAACTTTCTTCAGGGTTGCTAAATGCCAGTCGGCTAAATGTTGGGTCTGCCAGTACGACCAATGCGGTTCGTTGATGGGTTCGTAGTATTTGGGGCGATCAAAATCAGTGAAACGATGGGAGAGAGCCAGTGCTGACAATTCCGATGCCGCTTCGATATTTTTTGGGAGCCATTGCGCGTGCTTGTCATTCGCTGCCGATTTGGTTTGAAAAATTCCCATGAACTTTGGAAATGCGTTGCGATAGCCATGCGCTGCAACGTCCAGCCGATTACCCATGTCATGTTTGAAATCTTCACCGGATGGGCTGGTTTTCACGTGTTGCAGCAGAAATGTCTTGTCAACAAATCCAGGGCGTGTTGGGTCGGCACGAATGGCCTTCTGATATTCATCCAGCCCATTGACGACCTGGAGTGTGCGGCCAAATGTAATTCCATTTTCCTCAATTAGCCAACGATAGCGATTCGGATTGAGGCAGCGTTTTTTAAAACCAGTCCCCGGGTCGCAAATGCCAAAGTAAGCTTGACGGTTAAGTTTGCTCGTGCCTTGAACACTTCGAATTGAATACGGATCAATAGAAATTTGAACTTGAGTTGCCGTTTGACCGTGGGCAGTCAGATTGAGTAGACAAATGACAAAGGCAGTTGCGAGCCAGTTATGGATGAAATTCATTTTGTTGCCGAGGTAGGAACATCTCTATCTTTAGATGGATTGAAGTTTATACCATCCTCGTCGTGCGGGTGTTGATTTGGAATTCTCAACGTTTTGGCAACGGCTTGCAATGAGCTAACACGATGTCGAAAGGTTCGCGCCGGCGTGGTTTTTGAAACGTTAATGGACGGGCCAAGTGAGCTGGTTTACTGCTTTTCAATAACGGGGCGCCGCTTTCCCAATTGTAAGAAATTACCTATCGGTGCATCCCCTTTTGTTGTGAGCCTAGCTTAAACTGGAAACGCGACACAATTGGGGCGTAAATTTGGTGAACTGAGGAACATAGAAACTTGAAGAGTGGTCCAAGCCTTCAAGTTTGAAAACTAAATGCTCATCCCCGCGGATTATTGAATCCAGAGTCAAATTAAGTTCATCAAGTTTTATGGTTGGTGTATTCTTCCCGATAGGCTTTGTATTTCAGTCATATTTTAGTTGATAATCCACCGATAATTCAGTTTCAGCGATTAATTGGATACCTGAGATGGGATAGGTTTGATGAAATGTGTTTCCCAACTCACTTGGTGTTTTTAAAAAGAGTGTCCAAGTGTCCAGATCATCTATCTGATCAGAGAGTGCACAGCCTTTGACCCAAACTAAATCAAGCTGTAAAATGCGGATCGGTTTGAATGTTAAATCGCTTGTCCCGCAGTTCTGACCTGCAAATCAAAATTGGCCCAGTCGCTTGCGTGTCTGTACGTATGTCGTTCTTCGACCCTGCATGATTAAGCCGCTCGTCAGGGAATAACCGAATAACCCATTCTTCATGGTCGAAGAAATTCGGCTAAGCCTCATTCACCGATTTGGAGAATTGTACTGTCGATGAGAGATCAAGGTTTCGAAGATTCGGACGTCACGCGATTGAGCGACGTGAAGTCAATTGTTTTGCAATTTGTGACGGAATTAGAGTGCGACCGCGCCCCCGTCATTGAAAAATATCTTGATAAGGTTCCCGAGTCAGCAAGGCCACAGCTTTTGGGGGAATTGATTCTTGTCGAGCTTGCCGCACTCTCAGTTGTGGATGATGCAACCAAGAATTCTTACAGCAAGCGTTTCAGTGCCTATGGTGATCTGCTTGATGAAATTTTTTCAAAAGACGATTCTTGCCTTTCCAATCTTGAACCTAGGGGAATAGAAGTAACCTCTTTAAAGGAAAACTTAACTAACGCTTCAGGTGGCACAATTCTTTCTTCGGCAACAATGTCCGGGCCACAAAAAATTTCCGAGTCTCGATATCGGCTCTACGAAGAAATTGCTCGCGGCGGCATGGGGGCGATTCTTAAGGGGCACGATAATGATTTACGTCGAGATTTGGCGATCAAGGTCTTGCTTAAAGACCATAAGGATCGTCCGGAAGTCATTCAGCGTTTCATCGAGGAGGCACAGATTGGTGGGCAGTTGCAGCATCCGGGTATAGCCCCCGTCTACGAATTGGGCTGGTTTTCCGACCAACGGCCTTTTTTCAGTATGAAATTAGTCAAAGGAAAGACGCTTTCTGAATTGTTAAAGGGACGGAAGAGTCCTGCCGACCGTCGGGGATATTTCATTGGTATTTTTGAACAGATTTGCCAGACGGTTGCTTATGCTCACAGTCGCTCGGTAATTCACCGCGACTTGAAGCCAGCCAACATCATGGTGGGAGCATTTGGCGAAGTCCAAGTGATGGATTGGGGGTTGGCCAAAGTACTTTCCGAAGAAAAGCCTACCAAAGGCAATGAGCGAGATACTCCCGATCACGAACGCAGCGTGATTCAGACACGGCGTGTGAGCGGTGAAAGTAGCAGCGGATCATCGACGGGATTTGATGGCGCGGGAGCCAATACCCAGATGGGAAGTGTTCTTGGAACACCTGCTTACATGCCACCTGAACAGGCGCTCGGCGAGATTGATTTAATGGATCAACGAACCGATGTGTTTGGTCTGGGGGCCATTCTTTGTGTGATTTTAACGGGGAAGCCACCCTATGATGCTGAGAACCGAAAACAGGTTTATCGAATGGCCTGCCGAGGTAAGATCGCTGACTGCTTCGAGCGGCTCGACGATTGCGGCGCAGATGAGGAGTTGATCGACTTGGCCAAGCGGTGTCTGTCGGTGGAACAAGAGAATCGCCCGGGTGATGCAGGAATTCTTGCGGAGCAGATGACCAATTATTTGGAATCCGTGGAAGCTAAACTTCGTCAGGCTCAAATGCAACGCGCTGCCGAAGCGGCAAGGGCAGTTGAAGAGCGGAAGCGTCGCCGCGTGAGCCTAGCGCTGGCAGGAGCGGTGTTCCTCCTGCTGACCGTTGGGGGGGGAGCATGGCTTTACGTGGAACATCAAGAGGCTAAACGACAAGCTTCACTTGCGGCAGAGCAAACTCGGCATGCCAATGCCATGCAAAAACTAGCCGCGGCACGTGACAAACTGCGCCTGGCCGCAGTCTCCGCAACCCAAGATGCAGAAGATCGTCGGGCTGAGGCGGAAGAGCAAATGGAGATTTCGGAAAAGGTGGCGGCTTTTCTTGGCGGTCTTTTTCAAGACGTCGATCCGATCGCTCGGACTGGACGCCCCTTTGGCATGCAGTCGCGAACAAGTCAAGGCGATTTGACGGCGCTTGAAGTATTGCGGAGAGGGAGCAAGCAACTTAAGACAGAGTTAGTGTCAAGCCCTAGAGTTCGTGCCCAACTGCTTGATCGGATTGGAAATGTATACATCAACCTCGACGAGGTCGAGGAAGCCGCTCCTCTGTTAGAGGAGGCGCTGGAAATTCGAGTGCGAGAGTTTGGCCCAGATTCGTTGCCGACTGCCGAGAGTATCCAAAGCATAGGGATATTAGAAACCAGCTTGGGTAGACCCCAACGAGCGACCGCTTCATTTAAACGAGTGTTAGCGATCCGCCGAAAACACTTGGGTGACAACGATCTTCTGATTGCCGATGCACTTTTTCATTTGGGAATTCAACAATCCTTCTCAATGCAACTCGAGGAATCTGAGGCGTCACTCAAGGAATGCCTTGCAATTCGGAGGGCTGTTCTTGAAGAACCGAATTATGAAATTGCTTCGGTCCTTTTTACGATCGCTCAACTAAGTATCGTTCAAAATCAAAAGATTAAAGCCATTTCCGCATTGCAGGAAGCGGCTTCGATGGCTGACGAACTCAACGGCAATCAAGAGTTTACCGGAATCGTGACTTTGTTTACACAAGCACAAATTCTTCAAAGCGTTGGGAATCTTCGGAAAGCTCTGGAGTCCTTCGAAGAAATGGAAGAGAAGGCGATAAAACTTCTCGGAGAGGACCACCTAGTCGTGGCCTTTGGCCGATTTTTCTTTGCATCTGCCCTGACCAAGATGGGGGAGCCGGAATTGGCGATTCCAAAATTCGAACAGTTGATTGCCGTGTACCGACGGGCGTGGGGTGCAGACTCGGTTATTATTGCAAAGCGGTTGAATGAGCTTGGGAGGCAGCAGCGAATTGTCGGGGATCTCCCATCGGCGGAAACCAATCTATTAGAGGCGAGGCGCATTTTTAAATTGTGTGACGATCTCCATCCGCATGCGATTGCCGAAGCCGAGAATTTGCATCTCTTGGGCGCGTTGAACGACAATCGAGGGAACCGTGAAAAAGCCAAAGAACTCATCCACGAAGCCATGATGGTTCTGTTTGATAATTCGCGATCAGATTATTGGAGAATGCAGCATTTGGCACACGATTATGCCTGCATTCTTCTTGACTGGGATGTGAATCCTCAACACAGCGAATTTCGAAACAACCGTTTACCCATCGGGCAATCTCAACTTGATTTGGAGCTTGCCGAACGGTGGATGCAGTCAGCTAACATTGCACAGGATCAGCGGTTTGACTCCAATGATCCAGACGAACGCGTGACTCAATACCTTCAACGGCAAGCGGTCATTTGCTTGCGCAGTGCTTTTAACGCCGGGTACCGTAACCCAGAAGCCATTCGTTCCAACAAGGTTTTTCGTGGTTTGGCAGATCGTGATGACTTTCAGGAACTCATGTCGGAAATAAGTGAAGCGATAAACGACGGTTGAAAACGCTGGTTTTATAATGATTCTTGAGGGTATTTTTTTGCCCGTTTAAAAAAACAAAGGAGAGATGATGCCATTTACTTGGACCCATGGACAAATGACCAAGCTCAGAACAATCCAAAAAAGTCATTTCAATGGCCTTTCACCTAGTCGCCAAGTCAATGCGATCGCCAAATGGATAGAGGCAAATAACACCGGTGGCATCAAGACATTTCCCATCACCCGAGACGTTGATATCGCAACCTACGTTGAGGAAATTGGAAAATTCATGGGAACTTACACCGACCACCCAGTTTTTCAGGCTGGATTAAAACCACTTGCGGGAAACGGCAGCCTCTACAAGGAGGTAAATGGTACTTACGGAAAGGTCCCTGCGGGTGTGGTTTATCAGGTCTGCACAAAATACAAGATTCAGCGTAACGTGATAGATCAGGCTTGTCGTAAGTATGCTAAAGCGCAGGGGGACAACGGAATTAAAGTGCTTGAAGGCCACAAGAGCTATGAGGCGGAGTTGAAGTTAATGGCCATGGGAGGCGAACGCGTCTACGCCAAGACCAAGGTGGGGGGCAAATATGTTTTTGACAACATCGCCAAACATACCTGATCTCGTGTTTTTCCAAATCATCTCTTGGGGAAATAGACACGTTCTGAACGGACAGCGGAATCTTCAGGATTCTACCTAGCGGCAGATTGTTTTAGACGTGCCGAAACAGATCGCACTTTTAAATCGTTCACTCGGGAAGATTTTTTCCAAAGTGAGCGGTCGTTTCGAAGATTTCCAAATATGTTCGGGTGACGAACATCCAAAAACTAAACAAAATTTGCCTGACTGATTGCCCAACGCGAAAAACTGCCGTTCGTGGGTTCGCCGGCGTACCGACCGCAACCTTCGGTACCACCAAGGTGATCCGGCTTAAAAAATAAATTTTCCTAAGAAAAGTCGCCGACCAGATATCTCATCAGTTGTGCGATGATTCCCGGTGCATAGGTTTGATAACTATGTAAATGCGGGTAGCCAAGTTGTTGAGCCCGGCATGGACTATTGCCGAGTGGTAAGGAGACAGGCCCAATCTGAGTGTTAGATTATTCAAAGTTAAACAACAGGCCCTACATATTCTTTAATACTGGGCGGGTTTTTACTGTTCATCTTGGGATGCATCCATATTCAATTTATGTCCAATGCCAGTGTGGCAACACCATGATCGAGTCGGTCGAAGGATGCGTCAAAATGGGCATGATTCGATCACCAAGGCAATTATTGGGTAAATGCTTTCTTTCAAATTCTATATCCGCAAATATGCATGGGATACCATTGGACAACGACGGAGGTACTTTCATACCGCCGTCGCGGTCAACTTCGTTGGCCAATGAGTCTGCAAATGCCTGAAGTTCTGGGTCCCCAACAGACTCTCCCTTAATCGAGAATAGATTGCTTGAACATTCTGCGAGTATTTCCGGTTGGTTGTCCATGCGTCGATCGTTTGAATACAGCATATTGCCTGGGAGATTTTCAGTCCCAAACTCAAACATATCAGCATTAGCTTGCACTAATGATCCCCAGACAATGGATCCTTCTGTTATTAGTAATTCAGATTCCCGGGATTGCTTGGCAAGTTTACGGTCAAACAATTTCCTTACAAAACCCATTCGGACTCGGTCAACTTTCTTGTCGTACTTGCGAGGTGTTCGCCCTGCCCGCTGCCTGATTTCTGCAATAATTTGGCCAAAACTTCGGAGTTCGGATTCAGCATGGGGGCTGCTTGTCATGATTTTGTTTGAAATAAAACTTGTTGGTTTGTTATCAAAGTTCTCAATATTTTGAAGTTGGTTTTGTCAAATGTCAAGAATTGTTTCAGGCAAATTACAAGAGAGTGGACATACGACTTCTCGACTTGAGCCATCTAGGGTGCTTCAAGGGGAATGGAAAGACTAGGCCCAAACGGAGGGACATCGTGGTATGTTAGGTAACTCAACAGGCGTTTAGAAAGCGTTGTTGTTCTGCGAATGCCGTGTGAAGCAATTTCTCTTTTTGAAGAATTGCTGAATGAACAATTGGGTTGCGTTTCGAAAGAGAAGTCGATGATAGCTGTCTTTTTAACTTGTCTCGCGTTGATGGTTTCTTCTGCAAACACTCTTTCTAGTTGCCACTTAGAAAAGGGTGTTCCCGTTGAGGATGAGATTTGTTTTTATGGTTTGTAATAAATGTATTTAAAGTATTTTCATGTTCTGTCTGTCGTGTCTTTGGGCGTGTTTTTTGTCGGTTCACTATCATCCGCCGATGAGGAATTGACGAACGAACAGGTCGAGGCACTTTTTAGACACTCCAGTCAGGTAGTGGAGTTGAAAACTGAATTTTTCTCTCTCGAATTTGATCGAGAAGGTCGGCCGACATGTACTTCGAAGAAAAAAAGCGGAGATAATCAGTTGTTGTCTAAAAACCCTGGCCAGGGTTTTGTCGCATCTCTGACGAAAGATGGTGAAAAGACTGAATCAAGATTGAGCAAAATCGCCAGGCAAGGTAACTGGCTGGTTGCTGGCAATGAATCTGTAAAGATTGTTTTCTTTGTGCAGGAGAAGCCAAACTACATAACGCTGGACCTGAAGCAAGTGATCGAGAGAAATGGAACTCGTCTCTCAACACTAAAGATGGAGGTGAATTGCGAAAATCAATTTAAAGTATGGCCTCTCGATATTATGACGCAGGTTGGGAAGACAGGAATTCGAAACAGCATCGGCTGGAATTGGCTGTGGGAGAAGAACAAGCAGAATCCCCTTGGCAAAATTGCCATCTCGGCGGCTGCAAGCGAAACGGTGGAAGACGACATCTTGCTACAACTTTGGGTTCATGAAGGACTCCCTCACCCCAATGTCGGTCACGATTGGAACGAGCAAACAGCCAGAGAATGGTTGGTCAATTGGCAACAACAATTTCATGACCAGAGTACGATGATCATCCAGCCCGCCAACGAATCGGAGCTATATGCATTGGCGGCGATGGCGATCGAATTGGGCATAAAAAAGATTTACCTTCACACCGACGTTTGGCGGGGCGAGTATTGGCCACGAAAACGATCATTCTTGAATGTCAACAAGAGTGTTTTCCAGAATGGAGAGGCCAGTCTCGCAAAATTCGCTGACTATCTTCATCGACATGATGTTGGCATCGCCCTTCATATGGTTAGTGGTGCCATCGCATTTAATGATCCCGATTATGTAGCGGGTACACCCAATCCTGACCTTGCCTCGTTCCTCAATGCAGAATTGGTAGACAACCTCGAAGCTCATCCGAATTCAATCCTGATTCGACCTGACAAAGGGTCCAGCCTTCCTGAAATTGTCGGTCGACATGTCGTCGGTCCCCATTCCTATCCCTTCTGGATGGATGTCAACTGTTTTCAGATAGGAAATCAATTGGTCGTGGCCCGTAATCAACGGAAGCGAAACGACGGTCTAATCGAGTTGAATCAGATTTCGCCGCTCAGCCTTGTTGCGAACCGTCAGACCGATCCGCTCTCAAATTATCCACGGGGAACTCGTGTTCGTGGTTTGCTTCGCCCCTATGCACAAGTCTTCACAGCGGAGGTCGATTCAAATTTGCTTGACAAAATTACCAAACGCTATGCTGAATTCTGTAACCGAAACCACATCAACCATCTTGAGTGCGATGCGTTGGAGAATCATCAATCAAAGCCATGGGGGCCTAACAAGTTTGCTTGGAAGCTATATGAACAAATTGATCATCCCTGCACGAGCAACACATCCAGTGGTAAGCCTTTACCCTTTCATATTGAGTACTGGTTTAATAGCTCAAAAATTGTGAAACAAAATCGACCTCAAGGTGGAGTGGCTGGCGGAGATGGAATGTCGCTATTGCTTGCTTCAGCAGATCGAGTTGCAACCGGACCCTACGGACGCCACGTCAAGCCTACGATTGCCTTCACCCGTGGAAGTCAGTCAGTCAACCTGATTCGCCCAGTGCCGATGTTCGGAATCTCGAAAAGACTTCTTGTGGAGCATGGTTTAGGTAACTCGCATATCAACGAATTTAAGCGATGGAAGAAATTGTTAACCGCCAATAAATTTTATTTGAACGAGGTTCCTACGCGGGACAATGTGTACCTCGTCAACCATCGAATGGTCAGCAATCACCCAGCACTTGACTACCTTTTAAGGCCGAATGAAAACGGTGAAAAATTGACACTCGAGCGGTTCGATGTAATGCGAACAGCCAATAGCCCAATCAAATGGTCGTGGGGGCAGGAGTTTGGGCCACTTGTTCCAAAAACATATTTCGTTTCAGGTGACGGTGGACAGGAATTGAACAATCCGTTTCCAAAACAGGAACCGGAGGTGTTGATCAGAGTCATGTCTTCCTTTGTGCCCACAGACCGTACGGCCTTGGGAAAAGAATTCCCTCAACCTGACGATCAAGTGGACGCAGAAATAAAAAAACAATACCGAAAGGGAGTGGAAGGACTGCAGGCCCAACCCGCGTATGATTCAAATTTGGCAATATCAAACACGAAACCCATTTCGGCTAACATCAATCTGTTGCCCAAAAATCTAAAATCGTCGATGTTGAGCGAAAACCAAGCATTAGAAATGGTTGATGGAAAGTTTATTTTATCTGCGGAAAACGCAACACAAAACATTGTGCATTGCCTTCACCGAGCGTCATGGCCAGTGAATTTGAATCTCCTCCACGCGAGAGGACTGGAAATTGCGGTCACAGGGGATCAGTCAGGGGCGGTGTTCGTGGTTTCGCTGGGCCACAATAACAAACGAGACTATGTAATTCCAATCGACTTTAAGGGAACCCGCAGGTTTTTGATTCCCTCGGGTGAAGTCGCTTGGTCAGACGAAAATTGGGGTTGGAGAAAATCGGCTCGTCATTTCGATTACAGTCAAGTGAAAAAAATTGAGGCCGGATTTGGAACCTTACCACCCAATTGCAAAGCCTCAATAACAATTGAGTCGATGCAAGCGGTGGATGAACACTCAGTGGAAGTTAATGAACTCAAAATTAATGTTGGCGACGGTTCTTTGACAGTCAAAGGGCCCGTTCAGACGGGAAACTACGTTTGGTTTACAGGCGGTGATCGAGCAACAATCTTTGATTCCAACTGGCAAAAATTGAGGGAGCTTAAAGTTGCCAAAAATGATTTTCTGGTTTTGCCAGGAAAACAGAAAATTTGTTTAGAAACCTCTGGAGCGAGCCCCTATCTGGAAACGCAATTGATTGTGACCGACCATTTTTCGGCGCCAAGGAAAGATTGACCTTTGTCGTTCTCATGGCGTTTGCGAAAAGCTCAGATTGCCGCGTTCGGCGGGTTCCAATTTGGAAGCCCACCAGAAATCGCGTTAATTCCAAGATAGGTATTCAGTACCAACGAATCTGCTCACCTTTGAATGACCTCGCATGGGGAGTTGATTTTTTTTACATGGCTCTCCCGTAAGCGGTCAGTTTTGTTGGCTCCCCGCCAATGTCTATCGTTTGTTGGACTTTTTGATTAACTAAATCAATGATGGTCAGAGTGCCATCTCCTGGGTTAGTGACGATAGCTATTTTTCGATTGTCTAAAAACGTGACTCCGTGATGGCCAAAGTGCCGATCGAGTTTGCTGGGTCCTATCTTGATTGAATTCGAGAGCTTTGCATCGCTAAAATTTCGGTCTCCGTTCGGGTCGAGTTCAAAAATTAGCAGTTTCTCATCGAGCCCATCGCCTTCGGCAAATGCGAATGCCAAACACTTGTTCCCCGCGATTTTTGTGGCATTCACCGACGAAATCTTGAATCCATCCTCAAGTTCGCCGCACTGAATTCGTGTCACGACAGGTTGGGGAGCAGTTGCGTTAATAACACACAAATTAGGATTGCCTGATTTGCTGTTAGCCAAGCAAAGGATGTGGTCCTCAAAAGATTTGAACGCTCCTGTGCGATAGTCCGTTCCTTCTGGAGACTCGTCAAGTGAAAGGTGCTGCACCATGACCGTGTCGCTATTTTCTGCGAAATCAAAATCGCAATTGACCCAGCAGACACCATTTGCGGGAGCAAAGTAAACGCGATTTCCGCAGGCTTCGGCACCGTGGATTCCGCCGAGGGGAAGATTGAAGGAATAGCGTGGCTCAGTTGATTGGTTTCGAAGGTCAATGACGTCGACTCGTCCGGTATTGTCTCCTGATCGGTCGATCCAAGTGCTGTAGGCAATTCGATCAGCGACTGCGGCGAGCGTGATGTGTCCGCCACCTCCATGAAAGAATTTCGCTTTGGATGGAGCTTTGTTTTCTGCTGTCTGAATCTGGGTAAATCCGTTGTTCTTATCGTTCGCAATATATATCTTGTCTCCATACTGGTAGACATGAGCTGGATTTCCCTGTTTTTCGTCAAGCGTTAACGCACATACCGAAGCGTCGGAATCGTAATGCCAATGCGAATGATCGCCGTGGCTTTCTTCCTCAACACCCGTATTAATTTCGATCCAGCCACTATTGTCTTTTCCGTCTGCGTGGTCGCGCACACCAACGATCAACCTGCCTCGGGAAACCTGCATTTGGACGAGGTCGTTGTCGGCTGGATTGAGCTCTGGAAAACCTTTGACCTTTTGCTTTGCGACGGCGTATTCTCCATTCTTAAGCAGCAAATCTCCGGTATAAACGGTTCCCTCCATTCGATCTTGCCAGAACAATCTCGTTAGAATTCGACTGTTAACCTTCGGTTTGGAGTTTATTTCGCCCTCGGGTTGAATTACCGTCGTGGCTTGGGTTTCGGATGTTTCCATTCCGTTGTCACAACCCAACACTCCGGTCAGTAACAAAGAAAAAGAAATGAGTTGAAGTGTGGCTACGGATTGGCTTAGTCTGAACTGACATTTGAAACGCTGTTTTCGATTATTCATTCTTATATTTTCGAGTGTTATTAGTCTTTTGTTTTTGTTACTCAGGTTTGGCATGAGTTCCAGGTGGTCCAATGCCGCTGAGTTCCCGCATGCGGCTTCCTTCGAATTCCACAGCATTCCATGTTGGATTGTCGTGGTTACCACTAAACCAATAGAACCTTTCAATTGATTTTGAAGCCTTGCAAGCATATTTCTCAGGTTCGCCAGTCCAATCGGGACTGCCAATCAAGTCGGGGTTTTGTTTGAAAAATTTCCCAATTCGCTGATTGTCAACCTTTGAGTTTGCTACGCTTGAGCGTTGCCAAATTGCATCTGAGTCTGAAAATTCATCAGGTGGTAAATAAGGAATCGCGACATGCGGTGCGGGTGCTCCACATCCGATGATGAATACGGTTGCTAATCCAACCAACATAAAAAATGGATTGATTAATTTACAGCGTTTCGATGCTGTATCGGAAAACGTCATTTTTTCGATTCGCCTCCGATTGCGTACAGCCTCGTGCCAGTCCTTATCAAGATTCCCTCGGAGTCGGCCGCCACGCCATACACGATTGGATCTCGCGAAGATTGCTTCGATCCCGCTCGTCTTTTTGCGAAACTTTTTGCCATTTTCTCGAGTTCGCTTTTATCGAGACTTCCGTCCTTGTTGAGGTCAATGTTATCCATCACCGCGACAAGACGTTTCGGGATTTCGTCACCAGTTAAGGTTTCATCGCCGTCCTTATCTCCTTTGAGCATTCCGGCCAGCATGCCCGCCCCAGGGTTTTTACTGTCTCGTTGTGCGGAATGTCCGCGCGAGCCCGCAGTCGGCTTACTGCCCGAGGAGTGTTTCCCATTGTGACCTTTGTGGTCTCCAGTACCGTGACCGGTGGCTTTTGCCGGCGGGTAATATTCTTGATAAGAAACAGGTGAAGGAGGATTGTCGGTGTCCCACAGGCGATTTTCACTGATGAGTTTGTATTCGCCATCTGCCTGAATGACGGAGGTGGTTCCGTTCTTTCCAAATACGAATAACTGGTCTCCACGAACAATTGGAGTAGCCCAGCTTTCAAACCCAAGTCGCTGTCGATACTTTTCTTCGCCGTTATTTTTGTTCAGGCAGCCAAGGATTCCACTTCCGTTGATGAGGAATAAAAAATCGCCGCTAACAACCGGACTACAATAGTCAGCAACGCAGCGTTCACTTCTCCAGACAACGGTCGGTGAAACGTCATCCTCCAAAAACTCAAGACAAAGGTTGCTTTGCGCAGCAGCAGCGACTGAGCCAAATTCTGACTTCCTCGCTCCGAGAAAAATTCGATTACCAAGGATCAAGGGCGAAGGAACTGAATTACCAGCTAAATCGGTGATTTTCCAAAGCTCTTTACCGGTTTGCGAGTCGTAGCCTGCGGCTTCTCCGGCCGAACTGATGACGACTTGAAATTCGTCTCCCCGACGCATCACGACCGGTGAACTCCAAGAGGTTCCAGATGGTCGCTCAACACTCCAGCGTGTTGCACCATCCGATTTTTGGATCGCGATCAGTGCCGACGGTCCACCGTGTTCAAGGTTAACAAAAAATAGATCATCGGTTTGAGTTAATGAACTACCAAGTCCGTGCCGGCTTTTTAATTCGCCAACATCTTGCTTTAAGTCACGTTCCCATAGCTTTTTTCCGTCACTGGTTCTCACAGCAATCAAATCACCCGACTCAAAAAATGCAATCGTTCGCTGTTCGTCTGCGATAGGCGTAGGAGCAGCGCGCGAATACATGTAGTTCGATGATCCCAAAAGCGTGCTTGGCTGACTGGCTCTCCAATTCTCAACGCCAGTTTCGCGGTCGATGCAGATGACTAAATTGGTTTCCTTTTTTGGCCCGTCAACGGCCGTAACCAAAATTTTGTCATTCAACACTAAGGGAGCAGATTGTCCGTATCCGGCCAGTTCAACTTGCCAGGAAATTCCGTGGCTGGGTGACCAGCTTGTAGGAAATGAGGCGTCCTTGGGAACATGACTGAGTCCGCCATTGCGAAAACTGGACCATGCGGGAGAATTTGTTTTGCCTTGTGAAGGTGGGCTGCTTTCTTGTGCCAGCAATGAGGTGCTGGTCACCATGAAGAACGCCATCACTAGGCTAACGATGTTTAGCTGCCGGTTAGCCATGGTTTTGTCGAGGGCCAAATTTTGGGCTGGGGCCAGGTTAAGATATCTCATTAAAATTCCCTCGGAACTTGTCCATCGTTGCGTGAAAACAGATTTCGATAAGCATCCAAATCAACATTGTCAGAGATGAAACTTGTGCTCCCGTCGCAACGGCTAAGATTAACGCCGCCGGGATGATTGCTTCGAGCTGCCGATAAAAAATCACCATGGAAGGCAACATCGGGTCGCGGGGAGTTCGGGGGGAAGAAAGCGTTGATCATTCCCTGATAAGGTAGGTTCCTTATCCACTGCCCCGCGCGTCTTCCGTCGTATCCCGTGGGCGTTCGATTGGCTAGGTCTTCGGCTGTGACGGATCCTGGGCCTCCACCGCGAACTCGTGCCATTTGCGTTTGGGCGTCGATCAGATCGCTGGTTGAATCGCCCCTTAATCCGAATAGTGTCTCTGCCAAGAAAGCTGTATTGGAGGAACCATCGGTTAAGCCACTGAACTTTGTTTCTGAACCTCGCCAGAAAACACCATCTGTTGGTTGACGAGTTACGTACAACACGCCAGTTGCGGTACCCGAGTTACCGAAGTAGTTAGAACCTGCCCAGATTGTCCCATTTTCATTAAGCAATGGGTTCCCATCGTCACTTGGACATTCCAGTAATGGGACCCGTAGATTTACGAGATCCTCATAAAATGGGTTGATGACGGGTCTCCAAGGAACGCCTTGGAGAAGATCCTGATTGAAGTCCATTCTGGATTGCAAATTGGTCTGTTCAATGAACGGTAAAATTTGGGAAATGAGCGAATATCCTTCTAAGGACCCAGCGGCGGGGGAAGGAAAATGTTTGTGTGCGCTCTCAAAATTATGGGACGCCAGTGCAAGTTGTCGCATGCTGTTGGCGCATTGTGTTCTTCGTGCCGCTTCTCGGACCTGCTGTACTGCTGGGAGCAACATTCCGATTAAAATTCCGATGATCGCGATGACCACCAGTAGCTCGACCAGCGTAAAAGCAGAGCGTCGATGTGGGTTGAGGGGAAACCTATTCATGGCAAACTTCCTTATAAATTATCGCGCACCTACAGACGTTTGTGGGGCGCAGCCTAAAGCAAAATGAAAAAATGAA
>JAQWLH010000271.1 GCA_029247405.1 Mariniblastus sp.
TCCAAACAAATCCAAAACATGGAAGCCGGAATGGTTGTCTTCAAAGGCAAAGATGGTTCCACCATCATCGACCACCGAAACGCCAAGTGCATGAAGGTTCTTGAAGAAGAAATCGCAACTGGAAAACGTAACATCGCAATCTTCTACGGCGCCGGGCATCTGCCGGACATGCAGCGTCGCCTGACCAGTGATTTCAAAATGAAACGCGCCGGACAGGAATGGTTCGAAGCCTGGTCACTGACCAATCGCGGCAAAGAGAAAAAATAATTGCTTGTAAGGGCATCAAATTGAGCCCAAGAGGACCGAGCGTATGGTTCACCTTCTAGTGATACCAAATCGTTCTCGCAGAGACTCCCTCACTGCTGCAATGAAGTTGCAGCAGTGATGATTTGGCGTCCAACCGGTGTAGCCGTTTTCGGCTTAGGTTTTTTAAATCGAGATGGCCGCTGCCCCCAATCCAGACCAACCTTCAGTCTTGGAAAATGCATCGAGTGCACCAATTCCAGGCAAGCCATTCTCAATCGTTACATTATGTTAACTGAAGCGATCTCAGATGATTTTCAAATCTTCGCTTTGAGCTGAACCCAGACTTGCAACGCACCTTCCGCAAATCCAAAAAAATAACACGGGTGCACTGGGTGGTCCGTTAGCACCGACCTCCAGACCCTCACCTCCCACCCCACAACATCGGGCAGCACTCCTGACAGTTCATGGGACGGTTTTAGCTGTTCTGACCACTGCGGTCGCTTTCCCTGTCCGTGCGACTCCCCGCGTCTTTGCTCGACGAGTCGCCCATCGTGTCCAGGGGAGTCCCCCATGGCTAGGTCAAGGTTAAGCTGAAACTCAGGAATACCTGCCCACTCGTTGCTGCCTGAGGCTACACATTGAGCCAGCCTTTGCCGACCAGCCGGGTTGCTCAAAAAATCTCTCCACTCAGTATCACCCCGATCGAAGATGATACCTTTTAGGCCCTCAAGTTGCCGCAACTGCTCGGGCGTTGCTAAATTTAACGCCCACTGCTTACCTTTGGCGATTCCGTCGCTGATTGCCCGCTCCTGAGTCTCGATACTTGGCTGCCTGATCGCTTTCATTCGTTGAACTGCCCCCTCGATCGAAGTGACTTCGGTTACCAGTTTTCGCTCCTCCAACTTCTGCTGAAAAGCCGCACAAGCGACAGCTGACCAGTTGACCCCGGTTCCACCGCTTTTCATTCGCTGTTTTAGCTCAGCAGGAACCGTAATCGTTGTTCGGGCGTACGCCGACTTCATCTTTTACTCGCTTCAAAAAGTAGGACCCAGATCCAAAAGCACCTGTTATGCATTCACTCGTTATGCATTCAATATGCATTGAATTATCTTCGACGATAGCCACGAGACTCACAAAAGCAAGTCTCAAAATTGCGAGCTGAATTATGCCAACTTGTCACGCGAAACCGCAAAAGCAGCCTTCGAAGTAGTTCATTTTGGCCCTGCGAGCCTCTTGGCACCGCTTGGCCGGAATTCAAATCCAGTTGAATTACGACCTAAATTGTTTGAAAAAACTGCTGCAACTCCGGGTTTTATCGACTTTTGATCGACGCGTGTTTCCGAACCGCATTCTCTTGCCGCTTTGGCACACTGATTGCAATTGGAGGGCGAGACTATCGGTGCGCCTGCCATTTGTGCTGGCATGCCATTAAACAAAACAAACGAAGCAGAGGCGGACCTCGGTCAAGCCTGCTTCATAAAGACATTTCCACTACTTATTAACTTGGAGGAATCCGGTGGCAAAACAAATGGTTTTTGACGAAGCCGCCCGTAAGCCCCTTTTGGAAGGCGTTTCCAAATTGGCTCGCGCGGTTCGCAGCACACTTGGCCCACGAGGCCGCAACGCCATTCTGGATAAGGGCTGGGGCAGTCCCAAAATCACCAAAGACGGCGTGACCGTTGCCGAGGACATTGAACTCGACGACCCGTTTGAGAACTTGGGGGTTCAACTAGTCAAAGAAGCCGCCAGCAAGACCAACGACGTTGCCGGTGACGGAACCACAACGGCCACGGTCTTGGCTGAGTCTATCTTTCGCGAAGGCCTCAAGATGATCGCTGCGGGTTACGACCCAATGGCTTTGTCTCGTGGTATCGCTAAAGCAACTGACGCGATTTGCAATCAGATTGAGAAACTCTCTCAGCCGATTGACGAGAAGAGCAAAAAAGAAATCAAGCAAGTCGCGACCATTGCGGGCAACAACGACCCAACGATTGGTGACGTCCTTGCGGAAGCATTCCTCAAGGTCGGCAAAGACGGTGTCATCACAGTCGAAGAAGGCCGTGGAAATGAGACGACCGTCGACGTCGTTGAAGGAATGCAGTTTGATCGTGGTTACCTTTCACCGCACTTCGTCACCAATCAAGATGACGTTACCGTTGAGTTGGACAATCCTTACGTTTTGATTTACGAAGAGAAAATCTCTTCGAACAAAGCGCTCATTCCTCTCTTGGAAGCGGTTAGTAAATCAAAAAAGCCGTTGTTAATCATCGCTGAAGATGTAGAAGGCGAAGCACTTGCGACCTTAGTCGTCAACAAGATGCGTGGCATCCTTCAAGTCTGCGCCGTCAAAGCTCCTGGCTACGGCGATCGCCGCAAAGCCATCATGGGTGACCTTGGTGTTCTGACCGGTGGGCAAGTGATTTTCAAAGATCTTGGCATCGATCTCGAGGGCATCCAGCTCAAGGATCTTGGTAAGGTCAAAAAAGTCAAAATCTCCTCCGAAGAAACAATCTTCGTTGGTGGCGGTGGCAAGAAAGATGACATCCAAGGACGTGTCGATCAAATTCGTCGCGAAATTGACAACACTGACAGTGACTACGATTGCGAGAAACTCCAAGAACGATTGGCGAAACTTGCCGGTGGTGTTGCTCAGATTAACGTTGGAGCGGTCACCGAAACTGAGATGAAAGAACGCAAGGACTTGCTTGAAGATGCCAAGTCGGCGACTGCTGCAGCTCTTGCCGAAGGGATTGTCCCCGGCGGAGGAATCGCTTTGCTTCGAGCCGAAAAAGCTCTGAAAAAAGTCAAAGACCTCGGCGACGACGAAGCAGCCGGAGTCAAGATCATCCAGAAGGTTCTTGAGTACCCACTTCGTTACATCGCTGAGAACGCTGGTTACGACGGCGGCGTTGTCGTCAATCGCGTTCGCGGAATGAAGGGGGCAGCTGAGGGCTTCAATGCAGACACGGGCGCTTACGGAGACTTGATTGCAGACGGTGTCATTGACCCAGCAAAGGTTGTCAAAACTGCTCTCAAAAATGCAGCCAGCGTCGCTTCTCTACTTTTGACGACCGAATCTTTGGTTACAGAGATACCAGTCGAAGAAGAAGAAGGTGGTGGCGACCATCACCATGACCACGGCATGGGTGGCATGGGAATGCCGGGCATGATGTAAACGTCGGTCATACAAAGGCGGAGGCAACCGCTCTCCGCATTTATTCTTAAAACAATTTCAAAACACAAAGTTCAGTTCGTCTGAATCAAAAATAAGAGGAAACCAACATGTCAAAAATTTCTATTCGTCCTTTGGATGATCGCGTTGTTATCGAACCTATGGCTGCCGAAGAGACGACAGCCGGTGGAATCGTTCTCCCCGATGCAGCTCAAGAAAAACCGCAGCGTGGAACTGTCGTCGCAGTGGGACCTGGCAAACTGCTCGACAGCGGTGAGCGAGGCGAGCTTTCAGTTTCCGTTGGTGACGAAGTCATCTACGGAAAGTACGGCGGAACGGAAATCGAAATTGACGGCAGCGACGTCAAAATTCTCCGTGAAGCTGACATTCTCGCCAAAGTCGTTTAATTGCAACTCAAAAATAAGAATGTTTGAGTTTCGCATCGCGGCGAAACTCGGATTCCCAATAAAGGAAACTTAAAATGGCTAAACAATTGCTATTCGACGATCACGCTCGGGCTCGCATGCTCAAGGGGATCGACACGTTAGCCGACGCTGTTGCTGTAACGATGGGGCCTACGGGGCGCAACGTGATCATCAACAAATCGTTTGGCGGACCTACCGTCACCAAAGATGGTGTTACGGTTGCCAAAGAAATCGAACTTGAAGATCGCTTTGAGAACATGGGCGCCAAACTGGTCGTCGAGGTTGCTCAAAAGACTTCGGATCTAGCTGGTGACGGAACCACGACTGCGACCGTTTTGGCACGAGCGATCTTCAAAGAAGGTCTTCGTAACATCGTTGCAGGTTCCAATCCGACTGCGGTTCGTCGCGGAATCGACAAGGCTGTTAACGCTGCTGTTGAGCAGTTGGTCGGCATGTCGAAAAAGGTTTCGAAAAAAGAAGAAGTCGCCAACGTCGGTGCGATCAGTGCCAATAACGACAGAGTGATTGGTGATCTTCTTGCCGAAGCCCTTCACAAAGTTGGACAGGACGGTGTCATCACAGTTGAAGAAGGCAAAACTGCCGAAACAACTGTCGAATACGTTGACGGAATGCAGTTCGACAAGGGCTACATTTCGCCGTACTTCATTAGCAACCCCAACGACATGAATTGCGAATTCGAAAACGCACATGTTTTGATTTTCGAAAAGAAGATCAGCAACATTCGGGATCTTGTCCCGGTTCTTGAGAAAGTCGGTGGCACCGGTGCTCCACTTTTGATCATCGCCGAAGATGTTGACGCGGAAGCATTGACACTCTTGGTGGTGAACAAACTTCGCGGGACACTAAACGTTTGTGCCGTTAAAGCTCCTGGATTCGGCGACCGCCGAAAAGCGATGCTTGGCGATATCGCCACACTAACTGGCGGAACGTTGATCAGCGAAGACCTTGGCATTCAGCTCGAAAAAGTCGAAATGACTCACTTGGGCACGGCCAAGAAATTAACGGTCGACAAAGGCAGCACCACCATTGTTGAGGGAGCTGGAAAACGCAAAGACGTCGAGGCACGAATCGACCAGATCCGCAAGCAAATTGATCAGTCGGACAGTGAGTACGACAAGGAAAAACTGCAAGAACGTCTGGCAAAATTGACCGGTGGTGTCGCTGTGGTCAGCGTCGGTGCCGAAACGGAAGCCGACATGAAGCAGAAAAAAGCTCGAGTCGAAGATGCCTTGCACGCGACTCGTGCTGCGATCGAAGAAGGCATTCTGCCTGGCGGTGGCGTAGCGTTGCTTCGTTGTAAAGAAGCCGTCGTTGCCGCTCGCAAGTCAGCCAAAGGTGATGAAAAAGTTGGCGTCGACATTGTCGCGGCCGCTTTGGACGCGCCGATTCGCCAGATCGCTAACAACGGTGGCATTGACGGATCAGTCGTTGCTGACATCGTTTCCGGAAAGCCAACCAACCACGGTTTCAACGCTTTCACCTGAGAATACGCGGACATGCTCAAAGCAGGCGTCATCGATCCGGTCAAAGTTGTTCGGACTGCTTTGGCAAACGCTGCAAGTATCGCTGGATTGCTTTTGACAACTGACGCCATGGTGTCGACGTTTGATGACGACGACAAGCATAAGCGACGTGTCGAAGGCGCAATCGCTTAGGAATTTGGTAAAGAACTTCATCACCCGCAGCAGGTTGCTGTTTCGAGCAGCAATCTGCTTTGCGGATTGAAGTACTAACTAATAAGTTAAAAGTTAAGTTCAAAACGGGCCACCTTTCGAGTGGTCCGTTTTTGCGAAAAGTGAAAATAGACAAACATGGACGAATTGTCGTCGCCTGGCTTTGACGGTGGCCCACCTGCCAAACTCGAGGTCATCCCAAGGCGGTTTAATCGACGAGCAGGTTCTTTCGAGTTGATCGGCTGAACTTTCAGCCAATTCAAAGCAGCCAGCAACCGCTTTCCAACATTCATGGAAACTTAAATGTCAAAACGCGATTACTACGAAGTTTTGGGAGTGGAACGCGATTCCTCCGAACGCGAAATTTCCAAGGCTTACCGTAAACTCGCAGTGAAGTTTCATCCCGACAGCAATCCGGGCGATGAAGAAGCAAGCCAAAATTTCAAACAAGCTGCCGAAGCCTACGAAGTGTTGAGCGATCAAGAAAAACGTTCTCGATACGATCGTTTCGGTCACGCAGGAGTCGATGGTCAATCCAATCAATTTGGATCAGCCGAAGATATTTTCGCGGCGTTTGGTGAGATATTCGGTGGCGGGGGCGGTGGCGGAGGAATGTTTGGAGATCTCTTTGGTGGCCGTGGCGGCCGCCGAAATCGCCGTGGAGGGGACGTTCGCGCCGACGTCACTTTGTCGCTTGAAGAATCAGCCCGTGGCGTTAGCAAAACTTTGAAATTTGAACGTCGTGTCAGCTGCGATACCTGCGACGGAAGCGGGAGTACCCCCGGAAGCGAAGTTGCCGGTTGCCAACAGTGTGGAGGTCGCGGACAGGTCCTTCAATCTGCAGGGATTTTGCGAGTCCAAACAACATGTCCTGTTTGCCGGGGTGCCGGAAAAATCATTGTTGACCCATGCGGTGATTGCCAAGGACAAGGGCAAGTTTCCAAACCCGTTGAACTCGATGTCGCAATTCCCGCGGGTGTCGACGATGGGATGCGAGTCCGCCTTGCTGGCGAAGGCGAAGCGAGCCCCGACGGCGGGCCTAACGGTGATTGCTACGCGTTCATTAATGTCAAACGCCACAAACTGTTTCATCGAGATGGCAGCAATCTGATCCTCCAGCTTCCGATTTCTTACACCCAAGCCGCACTAGGAGCGGAAATCGAAGTTCCTACCCTGGATGGCCCCGACAAACTAAAAATTGCCCGGGGAACCCAGTCGGGTGAGGTCTTTAAATTGCCAGGCCGCGGAATGCCGTCCCCACAAGGTGACCGAACAGGCGACCTTCTGGTTCAAACTTACATTGAAACTCCAAAGAAGATCTCGACCGAACAGGAAGAATTGCTGCGAAAACTTGCCGAGTTAGAAGAGACAGAAGTGCTTCCCGAAAGAAAAAATTTCTTAACAAGATTGACCGAATATTTCGCGACGTCTGAGTAATCACCCTAGTCGAAATTCCAAACGATTCATTATCGAGAGTTAGTTGCCCCGTTGAGTTGACCTTTTGCCATGAATACCGAACAAGACCAAAGACCTGACGAAACCCCCAAATCTGATCCCGCAGAATTGGATTCCACCCTCGAGGCGGCGACGCCCGAAGATCTTGACGCAGTTCACGCCGAGGCTCAGTCTCAGAGCGGAGCAGAGCAGGGGGAAGTTACGATTGAATCGCTTCAGGCTCAACTTGCAGATGCTGAAAAACGTGTCCTCATGGCGCACGCGGATCTGGAGAATTTCCGCCGGCGAAATCGTCGAGACATGCAAGACCAACTTCGCTATGCGTCACTTGACTTGATGAACGACGTGCTTGAATCAGTTGACAACCTGACTCGGGCGGTTGAGTCTTATGAAAAAGACGCCAACGGTGACGGACTTGTGGAAGGTGTGAAAATGGTTGCTCAACAAATCAACACTTCACTGGAAAACAAAGGCTGTAAAAGAATTGAAGCGATGGGGCAACCCTTTGACCCCAACCTTCACCAAGCCCTGCAAATGCAACCTAGTGATGAGCACGATGCGAACATCGTGATGTTGGACTTGAGAGCTGGATTTCAACTTCATGATCGCGTGATTCGTCCGTCTCAAGTATTCGTTTCCACTGGACCCGCCAAAGAGTAACCTATGCCAACCTACGATTACATTTGTGACGCTTGTGAGCATGCTTGGGAGCTGTTTCAAAGGATCACTGAGGATCCGATTAAAAAATGCCCTGAATGTGGCAAGAAAAAAGCGGTGCGACAGTTTGGTACCGGTGCGGCCATCATGTTCAAGGGAAGCGGATTCTACGAAACCGATTACCGAAGTGATTCGTACAAGAAGTCTGCCAAGGCAGACAAAAAGGAAACCTCTGATTCAAAATCCTCCGATTCTTCAAAGAAATCCGGCAGCTCCTCCCAATCAGATTCGTCAACCAGCTCTGACTCGTCGAGCAAATCCAAGTCATCAGGAAAAGGAAAATCTGACTCATCTGGCGGATCGGGTTCCTCAAGTAAATCGGACTAACGGAATTAACGCGACTTACATTTCCCAAGCTCGGCCGGATCTCCCCGAGCCTGTGGCACTTGTGAAAAAGCCACGAAAGCGAATGCCGTATTGGGTCGAATCATGGCCAAAAATCAAGCGGCTGGAGCCTTGCAGGCATACATCATTTGGCAAACCGGACCACCCAACATCGCTGCTGTGCCATCAACCACCCGGTACAGCTGATTTGCACCTGACCGCTCAGGATTAAATCTTGCAACCTTCCAGTCATTGCCAAAGCAAGTCGAATTCGATTATTTGACAAGGGCGACCGAGTTTCTTCTGATAGATACATCTACTTCGCGAAGCCTCTTAAGAACGGGGAAAACATGGGCGACCAACAGATCAGTCCGCTTTCCACTCACACGAAAACAGAATTTCTGAGACATTTGCTCGATGACATTGAGGCCCTCGAGCAAATGATCGACGGGGGGCTCATCGAATCGGGCGTCACCAGAATTGGGGCTGAGCAAGAGCTATGCCTGGTGAATCCCAACCTTCGTCCAGCAAACAGCGGCCCCCAGCTGTTGACTGAAATTAACGAGTCTCGATTCACCGCAGAATTGGCCAAGTGGAACCTCGAAATCAACCTCGATCCACAAAACGTCGGAGCCGGCTGCTTGCAAGCCATGGAAGATCAGTTGCTCCAACTCCTCAAATTGGCCGATGAGAAATCTCGAGAGTGCGCCTGCCGGATCATTTTGACTGGTATCTTGCCAACGATTCGAAAAAGCGAACTTGACTTTAAGCACATGTCACCTAATCCTCGGTACCGTGTACTCGATTCAATCATGAAGGAATTGCGTGGGGAGGATTTTTCGCTCTACATCGAGGGTGTTGATGAAGTCAATCTAAAACACAATTCAATACTGTTTGAAGCATGTAACACGAGTTTCCAAGTCCACTTGCAGGTCGACCCCGACGACTTTGCTGACAAATACAATTGGGCGCAAGTAATTGCTGGCCCCGTACTTGCCGCTTGCGTCAACTCCCCGATGCTGCTCGGGAAAGAGCTTTGGAGTGAAACTCGAATTGCACTGTTTCGCCAAAGCATCGACATTCGTCATGCGGGCAATTACATCCGAGACAAACAACCGCGAGTGGCATTTGGTTATGACTGGCTGAAATCATCAGCTGCTGAAATTTTCAAGAATGACGTCGCCTTGTACAACTTGATCATCTCATCAGAGATGGAAGGCGAACGATCGACTGACTTGCTGGCCAGGGGCGAGATCCCACATCTTCGAGCCATGAATCTGCATAACGGTACGCTCTATAAATGGAATCGCGCCTGCTATGGAGTAGGCAACGGGAAACCGCATTTGCGAATTGAAAATCGGTACATTCCAGCAGGACCGACTCCCCATGACGAAATGGCGAATGCGGCACTTTGGATCGGGCTGATGGAGGCCATGCCTGAAAATTGCAGATCAAATTGGGCAGAGCTTCTTTATTTCCAAGAGATCCGCAGCAACTTCTTAAAGGCGGCAAGGAATGGGCTTTCCAACGAGATGTCTTGGTTCGGAAATCAACTTGATGCCGGAGAATTAATCCTTGAGCACTTGCTCCCAATGGCCGAATCGGGTCTCCAAAAACTTGGCATCCCGGATGACGAGTACCGGAAGTATTTGAATACGATTGAAAGGAGAGTTCGCAGCCGACAAACTGGCGCAAGCTGGATGATCGATTCGCTTCGATATTTGCGAGCCAACCACTCAATCGACGAGTCGACCTTGTTAATCACCAAGTACATGCAGGAAAACTGTCTCGGACAAGTCCCCGTCCATGATTGGGAAAAGCCAAACCCCAGAACTCTGGTTTCGATCCCCGATCGCTACGATCGTGTCGACAGCCTGATGGTCACGAATTTGATCACAGTGCGAGAAGACGATCTCATTGACTTTGCTGACACCTTGATGAAGTGGAATGGCTTTCATCACCTGCCGGTGGAGAATCCAAAAGGTGAACTCGCAGGCGTGATTTCCAGTCGGGACATTGAAAGATTTCGCCAACAAGACGATAACAGTGATGCGCTGGTGGCCAGTGCCATGACAACGGACATCGTCACCGTCGCCCCCGAGATGTCAGTGGAGCATGCGGAACGTACGATGCTCGCCCATGAATTTGGCAGTCTCCCGGTAGTTCGCGACAATTGCGTCATCGGATTTGTGACTGCCAACGACATCAGAAATTTGCACAAGAAACTCGACTCTCAATGATCACATTTTCGTTTTCCGGTCAAACCTACCAGACCGGACGTATCATTGGGAATCTTGAGGGCTCCTCCTCAGGGCCAGCTTTGATGTTTTTCGGTGCGGTCCATGGGAACGAACCCTCAGGTGTTGTCGCCTTGCAAGAGGTTTTTGCTGAACTTGAATCCAACAAGGTTCCGCTTGCTGGAAAGCTAATGGGCGTCGCCGGAAACCTCTCGGCGCTGGCAGAGAATAGGCGATATATCGCGAAAGACTTGAATCGCATTTGGACACGAAACCAATTGCAAAATAGTGATTCCTGTCGCGAAGCCTTGGGCAACGAATACAACGAACAACAAGAGTTGCACCACTTAATCCAGCCGCTGCTGGAGGGCAATCGCCCAGCTTATTTCCTGGATCTCCATACGACCTCAAGTGACTCCGCCCCGTTTATCGCGATCAATGACCAGTTGGAAAATCGACGTTTCGCGATGAAGATTCCCGTTCCAACGGTTTTGGGAATTGAGGAATTCCTCGAAGGACCGCTCTTGAGTTACTTAAATGAATTTGGCCCTGTCGCCTTGGCGTTCGAAGCTGGTCAACACGACAATCCTGAATCAGCCAAGACTCACAAATCGTTTATCTATCGCGCGATGGTCGCCTCCGGAATCATGCAAGAATCCGACATCCCCCAAGCTGACCAAGGCAAGCATCAGGCACACCTGGAAAATCTCGGTCGAACCAATCGTGGATTTTATGAAGTCGTTCACAAGCGAACGATAACCAACGATGACAATTTCTCCATGAACCCCGGCTACCAAAACTTGACCTCGATAAAAAAGGGGGAAATTTTAGCAAAAGATCGAAACGGCCAGATTCAAGCACCGGTGGGGGGACGAATCTTCATGCCGCTCTATCAGTCATCAGGCAATGATGGTTTTTTTGTTGTCAGGAAAATCCCTGCTTGGGCAATCGTACTTTCTCGGCTGTTGAGAAACCTCAATTTCGACACGGCTTTAACCTTACTGCCCGGTGTCTCGCGTCATACAGATCATCCGGAGTCGCTGGTCATTAATAAAAAGGTCGCTCGATTTCTTGCCAAACAGATTTTTCACTTGCTTGGCTACCGCAGAAAAAAAGACAATGGCGACGTCATGATCTTTTCGCGGCGCGAGATCAACTGAATCTTAAAGTAACAAAACAGTGGGCGAGAGCGACATCACACGCCCCTCCTTGGGTCTCTCCCAAAGGGCCGTCAGCCCAACTCCGAGGCAGCATCAGTGGTTCAATAAATGTGCTAGCACTCAAGCTTTATCAACAAGAAATACTTGCACTCAAATCTTACATTCAAAACAAACCTTCAGGGTTCAACCTACGGTTACCAAGATTGGCAATGTAAGACCGGCGGATCAAGGAAATATTCAGATCCTCAGGCAATTGGGACGATTATTTGGCTAGACCTCTACTGCCTCGATCGCCAATGTTCCCATCATCCAAGACCTCGCCTTTCCTGCTTGTACTATGAAAAACCTTTTCATCTTTCTCGCAGTTTCGATGACAATCGGGTTCTTCAACAGCGGCAAAGCTTTCAGCGACATCATCATCGAGTTCTCTGACGGGGTGACAACAGGCACGAACTTTGATGTCAGCGCGGGCGATGCCATAACCTTTTTTGTCTTTGTCACCGAAACGAATTCCAACACGCAACTTTCGGTCGACGGACTCGCAGGGTTTGGACTACACGCGGATTACTCAGCTTCGTCTGGAACTTCGGCGACGGTTACGGCGAATTCAACCAATCCAGTATTTGACTTTGAGGTCGATACTTCGTTTTCGAATTCCGAACTCGATATGGCCGCGTTCATATTAACCAACTCCGCCCCCAAAGCGACTTCAATTCAGCTTGGACAATTTACCGTTCAGACTTCAGCAAGCGGTGTCACAAATTTCGTTTTTGGAGACTATTCCAACCTCACCGATTTCGTCACTGGCAAAACGCCGACTCCGGAAGATCTCGACCCAACCATCTTTTCTGGTGATAGAACTTTTGACCTTACACTCAATGCCGTCCCCGAGGCAAGCAGTTCTATTTTCGTTCTGCTCAGCGGACTTATTTTTACCATGCGACGTCGGCGTCCGCACAGACTGGCCTAACGACTACTGCGACCCAAATTGCAGCCGGACTTTGTTTGGCCGCAATAGGCGACCGATGATCTCAATGCAGCCAGCGAGGTATCGAGAAACTTCAGGTTCTTGGACGGACGCCTCGCTTCGATTCACGTCAATTTGCTTTCGCCGCTTGTCATGGCCAATTTCGGAACGTGTCCCATTGCTGCTATCACACAGTCGCCTAAACTCAGTTTATTTGACATTCGTTTATTGAAGGCGCAAATGAAGTGAGCCATAAATATGTAGAGCCAAGTTGGATCCGAAAAGAAATCGTGAACCAATTCTTGGAAAAATTTGAATCTGCATTGCCTTTGTTCAAAGAGATGATTTCGGTCGCTCACACCATCAATTCTGCAGCAGGTAATTTGGAAGCAAAGCGGCTCGGAAAAATCATGCACGCCGCCATCCGATGTGCATCAAGAAGCGAACTTCGGATTCTCTTGAACCTATTTTCGTTGATTGGAAATTATCCGGTCAACTATTACGATCTTCGTGAGCGAGTTTCGGTGGAATGCACGGCCTTTCGCCCAACGTCAGTCGACGAGATGAAGCGAAATGGCTTTCGGATTTTCTGCTCAGTCTTGTCGATGCAGTGCATTCCAGTGGAAAATCAAGCATTTGTCAAAGAGATCATTTCCCGACGCGCCATTTTTGACAACGAATTGCTCACGTTGATTCAGACAGGGAAAAAACAGGGCGGACTGAGTCGCGACCAGGCAGGGCGTTTGATTACGAAATGCGTTAATCTATTCACTCGCCCGCAAGAAGCGCTTGTCAGCTTGGACGAATACAGGCAATTGCGTGAAATCAATAAAGTGGCCGCTCAAATTCTTATCAGCAATTCGTTGGCTTTCAATCACCTCACACCTTCAGTCGCCTCAGTTCCTGCGGCTCACGACGAGATGCAGCGACGAGGCATCAAAACAATTCCTGTTTGGCAGGGCCCAGTCGGCAAGGACTTTATCTTGCGTCAAACGTCATGCTTAGCCCCTCCCATTGTGCTCAAATTCCCGAACTCTGATGGGTCGTTCACCGCAGCGGAATATCAGGAAACATTTGTCGAGTTTGAGGAGCGATTGCAAGCGCTTACCCCTAAAGGACGGAAGAAATTCGAAGCTCTGTTCGCCAAGGGCAAACAGAATTTGACTTTACCTGAATCGGATCCTGACTATGCCGAACACTATTACGAAACGATGCGGGCTGCGTTAAGTGAGTTCCCTAGTTCACAGCTCGAACTTTGGCGACACAAACTGGCTTACTTCACCTTTAATTTTTCCGCAAGCCAGCCGACATTGGATTCGGAGACTGAAACAATCACATTTAACCAAGCGATTGAAAATGGTCTTCTTTTGCTTCAACCACAACAATATGAAGACTTTTTCGGCCCGGCAGCGACGAATATTTTCAACTCCAACATTGGCTTAGAAGATGTCAGCAACGTGGGGGTTTCGAGCCCCGATTCACAAGAAGCATTTGAGTTGGAGTTGGGCCGCCCAGTGATCAACATGTACGACTACTACGCGCAAATTCAACGCGATTCAAAATCAAAGGTGCTTCAGCTTTGTTCACAGATCGTCGATGGAGCAAGTGACAAAGAGAATCACAAGACTTGACTTAAAATCGGACGACCTTTTCTAATTCATTTAAATCAATTCCGTACTGCCGTTTCTCCCCGTCGAAAAGTCCGCGTGACCCCTGGCGAGCAGAAAAGCCGTTGAGTCTTGCAGCTGCCGTGGACCCCACAAAAGAGCCAAACTCCGAATACATCAATTTAAAAACACTCATCACGTTTCGATGACGTTGCAAACTGTATTTTTGATGATAATCCTCAGCAACGTAAAATTCTTGAAGTGGCAACACTTCGGTTGTTAGTTCTTGTTCGTACTTTTCTGTTAGCGATTCTTTAATCGAGTTGATCGTGTTCAACTGGGCTTCATCGGCGTACCAAATTGCCGATTTGTACTGGTCGCTTCGCGGTGCACCCATTGGGTTATGTGATTTCCAGAATAGATCGGCAACCATTGAAAATGATATTTGCAACGGGTCAAAATCAACTTGCAGAGCTTCGGTATGATTTCCAAGGGCCTCATAAGTTGGAAATTTCTTCCGCCCCCCGGTGTAACCGACTCGAGTTCGATAGACTCCTTGGACGACCCCAAACTGGGTATCCGGCCCCCAAAATCAGCCTAGGGCAAACGTCGCGGTCTGAAGATTTTCAGGACGCGTCAAGTCAATGGAAGGAGCACTCACGATGTCTTCTAATTTATTTTCACGGAACATAGTTTGACGCTTTAGGCAAGTTTGAAAGCTCCCTCATCACAGATATCGAGGGCTATTTTATATTTTGATGACTTAGCATTTACCGTAGAGGTAAAGCGAATTTAACAAAAGTGAGGTGACGAGTGATACTTGAAATGGCCTGCTCACGTGATGAACATCAAGGTTGGACCACCCTTACGGGCTTTGGCCTGACACTTGTTTAAAGCGGAGCACTCATCCCATCAGCATTTCTGGCTGAATGGGTTGAACTTGCCAATCTAAATATTGGCAGGCTACTTCTTCACAGGTGCCAAGTAAATGTTCCGATACCTCACCGCTGTATGATCTCCTTGTAAATAAATCGGTCCCGGTGCACTCGGATCAGTCAAAATTGCTCCAGCAGTAGGGCTGTTGACCGGTTTGTTGTCGATCACTTTGACGCCGTTGAGAACCACGGTGATGTGCCGATCAACCAGAGTAAGATCGTACGTCTGCCACTCTCCCCCGGGCTTTCCGGCTCTGGAAGAAGGCGCTATTTTTCCAAAGATCGCCCCCACCCCCTGAAGCCCTTGCATCCGACTGTCGCGATCGACAACCTGTGCTTCATACATACCACGAAGATAGATCCCGCTATTGCGATCTTTTTCGATCAGAAACTCTGCATGCAGCCAAAAGTCCTCAAATTCTGCTTCTGTTCGCAAGTTTGCGTACGCACCGGTCGCACTAAAATCTGTTTTGGGCGTTTCGTTAACAAGCATTCCGTCTTTCACGCACCAACCGTTGATCTTGTTCGTCTCGTGAGTACGCCAACCCTTGAGGTTTTCTCCGTTGAACAGCAATATGGGTAGCCCGAAGCGAACTTTTGACAGATTCGGGGGAGATGTTGGCATCGGTGATACACGATTCCCGGTCAGGCCAATCCGCTCTACCTGACTACCATCATTGGGAGTGTGAATGAGGACGCCCACGAGCTTGTCATTTACGATGCCAACCTCAACATCTCTTTGAATAAAAACCCGACTGCCTTTCATTTTGCGTTTGGGTTTTAAAGAAAACCGAATGCGGCCTCCATCAAGTTCCGTGACTTTGTAAGGACCATCCGGACCAATGTAAACTCGCATGCGAGCTTCCCATTGCCCGTTTACTTTGGAAATGTGCATCCAAGCTGGCTCCCCAGAATTGAGTTCAAGTGTCCAAAACCCAAGCAACCCGCTCGGCGTCGCCGAAGCCTTATTTTCTGATTCTGCGGACTGAGTTGAGTCAGCAAATGTCGAGCTAGACAACACGAGAATCGCAAAGAGAACATTAGCAAAGCAAATAAGGGCCATTCGAAAATCTCGGCCGCGCCTTGTTTTGATCAGCGTCATATCAGAATTTCTCAGGACTGTTGTTGATAGACTTTTTTTGAATTCCGCGAGATTCATTTCCCTTCGGCCGCCCACTTTTTCATCAAAGCAATATTCGTTTCGAGAGCTTGTAATTGAGCAGGGTCTGATTTTGGGCCCCGCAACTTCTTTAGATAAGCCGCCATATCACTATCGTACATTTCAGCCGGTTCCGGCTGCCGTCCCTGGTCGCCCGATGTCTCCATCCATTGATCGAGGCGAAGCCGCATCTCATTGAGCTTTTCGCCAGACTCGAGATCATCGGCCAAATTATTAATTTCATGAGGATCATGTCTCAAATCATAAAGCTCCTCTGCCGGGCGAACCTTTTGCATCAGAAGTTTTTGAGCCTCGTTTAACTTCCCTTCAGCATTCCATTGGCGAATCGCAACCAACATCGCCTTGGCATCTTTATATCGACATGGTTGGAGATAGGGTCGATTGG
>JAQWLH010000202.1 GCA_029247405.1 Mariniblastus sp.
TCGATCAAACTCGTGGGTGGTTTTATAGCCAACTTGCCATCAGTACGCTGCTTTTTGGCAGCGATGACTCCGGCGAGACCGTCGTCCCATTCCCGCATCCGTACAAAAACTGCATCGTTCTCGGTTTAATGCTGTCTGAATGGTGGGACGACAGCCAAAAAAATATTTACCTTTCTCCCGAGGAAGCCAAAGCGTCGCCGAACAAGACCACCAATCGAGTAGGCAAGATGTCGAAAAGCCTGCGAAACTATCGCGCACCATCGGAGATCTTCGATGTTTACGGAGCCGATGCACTTCGATGGTATTTCTTTGCCAAGCAACCGCCTTGGACCTCGATCCAATACAGCGAAAGACAAATCAAGGAAAGCATCCCTGAGTTTTTGTCGCGACTTTGGAATGTCTACAACGGATTCTTTATCGAGTATGCGATTCTCGACGGATTCACGCCTCATTCAATAGCAGATCCGGGGCAATTGACGCACGAGACACTTGCTTCGGGGAAAGGCGCACGACCCGTTTCTGAACGGTCGGAACTGGACCGTTGGGTCATCAGCGAACTTCACAAAACGCTGGACGTTGTTGTCAATTGCATGGACGCTTACGACAACTACGGAGCCTGCACGAAAATATCGGCATTCGTGGAAGGACTTAGCAACTGGTACGTTCGTCGAAGCCGCGATCGGTTCTGGGATAAAGACAAACAATCTCAGGGGAAACTTGACGCGTACTGGACTCTTTACGAGTGCCTCACCACGACCGCAAAAATGATCGCTCCCTTCATCCCGTTTATGTCGGAAACGATCTGGCAAAACTTGACCAGCGTGTTCAATGGCAAAGCCACTCAAAGCGTTCACTTGTGTGATTACCCGATCGCCAAGACCGAACTGATTGACAACGAACTTTCCCGAAGAATGGGACTGCTTCGTGAAATTGCCTCATCTGGTTTGTCCGCCCGCTCCAATGCGAAGCTCAAAGTCCGTCAACCGCTCTCGGGCGTCACCGTGATCCTAAATGAAAACGTGGACCAAGCCTGGCTTGAAACACATGATGAGATCCTAAAAATGGAACTCAATGTCGAAAACGTGACCTACACAACGGACGCTGGCGAATATGTCACTTACAAAATCGTCCCCAATTTCAAACGACTTGGACCACGAGTCGGCAAATTGATGCCCAAATTAAAACAGGCATTTGCTGACGCCGATGGGGGTGCGATTCTGGCCCAGTTGAACGAAAGTGGCCAATCATCTTTATCAGTTGAAAACGAAACAATCGAATTGGACGCCGAAGACGTTGAAGTTCGACTTCAAGCCAATGAAGGCTGGGCCGCGGCGCAGGGACCTCAGGCAGTCATCGTTTTGGCCACGGAACTAACTCCAGAATTGGTCCGCTCCGGCTATGCCCGCGACGTGAATCGACAAGTGCAGGAGCATCGCAAACGCTGTGAACTTGACCGAGCCGATCGAATTGAGCTATTCCTCGCCTCCGATTCGCCTGATCTCAACCAAGCAATTGAGGAGAATCGGGAATACTTGATGAACGAAACCCTCGCAAGCCAACTCAGCACCGGGGAGCCAACAAAGCCCATGGAATCGGTGGTGTGTGAAATCGGCGAGGGAAAAATCACCATTTCACTTTGTGTTGACAAAGGCCAGGTGTAACCCAATGCCCAATGAATTCAAAATTGCCGTCCTTATTTCTGGGGGCGGTACAACCCTTAAGAATTTGCTGGATGTCCATCAGCAAGGCAGACTCGACTGTGAAATTGGACTGGTCATTTCCAGTTCCGCCTCCGCAGGCGGTTTGAAGTTTGCCCAACAATCCAATATCCCATCCAATGTCATTATTCGAAAAGACTACGCTGACACGGCGACATACAGTGAGGCCATGTTTGAGTTATGCCGCACCTCCAATATTGATCTCGTTGTCATGGGAGGCTTCCTCAAACGAGTCAAAATTCCGGCAGATTTTATCAATCGAGTGATTAATATCCACCCTAGCTTGATCCCTGCGTTCTGTGGAAAAGGCAATTACGGAATCCGCGTTCACACCAATGTGATCGAGTACGGCGTCAAGCTTAGTGGATGTACTGTGCATTACGTTGACGATCACTACGACCACGGCCCAATCATCGCACAGGAAACCGTACCCGTGTTAAACGACGATGAACCAGAAACACTCGCCGGACGTGTTTTTGAGAAAGAGTGTCAGCTTTATCCTGAAATAGTAAACGCAATCGCCAATGGGCGAATCACGGTTTCTGGCAGACGTGTCGTTTACACTAATTAATTCACCGAAATTCATAAGAGCGATAATTCATGCCCGACGTAGAAAAACTTAAACAGGATATCTGTGAAATTGGCAAACGAATCTACGCAAAAGGATTCGCGGCCGCCAACGAGGGCAACATCTCAATTCGTGTCGACGAAAACACCGTTTTGTGTACGCCGACACGTCACTGTAAAGGGTTTATGACTCCCGATGACATCTGCACTGTCGATATGAGTGGGACACAGATTTCAGGACGGTTGAAACGGACAAGCGAAGTCCTACTCCATATTGAAATTTACAAACACCGCCCTGAAATCAAGAGCGTCGTCCACTGCCATCCACCGCACGCCACTGCGTTTGGAGTGGCCCGTGAGCCGATCCCTAATGCAGTGTTGCCAGAGCCTGACATCTTTCTTGGTGAGGTTCCGATCGCGGCTTATGAAACTCCTGGTAACCAAAACTTCGCTGAAACGATTCGTCCGTTTATCGCGAAGACCAACATCATCGTCCTCGCCAATCATGGCACAGTCAGCTTCGATGTGGAAATTGAACAGGCCTATTGGTTGACCGAAATCCTTGATGCTTACTGCCGCATCTTGATCCTCGCAAAACAGCTTGGCCGAGTCGAGTTCCTTTCTTCAGAAAAGGGACGCGAGTTGCTTGCCATGCGCAAAGACTGGGGGTTTAGTGACCCTCGATCAGAGAGCTCCGAATCGACGTCTAACATTTGTGATTTTGCTTCCTTTAAATCGAGCTGGGCAAATTCAAACCTTCAACAGCGTGCCTTTCCACCCCACCCAAGCGCCCAAGCAACCGAAGACACCAACTTGGGTTCGGCCGAGTGCCTCAATACAGAACAACTGATTGAGAAAATCGCTCAACGAGTCGTTGAAAAACTGAAACAGTAAACCGTGCTGTTTATTTCAATTGATTGATTTCGTTTGGCCAGACTTTTCTTATGAAATGCAACGATTCGCCTGTTGAAAATGACTCGGCAAGCAGTTTGGGATGCTTCGATTATCGCGTGTTAAGGTTTAACGATTAGCTAATCTGCGCGGCCAAATCACTGGGGAGGAGTACAGGTAATCCCGTTTTTTTTAATTAGCTTCTGAATTTTGAATTTATCTTTCCAATCTTAATGTTGTGTCACACCGGATGTTCCCGATGGGACTGTTAGACCGGGTTAAACAATTATTTTGGACAGACGCCATGCTAGCAAAGTTAACTTTTTCAGTTTTACTTGGATCCAGTTTGTTCCTTTCAGCAAGTTTTGGACAAACTCTGCTAAATAGCCCAATGGCAATTCCACACACTGACGAGGGTGTGCGGCCAGCATCCTTCACATTCCAAGACCAGGAAGATGGGGCGTCAGCAGATGATTATGCTGACCAAATCAAGCGTCTGGAAATGCGTCTACGTGAGCTCGAAGATGACATCGACAAGAAACTTGCTGCTCAGTCTGGTTCCGCTCTTGGCGATGCTGCCGGAGGAGACTTGGGCAGTCGCCTCACTGACCTCGAAAACAATTTCGAAACGCAAGGCAAATCACTGAGCAAGGTAAAAGACAGCCTACCCGGTATGCTTTTCCATGGACACAAAAACCCAAAAATGCAGTTCTTCGGTCGAATCCACCTCGATTATTGGGCGTTTCCCAATGTCGACCCTACTATCTACCCTCTTGAAGGTGGAGATCCGCAGGACCGTTTTAACTTTCGTCGCCTACGAATTGGCGTCAAGGGCGACCTAAACGACAACATGTTCTACAAGTACGAAGGGGAGTTTGCTGACGGCTTTAATCCGTCTTACCGTGATGCTTACTTAGGGTTTAAAAACCTACCTGTGTTACAGACTGTCATCATTGGTAACCAAAAACGACCCTACGGCTTGGATCACCTCAACAGCAGCCGCCACAACATTTTCATCGAGCGTCCATTCATTGTTGAGGCCTTCAATCAAGATTCGCGTCGACTAGGCATCTCATCTAATGGAACCACTGAAGACCTTGGTTGGAATTGGCGGTATGGCATTTTTAATCAAGAATTGACTCAAACGAAGTCGGGTTACATTGGTGACCACTACCAACTCGAATTCGCAGCTCGGATAGCCAGAACCGCTTGGTACGACGACTCTTCGGGCGGACGTGGATATGCACACTTTGCCTTGTCAGGGTCAGCCGGCGAAGTTGACGGCGGTCCTGGTGCGACCAACAATCAGGCCAGTTATCGTACACGACCTGAAGCTCGCTCAAATTTACGTTGGTTAAAAACGGGGCGAATTTCTGGCGCTGACGAGACGCTTCTCGTCGGTGTTGAGTCTGCAATTAACGTTGGTTCGTTTCATGTAAACGGTGAGTTCATGCGAAACAACGTAGACCGCCTCGATGCGATTGGCGAAGACGTGGCATTTGAAGGTGGTTACGTCCAAGCATCCTACATCTGGACAGGTGAGCATCACCCATGGAATCGTAAAAGGGGTACGTTAGATCGTCTGAAGCCGTTCGAGAACGCTTTCTTCGTCAAAGACTGCGACGGAACATCTCAGCGTGGATGGGGTGCTTGGGAGACGGCAGTTCGCTACTCATGGGCTGACCTCAACAGTTTTGATGTTGTTGGGGGGGAAGGCTACTCATGGACGTTTGGACTGAACTGGTATTTGAATTCGCACGCTCGCATGCAGTTCAACTACATCAATGGAGAGATCGAAAATGGCCCTGGAGGATTCGGTGAGTACGACATCATTGGTGCCCGGATCATGGTTGACTTTTAACGACCGTCTTCGCCAAGTCTGAAGATTCCAAAGCGGAACAGTTCCCCCTTCAATTCGTTTGAATAAATTTAGAGTGACCTATGAAAACTGGATCGAATTTAACTCGTGCCTTAATGATTGTTGCAGCCTTTTTGGTCTGCTTTGCATTATCAAACCAAGCCTCAGCGGCACCCCAAGTTGGTGATCCCGGATGTACGAACTGCCCTCAAATTGTGACGAATTGTGAGTGTGGACAAACCTCGTGTCAAAACTGTGCCCCAGCGCCCACCGTATCAGAATGCGGATGTAGGAAACCCGGATGCCTGGCTTGCCTCCGATCACGACTAGGATCAAGAAGAGCCTGCCAAAGTTGTGAGTCCGACTCCGGATGCACGCAATGCCCAAAATGCGAAGGGGATTTTTGCAAACTGGAATTGGATAACAGCAAAATCCAAAAAACATGTTTCAAAGTTGAGCAAAAGCCCGTTTGCATTCCCCCGGTCAGGATGCCGTGGATGAAATGCTGCCCTCCTGGCAAGTCCAAGACGCGATTAGTTTCAAAGCTATCCACTCACACTTACGAGTGTCCTAATTGTTCATACAAATGGACTCTGCAAAAGGCAGCTCAAACTGAGGCCCCGATTGTCCAACCCGACCAATTGGAGCCGACACCGGCTAATGATTCTCACTTGCCTCAAGGCTCAGGTGCGACCCACACGACCGCCCAACGAGCTCCTTCGGCAGAATATCGAGTCAAACTACGGGACTCCAAGGCAGCTTCTAAGGTGAACGTTATGCCTTGGATGTCTTCGGCTCCCGTCGTTCGAAAATAATTTTTTTCAACAAATCTTGAGCCTGCAAATTTAATTCGAACGGGCAAACTCAATACAAAAAAAAGGGCATTCCTGAATGGAATGCCCTTTTATTTTTTCGTTGAACAAGCCTAACTAAACAACGGGCACGACCAACGCACCGTTAGCAGAGCTTGATCCCGTAGTCGTAAATTGATCGACTCCAGGTGCAACCTGATTGAAAAGGTCAACCAAATCGACTCGAACGCCTCTGATTAATAGCGTCTCGATTTGATTGGACGTAACGGCCTGATTCTTGATTCGGAATGAATTTTCAAGTGGGCCACCATCAAGATGCAAATTAACTAACAAGTCATTTCCGTCCATGACAAAACGGAAATCCTCGTCAATCCGATTGACGGTTGGAAATTCAGCAATTTCAAGGACATCTGCCGAGTCACCATTTCCTTGTTCATTTGCAATATCGTACTGATCAACGACTCCCCACACGTAGGTATCGTTTCCAGCACTACCAAGCAAATAGTCGTCTCCGATGCCACCAAACAAACGATCATTGCCTCCATGGCCCACCAAAAGATTGTCTAGCGGGTTTCCTATGAGACTGTCAGAAAGACCACTGCCGTAGGCGTTTTCAATTTCCGTCTTGTAAGCGATCGAAACACCGCCATTAATAATCCCAATCGAACTCTGCTGCCCCTGGCGGAGATCCACAATAGCCGGGCGGATCGAACCAACCGCGGAAAGCACATCCGTGCCACCGCCGTCCCAAACCGTTTCGGTAAATGCCTGTCGCTCCCACGTATTGGCAATTGAATAGACATTATCTTCCGTGTTGTAATCCCAGTTTGTACCATACTCTCGCTGAAGTTCAGCGATGTCATACAAACCATAAGTCGCCGAGTATCCTTCACCCCGCGTGTAGCTCATCACGGTGAATTTACTAACGTCAGTCTCTGGCGGAAGATTGGGGTTACCAGTGAACGAGTGCTTCATTCCCATGGCATGGCCAAGTTCGTGGATGAAAGTGTAGCCAGAATAATTATCGGCATTAAAGCCGCCCACGTACGGGCCTTGCCAAAATACAGCATCGGTGTCTGGCGGTTGACGATTGAACCACATGTCTCCACCAGTTGGACCAAGGCTTGGGTAGAACGCAAACGCTCCTGCATTTGAGCCAACCAGTCCGTAATTAGCCATTCGGATGATCCCACCCTGTTGCCCCAAAAGGTTGGGTTGCGAATCGGCAACCTCAACAAACTGGACACTCGCAAATGATTCCATATGCCGAAACCACTCTCGTGCCGTGTCCCGTTGGGCCTCCGTGAATTTTGCGAAATGCTCGGGCGGATCATTGTCTACCGCTTCACCCGTGCCGTAATCAGGAAACGACTGCATAAAGCTATATGGAATCTGAAGTTTACCAACGGAGTTCCTTGGGAGAATCCCGTTCCACGTTGCACCGGTTGTGAGCAAGTCATCAATTTCCGGCTCTGTATGAATGTTAACTTTCTCCCAGCGACTCCACTCAGGTGCCTCGTCATTCTTCACTCGCGTGTAGACGGAGTCGGTGTTTCGAACGAAATAATCACCCGTGTAAAATGAGGCGATATCAAATTGAGCAGCCGAAACTTCGTGGATTACACCCCCCGCCAATGGCGTCGGCCCAATACGCAAGTTGCCACTGTTGGCTTCTGGTGAATCTTCATAAATTTGGTACTTCGTGTGCGGAGTACCAACGTCAACTTTGCTAAAGAGATTGTCTAACGGGACACTCTGAAGTTGCTCAGACCGAACCATCTCAATGTCGGCAACCAATTCGGGTCGAATGATTGGGAGAGTACTCGTGACTGAGATCCCCGAGACACCGGACCAAAATTTCCCATCCGTTGCCATGACGCGAATTTGCTGGGTGAATTCCGCACGAGGAGTCAAAAAAGTGACGCCTCCCAAATCCTTGGCATCAACATGCAGCCACTGCAGTTTTGGTTGCTTTACGCCATAAATGTAAACATCGCCATTCTCAGGATGGGGACTCGTGTTGTAGAAACGGTAAGCCTTGATTGAATTGCCATCGGCATCGACAACATCGACACTAGGTCCAAGTTCGAGTTCCTGATCCGCAGGCGTCTCGGCGCGACTAAATTGCACCACAGGTGCGTTCGCATTGACTCTGGTTGTGATCTCACCACGTTTTTCGTAGCTTGCGAGTGCTCCATCATAACCTACGAGATGAATATTCTTTTGATCGTCTAGCCCAGCACCAGCATATTCGAGTTGGCTGATTTGGTCGGTAGAAATCTTGAAGGGAATCCCCGCTGGCATTCTTACGCCGTTGAGGAAGAATCCACCGTCCTCATTGGCCGAAGCAAGCATGGTTCCCGTCGCAACCCCGTCTGCAATGGCCGCCTTGAATCGAAAACGATGTTCATCGAGAACTGCAACATAAGCAGTCGTGTTGAACTCCGCCTGATCAGCACCACGAATCGTGATTGAATCACTCGTCGAAAAATTATGCTTGTAGGACGTCACAGTGACGAAGCCACCACTAGCCACCAAATTTAAGACTTTGCTAGCCTCGGTGATCACATACGATTCCATGGGGAATCCATCTGGATCATTGCCGAAGATGAACGCAGAACCAGGAACAACTTCGTTGGCAACAACTTCAAAACGGGGCGCCAGAACATGGGGTGCTGTTGTATTACTGCGAGTCGAGTAAATTCGACCTGTTGCTTTTGAATTACTGTTCTCTCCCGCTGCGTTGTAGGCAACGACACGAAAACCTTCATAAGTAATATTCGGTCCACCGATGTAACTCAGGCCACCCAGATCAGCCGCGGCGATCGTGAACCGCGAGCCATTGTCATAGGCAACGCCGTTGAGAGAGAAGTAACCCGACTGAGGCCGATCCTGAAAATCCTCGAACAAGTACGTTTCTACGTCACCGCTTATAGAAAACAGATCTGACGCCGGAATCGTACTGTTGACAAAAACAGTTTCGTCAAACACATCAATAATAGGAGGGGCCATAATGCACCAATATGAGGAAGCTAGTATGAAACGGGAAACAACCCTGGGAACAGGAATGATTCCCTCATCTCACCGTTGAATAATTTCAAATATCTTGGGAGTCAAAAACAAGCCCCCAGTTTAGTCACAAAGATTGAATCTGCAAATTATCGCGGGAACGACGATTATACGACACCCCATTTTGCCTGTGAACATAAAAAAAAACGCCTCAATTTCCAATAAATCAGGCCATCCACCGCCGCACCAATCCCTCGTTCTGCAGCCTGTTTTGGACATTTCCGCCCCAATAAAGTTCCAAAATACACTTTAAAAAAGGCGATTTAGTCCGTTAAGCGCTGCAACACGGTATGCCTCGGCCATCGTGGGGTAATTAAATGTGGTTCTCGTAAAATACTTAATCGAGTTGGCCTCTCCATCCTGGAGCATCACCGCTTGCCCAATATGAATGATTTCAGAGGCACTGGCACCAAAACAGTGAATTCCCAGAATCTTCAACGACTCGCGATGAAAGAGAATTTTGAGCATCCCAACCTCCTGCCCAATAATCTGGGCTCGAGCCAGACTCTTGAAGTTGGCCACGCCAACTTCATACGGCACTTTCGCCTCAGTTAGTTCTTTTTCAGTTTTCCCGATGCAACTGATTTCCGGCGTGGTGTAGATTCCTGACGGAATTGTCTCTGATAAACCAAACTTCTCATGGTTGATTCCAAGAATGTTCATGCCTGCAGCGCGACCCTGCGTATAAGCCGCACTGGCCAGAGAAGGAAAACCTACAACATCACCGACCGCGTATACATTTTTGACTTGGGTTTGAAACTCATTGTTGACTGCAACATAACCACGCCCATCGGCCTCAAGTTCAATCGTCTCTAAACCCAAATCTTGAGTATTACCCGTTCGTCCGGTTGCCCATAACAAAACATCTGTTTTGAGTTGCTTCCCACTTTTGAGATGAGCAATCACGCCATCTTCCCTTGGTTCGATCCTCTCAAAACTTTCGTTATGCCGGATCAACACCCCTCGCTCCCGCATGTGATAACTAAGAGCGACACTTATTTCATCGTCCAAAAAATCAAGCAGTTCGTCCCGACTATTAACTAGATTGATTTTGACCGCTAAATTGCGAAACATCGAAGCATACTCACAACCAATCACGCCCGCCCCCAAAACGGTCATTGAATGCGGTTTGTGATCCAAACCCAGAATCGTGTCGCTATCAAAAATGCGGGGATGGGTGAAATCTATTCCACGAGGACGATAAGGTCGCGATCCCACAGCGACGACCACATGATCGGTTGTAATTTTCTGATCGCCGTTTACTGAGATCGTGTTGGCGTCGACAAACTTTGCATGCCCGTGAACAACTTCAACATCATTACGCATGTAAAAAGTTCGACGCATTGACTCCTGACTCGCAATGACTTTCTGGGCCGACTTGGAGAGCTCGGCCACACTGGGCTTAACCTTCACACCGCACGCCTGAAGAAGCGGATTATTCAGTGCCTCGGTCAGCCGGTAGATCGCAAACCTTAATGCCTTGCTAGGAATCGTTCCCCAATGCGTGCATCCCCCACCAATCTTCTCGTAGCGCTCAACTAAAATGACACTTCTGCCCCCTTTAGCCAGCTGCATTGCCGCCCCCTCGCCACCGGGGCCTGAGCCAATCACAACGACATCTACTTTTCGATCCTTGGGCACGTTCAAATCCTAAAAAAGTTTAATCTGACAAGTTGCATTGTTGACATTCAAATTCTAGATCACCCCGTGCATCACCGGGGGCACAGTCTGGGTAGAGAATGCAAAATCAACAGATACTCTCCAGATGCTCTCAGTTTCACCACAAACTACAATCGCTCGGCAATTTTCAAAAACTTGAACTCTGGTTCGCAAGTCCCTTCGAGCAGATCAACCAGATGCTTTCCCAACACCGGTGCAAATTTAAAACCGTGCCCTGAAAGCCCTGCAGCGAACGCTACATTCTCAAAGCTCGGGTGTTGATCTACGAAAAAATGACCGTCCGGTGATACGGTGTACATACAAGTACTGTGATGCACCAAGCGACTTCGGCCAAAATGAAAATGCTGCTTCATGAATTGCTCGGTTCGAGCAAGCTCTTCCTGATTCAAAGAACGATCAATCTCAGCCGGATCTCGAATCAGCTTTCCGCCTGAGTGCTCGCAAACTTTCATTCCCAAATAATCAATTTCAGGAAATCCATAAAAGCAGTCCCCGTTATCCTGCTCGAGCAAGAAACAGGGAAAGTCGTTCACCAATTTGTGGTCCACCCGATCCAGCTGAAACCAATGCTGTTGTTTTTGAAGAACTTTTAAGCCTAGGTCAAGTTTCGGTAGCAGAGAATTAGCCCAACTTCCCGCCACAATAATCAAACGTTTGCCAGTGAATGTGCCAGCCTCCGTTTCAACACTACATTGCCCGGAATCATCAACTTGCCACTCCGTCACCGCAGTGTCGGAGACAATCTCGGCCCCCTGTTTGACGGCCTGATTGATCATGGCAGCCACACACAGCTCAACTCGCAAAAAAGCTGCATCCGGCTCAAACAACCCGATATGATTCTCGGGAATTTTGAAGATCGGTAATCGGCGTTGGATTTCTTCAGGCGTAAATGTTTCAATCGACAATCCGTGGATATCAGCGCTTTTTTGAATCCCCCGAATGACTTCACTATCTGAACTTCCAATTTGTAACAGACCAACTTGGGTGATCAGTTCCTTGATGCTTGGTGAAGTGCGATGCCGTTTGTTGAGTTCCTCCCATAAATCAAAAGCTCGATGCGTTAAGGGGACATAACTCGGGTGCTCAAAATAGGCCCGTCGAATGATTCTTGTTTGGCCGTGAGAACTACCTTGAGTGTGGGCTGGACCAAAGCGGTCAATCCCCAAAACCTTCCACCCTTTTTTTGCAGCCTCCCAAAGTGCGGCACTGCCAACACCGCCAAAGCCGATGACAATGCAATCATAATTCATGTTTTCTGAAGCCATTTTTTGTTTTCACCTCATCCGATTTCGACATCGCTTTGCGTTGATTCGCATTTCATTGAGAAATCGGCTCGATGGTCAAGCAGGCTGAGTCAACGAGGCAGCATCTCAACTCGTTCCCAAAGCATGAGATTCTCGTCAATCAAGCCTCGGCCAAAACGCTTTCAAAGCAAGTGAGCCATCGCTCTTCCTTGTCAATTTGTTCGCGGCAAGTCGGGGCGGAGTTCGGTGACCTTGAATTGAAGCGGATCACTTTGAAAGTTTAATACAGATCAGCTCGTTATCGTTACGCAAATAGACGCATTTGTTCGCAAACGCGGGATGCGACCAACAAACCCCACCTTGTCGGTTGGGCTGACGCATTTGATTGGCTTCCAACACCGAGGCCCGACTGGTCAATTCCAGCCCCTCAGGTGACAGTTTCCCAACCATCAGTTCGCCTTGCTCATTCAACATCCAAGTCATATCCCCTTGGGAGACAAAGTGGATAGTTGCCCAGCGACTTTTTTTGACCGCCGTCAAATCTTCCCAAACTCGCTCCCCGTCTGCAGCGCGTAAGCAGCGAAGCTCACCGTAACTGTCGACGCCGTAGATATGATCTTCGATCCAAGTTGGTGTGCTAATGATCGAATGCAAGGCCTTAGTGGATCCGGGCCGTTCATTGGGGCCTACCAGGTGCCAGAGCTCTTTGACGGCCATCTCTGTCTCCGACATCTCAAGCATCATTGAACCATCATAAAAGGATGTCAGAAAAATTTTACGGCCGTTGATCACCGGAGTCGCCACACCAATCGGCATCCGCTTCGGCCGAAATTGATGATACCAATGAACCGTGCCCTTTTTCGGATCCAAGCCCGCAACACCGGCTCCTGTCCAACAGACAGCGACGTCTTGGTCATTCTGCCGAACCATTACAGGGGAAGAATAATGGCCGCGATCATCAAGTGCCTTCCAAATTTCTTTGCCATCGGATTTGTCCAAGCCAATGACACCAGCTTCACTCGCTCCAATTTGAATGATCACAACGTCTTCGTGAACCAACGGGCTCGAGGCAATTCCCCAAATCGGCATTCGCCGCTTGGCCGCTATTTCATACTCCTCATTGAGGTCTTTCTCCCAAACGACTTTACCTGAATCAACGTCGATACAATGCAAACGCCCAGTAGCGCCTAATGCGAATGCATTTCCATCAGCAATCGTGACTGCACATCGAGGGCCGGCAGTGTACTTGATAGAAGAATAGTTGGATACTTTGTAAGGATGCTCCCAGAAAACTTCGCCGTTGGCGGCGTTAAAACACCGGACCGTTTCGATCTTTTTGCGTTCGTCATAGTCCATCACCAGAACTTTGTCGCCGACCACCGTCGGGCTCGAATACCCCGTTCCTATTTTTTTACGCCAAAGAGGACGGAGATCCTCAGCGGTAAACTCATGAAAAACACCCGACTCAGACCACTTCCCATCTCGGTTGTTCCCTCGCCACTGCGACCAATCGTCTGCGTTGACCATCAAGGCTGACAAAGCCAATGAAACAAAACAACCCATCAAAAACACACGCATCATGTCTCACCTAATTTTTGCAGCGTCAAGAAAACTTTGCCCACGAATATAACGGTCCCCGCGGGTGCATGCCACTTGGAACCGCAATAAGCGACCAACGGTCCTCTACCAACTCAACAACCCAAGACTTAAAAATTTGGGGTTGGCGGGCGGTAGTCTTCTGGCTTGATCGTTTTGAACCAAGCGATCGTTTTTTCTAAACCTTCTCGCAATGAAACTTCCGGCTCCCACTGCAAATATTTTTTTGCCAAAGTAATATCTGGCTGTCGACGGGTTGGGTCGTCGGGCGGTAACGGCTCATACACAAGCTTGTTACTGTTTCCCACCAATTCAATCGTCATTTCCGCCAACTGTTTGATGGAGTATTCACCTGGATTGCCTAGGTTAATGGGCCCGTTAACATCATCGGGTGCGGCCATCAGACGCATGAAACCTTCGACCAAGTCATCTCGGTAGCAAAAGGAACGAGTCTGGGAACCGTCTCCAAAAATTGTAATGTCATCACCGTTCAGAGCCTGGCGAATAAAGTTACTCACCACCCGGCCATCGAAGGGGTGCATACGCGGGCCATAGGTGTTGAAAATTCGGCAAACACGAATATTCGTTTTGTTCATCCGCTTGTAGTCGAAGAACAATGTTTCAGCCGCCCGCTTTCCCTCGTCATAACACGCCCTAACACCAATCGGATTAACACACCCGCGATACGATTCGGGCTGAGGATGAATTTCTGGATCGCCGTAAACTTCACTAGTCGACGCCTTAAAAATTTTCGCGTTACAACGCTTCGCCATCCCCAACAGATTAATTGAACCCAACACCGAAATCTTCATTGTTTTGATGGGGTTATACTGGTAGTGACCGGGCGCCGCGGGACAAGCCAAATTATAAATCTCATCAACTTCCAACAAAATCGGCGAAACGATATCGTGTCGAATCAGTTCAAAATTCGGTTTCTCGAGCAAATGAACCACGTTGGACTTTTGACTGGTAAAAAAGTTGTCCAAACAAATAACATCGTGCCCATCCTCCACGAGTCGCTCACATAAGTGCGATCCAAGAAAGCCTGCGCCACCTGCCACGAGAATACGTTTGATCATAAAAATCGACCGAGAGTTAATAACCAACCTCAAAGACCAACTGTTGGCCTCACTAACCGACATCGTAACAAGAGTGACTGTTTGGGTGCTACGTGGTTTTCAAAAAGAAAAACCTCAAAAGGTCGTCGCATTCAATCAACCACTGGCTACTTCAACGTGACTTGCAGCACAGCAAGCCTCCGGTGCAAACCTCATACATTGCTGACGCTCCGTTGGCGGAAAGCAACTTCTCAATCTCCCCACCAATCCACCCACGGATAGAAAAGACCGAGCAAAAGTGTATAAAACAAGACAGGCTGGAGCCCCAAGCGAGGCGAACTGTCTTAAAAGCTTAACCGGCGGCCCCTGATGCCGAATCGAACTTGCCACCGCTAACTGGATGTTATTTTGAAAAAAAACCGATCACATAACTTACCGCTCATTGGTTGGCGAGAATGGGTCGGCCTGCCAGATTTGGGAGTCGGTAAAATCAAAGCAAAGGTCGATACCGGGGCGAGATCTTCATCGCTTCACGCCAAAGTCATTGAAGAATTTAATCAGGATGGCGTTTCGTACGTTCACTTTGAAATTTACCCCAAGCAGCGAAGACCGGAATTTGGCATCAAGGCAACCGCCAAAGTCATCGACCACCGACAAGTAAAAAATTCTTCTGCCTTGGTCACGACACGTCCTGTCATCATGACAAGAGTTAGCTTGCTGGGTCAACTTTGGGCAGTTGAGTTGACACTTGCCAATCGTGAAGGAATGGGATTCCGAATGCTTCTGGGCCGCGAGGCTTTTCGCGGCAAATTTAATGTCGATGCAGGAAACTCCTACTACGGGGGCAAGCCGAAGCGTAAAAAAAACATCCTGCCCCAACCCTTCCTGTCCCAACCCTCGGACAAAGAAGCCAATTGATGGGATGCCACCGCTTCAGTACGGAGCGGTGCCCCGTGCAAAACCGCAACCTACTGATCCCACCAGCATGCAAGTTCGGTCCCCCGGGGCCCAAAAGAATGCAACGGAAGCTAAAACCCGTTTTTCAAATTCCAGTCTGGCCGCCGTCAAGGCCGGCAAACAAACGTCGCAAAATTAAACCACTTCAGCAAAACTTCCACATTGCCAAACCCAGCTTCGCGAAACAAACACTGATTGCCATCAACGGTTAGCGGGACCAGCACGTTCTCCAGCGCATCACGTTTTCTTGAGATCTCGAGATCGCTGTACCCCTGACGTCGTTTAAACTCAAAATACATTTCAACCAGGGCGTCATCCATTTCGGGCTGCGCATGAATGACTTTTTCACTCACTAATAAAAACCCACCCGGACGAATCGAATCACAGATACGCCTTAAAACCTTTTTCCGAGATTCCACTTCGACGAACTGAAGCGTGTAGTTCATTAAAACAATGGAAGCCTCAGAAAATTCAAACGAGCGGACATCGGCCTGTTCAACCTTGATCTGCTCCATCAACTCCGGCTGCTTGGAATGCCTCCGCGTGGCGGCAATTTTCTCTCGGCACTTTTCCAACATCGCCGCAGAATTGTCGATGCCCGTGATTTCAAACTTGCGATCGGGCAGAGCATTGACCAAGTGAATTAGCGAGGTCCCGGTGGAACAACCAAGATCCACCACTCTGATTGGGTCATGATCAAGTAAACCTGCCAAGACCGGCACCGAGCGTTGCACATCCGTGTATAGCGGAATACTTCTCGAAATCATATCATCAAAGACCCGGGCGACGTTTTCATCAAAAGAAAACTCGCCCTCCTTGGGATCAATTTCAGTAAATAGTTTGTCGATCTGTACCACGATCAATCGGATCTTTGCTTGATGTTATTTTGGCAGCGCCCTGACCTCGTCCAAACATTATTGCCGAATGTTGACGCGATTGAAGTCCAACAACTCAGAAACACAGCCAACAAAAAGCTGAAAACTCAGCAATTCACCGAGATGGCTGATGCGATTGCGGCATTACCAACCCCTCAAGAGCTAACTCGTCCCATAAAAGTTGACCTTTCAGGCCCATTTGTCGAAATCGGCAAATTCAACGATCTTAATGCTGCGCAACACAGCCAACTTCAACAAACCATTGATATTCTTGGACCTTGGCGAAAGGGCCCCTTTCGGCTGTTCGATAAGGAGATCGACGCGGAGTGGAAGTCGAATTTGAAATGGAGCCGAATCGAGAATGCAATTGGCGAACTCAAAGGCAGGCAGATTTTAGATGTCGGGTGCGGCAACGGGTACTATATGTTTCGCGCCGCCCACGGTCAGCCAAAATCAATCATCGGACTCGACCCATCGGTCACCTTTTACTGTGCCTTTGAATTGATGCAACGGTTTTTGCAAATGAAGCATCTCCAATATGAGCGTCTTGGAGTTGAACATTTGTACGTTTTTGATCAAGCATTTGACATCGCAATGTGCATGGGGATCCTCTACCACCATCGCAGCCCTATTGAAATCCTTCGCAATTTAAGACAAACCCTCAAAGTCGGCGGTGTGGCCATCATTGAAAGCCAAACGATTCCTGGAAATGGATCCGTCGCTCTTTTCCCAGAAGACCGCTACGCCAAAGCCCGCAACGTATTTTTTGTACCAACCAAGGATTGTTTAGTTAACTGGGTGAGACGAAGTGGCTTTAAAAATGTTGAAGTTGTTTCTCACCTCAAAGTAACACCGGAGGAGCAGCGCACTACCAAAGACATGACGTGGGAAAGCTTGGCTGACTTTCTCAACCCAGCCGATCCCAACTTGACGATTGAGGGACACCCAGCCCCCTACCGAACGGTTATTCGAGCTGAGAGACAATTCCTTTAATCATTTGCCATTTCCAACTTGCGTCGCGTCGGTAAAATATCGGACGATTTCTGATCGGACAATGCTCGCTTCGCGTTTCGCCTGAACACAAGGCATGATAGGGCAGGGCTCGATATCATCAGAAGCAACTGGCATTTCGAACGGCTGCTAGTCTACAATTATCATCGTTGGGTTGAACAAGCCGTCGCCAACTATCGCAATCTTCTCTCCTCGTTCATTTCCACGGGATTCAAAAGTGACTCGAAAAATTCTCGACGTCGGTCAGTGTAATGCCGACCACTCACGCATAACCGACCTACTCAACAAACATTTCGATATAGAAATTTATCGCGCCCACTCGCACGACGAAGCCATCCAAATGGCCTTGGATCATGCAATGGATTTGATTCTGATCAATCGCCTACTCGATTCAGATTCGACCCCCGGCATGGATGTTCTCAATTCACTCAAGACCAACCCTTCGACCTCCAACACTCCTGTCATGCTAGTTTCCAACTATCAGGACGCTCAAGACGCAGCCATTCAATCAGGGGCCGTGATCGGTTTTGGCAAAGCCAAGCTTGACACCGAAGAGACAAAACTGGCATTGTCGAGGCACCTGACCGATTAGCGGCAATCCAGCGCCAAACGTAAATTTCAAGGGAAAAACTCGCGAAGGCAAACCAATGCAAGCTGTAACTGGCCCCTTAACGTTTCATCTTTAAGCGTTTGCGTTGGCGTTTTGTTTCAATCGAAACCGCATTCTCCCAATTGTAAAGCGACTGCTCCCAACCCCCGTAGCTCGGATTGGGAAAGACAAACCACCGCTCACCAAACCATTGCTTAAATTGCTCAGCTGTCCTGCGGCGTGCCTCGCTGGAGGAATGGTACTCCGTCTCGACAAAGTCATTTAAATCATCACCAAGCAACAATAAGATTCGATATTTATTTGCTAGTTCCAGACGTCGGGTCTGTTTATTACTGGTCCATTCTTCTTTTTCGTACTTCGTAAATATCAAGTCAGGATCTGACTCTTTCATTAGCCCCACAGCAATTAAATTCTCGCGGGTCGCCGGCTCAACAACGTGCTCTCGATTGGTCACAAAAATCGGCGTCACACCTGCGGCTCGTAATGCGTGGACAAAATCGACAGATCCGGGAATTGCCGTGGAGACTTTTTTGTTCACGAACTCTTTCCATCTTTCTGGGGAGTATTCGTTCCCTGATTCGATTAATCCGACTTGAAAGCGAGAGTTGTCTAAAACCGTTTCATCAACGTCCATCACGACTGCTGGAGGAAGACTCTGTAGCCAATCCTTATCTTTGCCATCGGCCAACATTTGCTGCTCCATGGAGGCGGTCCATTTTGAATTGACCAACGCGTCTCCCACTGCAGATCGAGCCGCTCGAAACGTCTGACGGGCAATCGCGCCATACTCCGCCGAAGTCTGCACCCACAAAACAGCATCGAGATCTTCGTGCGCTTGAGATTGAGGGGCATTCGCGGGTCGAACTAATTTTGATTCAGCAACATCCTGTTGGTCCCCAACACCGATGCTCGCAACAACCCCAATTGCGGCGAGAGAAAAACCAACAGAAGCCAAAATAAATCGACAAGCTAAATTTCGATGGTAATTACCAACAAGCATAATGGATCCTCAATGATTGGTGCCTTAACGCTGCCACCGGAAGCTAACTACCTATAACCTACCAACACGATCGAGATCAGTAAAACAATAGTAAAAATGGCCCCCATGATGACTGCAAACCAAGCTCGGCCCATCCCGTGCTTCGCACCGTTTGACTTTTTGATACCCCTCATCGCGAGTACGCCCAAGAGCAAAGCCAGTGGGGCAGGAAAGCACAAAATGGAAAACAAACCCAAGTAGCCAGCGATGATAGAAAGCGCCGACCGATCAACCGGAATCAGCATTCGTGTACCGATGTCGGGGCGACGCTTGGACGCGGCATCACCGCTATCATCCCAATGATCAAGCGGGGCAGTGGGTGCCGCATAAGGATTGGCTGATCCCGTCTGAATCGTGATTGGCTGACCACACTCAGAGCAAGGTCCCGATTGGCCCAAGTATTGATCGGCGACCACAGATGTAAATTGACAATGCGGGCAGGTGAAATCGATTGGCATCAATTGCCTTTCCAAAATTATTTGAAGAGACTCGAATATTATTTCAGTCTAAAGGGTATTCAAGTCCGTTACTCCCCTCCTAAAAGAATTTTGCTCCCCCACCGACAATCGAATCCAAATTTCAGTTGTCGATTAACAGTAGGAAAAACGCCTCGGCTGCATTAAATTAAAACGGCAGTATCAGGCTCAAATCCAACTGGAACGATCATGCTCTCTCGATGTTACAACATTTTTGCGATCCCATTTTTATTCATCGCTATCTGCTTCGCATCCTCCAACGCGGTTCATGCAAAACAGCAATCAGGAGATTCGAGCAGCGACAAAATTTCCGCAGTCAAATCCAGTGAACTTGGCAATGCAGTCAATGTCCACCAAGTTGGCGACCTATTTACCTCTGGCCAATTCGACGCCAAAGACATCGAAGCCCTAAAGGCTAACAAAATCGAACGCGTCATATCTCTTCGAACCGATGGAGAAATTGATTGGAAGGAACAAGCGGCAGTTGAGGCGGCAGGACTCAAATTTATCAATGTCCCGTTCCGCGCTCCGGATGAAATGACGGATGAGCTTTTCGCAAATGTCCGTAGTCTTCTCAGGGACAAATCAACCAAAACTCTTTTTCACTGCGGCTCGGCAAGTCGCGTGGGCGGCGTATGGCTTCCCTATCGCGTTCTAGATGAGGGCGTTGAATTAGAGGTTGCTGTCGCCGAAGCCAAAGAAATCGGCCTACGCTCACCGGGCTACCAAGCCAAGGCAATCGAGTACATCGAACGCATTCAATCAATCATCGCTAAAGGGGGAGAGCAAAGTGTAAAACCGGGTGTCAACAAAAATTTCCTTGACCCTGATTTAGACGTGGACCAATACGTCCAACGATTTGAAGTCGAAAGTCGTGAGGTATTTCTGGCCAGAAAAGCAGTCGTTGCCGCTTGTGGAATCGAACCAGGGGACCTGATTGCCGATGTCGGGGCTGGCACAGGGCTATATTCGCGACTTTTCTCCGAAGCCGTCGGTGCCAACGGCTGGGTGTATGCTGTCGACATCTCAACCCGTTTTCTGGAGCACATCAACAGCGAATCAGACAAACTGAATGTCCGAAATATTACGGGCGTGCTCTGCGCTGAAGACAGCGTGAGTCTGCCTCCGAACTGTGTCGACGTCGTTTTCATTTGCGACACCTATCACCACTTCGAGTTCCCTAAATCAACCATGAAGTCCATCCACCGCGCGTTGAAGGACGAT
>JAQWLH010000217.1 GCA_029247405.1 Mariniblastus sp.
GTAGGCCGGGAGGAAATTGATATCGAAATCGATGGACTTCTGCAGGTATCCCAGTTGTTCGTCGAACTCTTCTGAAAGGTTGTGTCTCAGCAGGCAATATTCAGACAACGATCTGCGTATCAATGGCGTATCGTTGATGGCCAATCCCTCAAGTAGAAACCTTTCTGCTTGCTGGTATTTCTCCAGTCTCGAGAGTGTTTTTGCCAAAGCGATACGATTCGGCTGAGAAGATGGATCCTGTTTTACCAATTCTCGGTAAGCATCTTCGGCGTCACGCAGCGCTTCCAATCTTTGTGCTTCTTCGTCACGTTCACCATGAATACTAGCGATGGTGTGATAGTGGGAGGGATTCTTTTGAGCCGCAATTTTTAGGTAGTTAATGGCCCGCAAAACCTGATCCGTTGCAAGGTAGTAAACTGCGTAGGCCGTCTGTATCTCCTCGGAATTGTTATCTTCAGCGTGTGATAAGTGGAACCTAAGAGACTCCGCATGGCGGGCACTGTCGGTTCGATCGGTGAGCGTCGCCAAGTTTAAGGCTTTAAGTCTATGAGCAGGCGGAAAACCTGGGTGGTCATCTGGTGCGAGATCATTAATTATTTGTTGACCTAATTCGCTTTGTTGCGTTTGAAGCATGCAGATCGCCAAACGAAACTGATCAGAATCGTTAGCTTCCCCTTTGGCAGTCAAGACACGTTGACTGAAAAATTTCCCGCGTTCGAATTCGCCTTGTCGGATAGCGGAAACCGCGTTCATTCGGTATCGCTGCTGGATTCGGTCTCCCTGAGCAAAGGTAAGAATTGCTAGACCAGCGATGCTGATCCCGGCGATGATGGCTGGAAGGCACCAAAGCAAATCACTTCTGGCATCTGTGGAAATTCTAAAAGTAAATAAAAATGGGAAAATCAATATCCCAAAAAAAAATTTGAAAGGTCCTTGAGCTAAAACTCGGATCGCTTCGGATGAACCGGCATAGAGTCCGGAGAGCAATGCTACAAATGGCAGAGTAATAAAAACAACGACTCGCTTCAAAACTCCGGACGCTCCATCCAAGCGATCTAGAGACTCCATAAAAGCTGCTAAAAATGGAATTTTCATCTGAGCGACCGTGGGTGCATATTACGCATTAAAAGCAGCGCATTAAAACTGTTAAATTATTAGGGCAATGTTTCGCTAGTTCTAGAAATTAATAAGATCTTCTTCTGCGATAACCCTAGTCGCGAAGGCTTGACCTCAGAATGGATTAATCTTTTCTGCTTAAAAAGTGTTTTGAGTTGTGGGTAAATTTATTTCTAATTCGTGGTGTACTTTTACTCGTTGTTCCAGGCAATACGAAAAAAGCAGGGGTCGTCTATGACGACCCCTGCAGCTTTTTTCTTTTGTTAATCTGTAGCCTTATCGTCTTCTTCGCCGAATGGCAACGGCACCCAGTAACGAGCCGAACAGAGCTAAACTAGCGGGCTCAGGTGTCATCACGAGGTTCGAACCAACGGTCACGACAGTGAAGGCACCAGCGCCAATATTGATGTTGAAATCGTAGGTCAGGTTGCTTTCCGAACCGTACGCCGTATCTTCGATAATGAATAATTCGGAGGCTGATCGTGCTGCAAATGGGCTCGTAGAGTTATCAAACAACACGTGGCTGCCAGCACTTACCTGTAGTGAAACATCATTGGTGCCGCCGAACTGCTGAATTTGGAGAAGGTCTAAACGCAAATTATCAACATCGTCATCTTGTAAAATACCAGCGTTGTCCAGTTCCGCGTTAAACAATTCGTTCCAACTGGTCGCACCACCATTTTTGAGAACGTTGTAAGTTATCGAACCCTGTGATGGGGTTGCAACGCCCCCAGCGTAGGTCATCTGCCAGTTGCCATCGCCAACTGCTTCGAAACCCGTCAAGTTTGATGTGGTGAATGATCTGGAGACTGTGTAGCTGTCCCCGCCAAGGCTTTTGGTAAAGACAGTTGTGTTGGCCGCTGCCGCTGCAAAGTTGTCGATTGTAACTTCGAAGGCGTTTGTTCCTGCAGTACCTAGGGCTAGTAGCAGTAACGCGAGAAAAGATTGTTTTAACATTTCAAAGTGCTCTCTGGGGTGGGTTCGTGTTCAGGACCAATTAAAACAGATGTTCGGGAGGATTTCAACCGGCAAAAGTGATTATTTTTTGTTTTGGGGGGATTGGGCAAGATTTTTGGCCCGTTGATTATGTGCTTGGGAAAGTTTGGGTTTCCCTAGGTTTTGATATATGAAGCTAAGTTCTTCATGGATCTTACGCTTCTTCTGCGCCCGAAAATTATCAATAAGGGGCTCAAGTTGCCCTAAAGCGTCGTCAAATTGACCTTTTTTGATCAGGATGCTCCCGAGTGTATGGCGAAAATCCGCATTTTCAGGGAATTTTTTCGTTGTATTTACCGCCAAATCATAAGCACGGTCCAAATCTCCCTCATCGGTCCCATTGGAAAGCATGAATGCAAGGTTGTTAGATACGAAACCAAACTGTGGGTCCAAGGCAAAAGCACGCTCAATATGCCAAATCGCGTCTTCTTTTTTACCCTCTAATGACTTCAGATTGCTAATCGTGAAATGGGCGATTGCCGTCGATTCACCATCTGCAATGCTCTCGTTAAGAAGGAGCTCAATCTTAGCTCTTTGTTCCGAAGAGGCAGATGTTTGATCGCGAAATTGAGTAATTAACCGTTGGTAAATCGGCAAGAAATTGATGTCATAATTGAGAGCGCTTTGCAGTAACGCAAGTTTTTCATTGGAATTAGACGTTTGGTCATAGATCATGACATGAAAGTCAGCGAGTGCTCTGTTAATTTGGGAATCTCGTCTAAGCAATCTCCCTCGTTCCAGTTCTTGCTTGGCCTGTTCCTGCAATCCGAGTTTGTTCAGCGCGGCAGCTTTTGAATTCGAATTTCATGGTTGGCTAGGTCTTTTTGCAACAGCGCGTCCAAGCCACTCTCAGCGTTCCTTAGGGCAGATATTCGTTTTGTCTTGTCACCTGTACTCTCGTAAATGTCAGCTATTTCAAGATAGAAAAGCGGATTTTTTTGGCGGCCAATTTTAGGTAATTAATTGCCTGTTGCGGTTGTTTAGACAATATGTAGTAGGTCCGCGTAGGCGGCTTGGATAGCCTGAGAACTTTGATCTGAGGAGTTGGTAAGGTGAAAAAAAAAGTTGATCGAGCGATTCAGGTCGTTCACCTTGAGATAATTGGTCGCTCAAAAGCATCGCTTTGAAACGGTGTGCTGCCGGGTAAGGGTGGCAGGTGGGTGCTAAGCCGATAGGCATCTTCGTTTAGTCGGTAGCGTCGCCCAATGCTTGTCGCCTGATCCTGGGAGCAACTCGCTTGCTTACTAGAACTAAGAGAACATTAGGCGAGCGTACCTAGCGAGGAATTACTTTGGCGATTCGAGTTGTGCCGCTTTTCTCAAGTGGACCTCTTTCATGTCATCCATGCCCAGTTTTTCATAAACGAAAGCCAGTTTTGTATGCATGATTTTTTTGTCGCGAATGACGGCGAGTGCTTTTTCAAAGTGCACCAGTGCCTCGTCGTACTTTTCTTGTTTCATAAGCACAGTGGCGTGGGTATCTAGCATAGCGGGATTGTTTGGAAACCGCTTTACCACTTCGCTGGATAATTCGAAGGCTCGGTCCAAGTCCGGATTTTCGGTATCGTTTACTAGAAACCAAGCGAGGTTATTGGCAACGACACCGAAACGAGGATCCAGTTCGTAAGCCTTTTCAATATGAAATGAA
>JAQWLH010000234.1 GCA_029247405.1 Mariniblastus sp.
AACTGAGCCTTATTCCCCTGATCGTGACCATAAAAACGAATTTTAAGATTTCGCTTTCGCCATTTATCCTGCTTCATCACGTCGACAACAATATCCTGACCTTTGGATTGAAAATGGACCCTGCCGACCAACGCAACTAAAAATTCATCGTCCGTTGAAGGCCATTCGGGCGAGGCATCCAAACTCACGTTAAACGGGTTTGCAATAATTTCTGCATTATCAAGTTTAGTTGCGATGTTGTTTTCAACTTTTAGCTGGTTTTCCTCAGAGACGAAAAAGACCCGCTTCGCGTTTCGGTACCACCGCCGATAGTCCTCCAAACGATCACCGTGAATAAAGAAAAAGTTACTTGCGCATTGGATGTTGATTCCATAAGGAATGCCGAGCCGCTGGCATTCATCAGCGATCGTAATGGGGTCCGGGTGATAGCCCAACGTGACTAAAACCGCATCCGGACGTTCAGTTTCCAGCCAACTCTTTTTTGCACCGCTTCGTTTAAAAAATCTCTTCAAGATGGATTTGGCAGGCTGATCCCGATACCAAATGGAAGCACCATGACTTTCGAGATGCGCAAGAGGCTCGGCCTTGTAGGACCACCATTTGTAATTGGCCGTCACCTCATGGTCGTCCCTTTGGATGAGTCGAGCTGAACGCCCCCAAAGAACTTCACTGCCGCCCCACGGCATCCCGCTCATACAAGAATAAAAACCGAATTTCAACAGACTAGTTCCTTCTAAATCGCCGAAACGTGCGCACCGCTTTGCTGGGTAGCTGCGTCGTCACTTTTTGAACTTATTTGAATATTCGCCGGCGGAATTGCCGGCCCACCGTCAGCTGGAAACTCATATCCCTCGAGTTGATAGGTCCCGACTGCAAAATCATAAACTTTCTTTAACAACGGATAGTCAGCATAAAATTGCTGCCGCAGATGCTCTGGGATACTTTCGTCATAGGTCGACACATTGAAATGCGGCAACGTCGCTGTTGGCTTGCCCAAGACCTTTCCCAAGTTATCAATGGTCGTCTGCAGATCCTCAAAAATCCCCATATAAATAAACTTGGACCGAAGCCTCGCTTCGTAGTTTTCAATTGTCACATCCTGAGGCAAATGATCAAACATCCAATAAGGATAAGCTTTGACATAACTTTCAACATCTGGGAATTGATCATTCAGATCCACCGCCTCGCCCCGAAACCAGAATCGACCGCTGCGGCTTCGCCCTTTGGCAAAGAAATACATTGAAACCGCAAGATCGAAAGGATCTCTCAAAATGGTGAAATACTGGTTCAATTCTGGATAAAAATACGGCAAGCCATAGCCTCGGCCATGATTGAAATGCCCATGGATACATTTCACATTAGGTAGCCAACGCCCTTTTCTGTCTTGCGTTTCGACTCGTGGCAAGACGATATCGCGATGTTCGTCCTGATTAAGTTTGTGATACTCATCGCCAAACCAATGTCGAAGCAACCGCAAAACACTGCTACCAGCGCATTTTGGCACGTGGGTATATACCACGGGTTGTTTGGGATCGTATCGCTTCATTGCCGGCACCTTTCGATTTCCATTTGAACGAAACCCGAAGAGACTTAAAAGGCCATTTGCATAGACTGTATGTTTTCAAATCCTAAAGCGACTGAGCAGGCCGCCTCTTACCTCAATTCAATCGGCGGCTCATCGCAGGCTAATCGTCCACAACATTGCGACCCTCGACCCGCGGTTTCGCAGGCTTTACTCCAAATCGCTTGCGAATTGCGACAACGCGGTTGTGCATTTCCTCAACGCGATCTCGCGAACGGTCGAGCATTCGATTCAACTTGGAAATGTGTCTATCTTTTTCAGCTAACTCGCACGGCATTTGCTCAAGACGCTTTATGGCGGCGGCCAACTCAACCTTCAATCGACCGACATCGTGGATTTTCATCGCTGGGTCGCCTGGATAAAGCGACTCAGAATCAAATTCTGCAGGAACTGCTGTAAAACCATGATCAGAATCGCTGAGGATCCTCTGGGAAAACTCGATGGGTTGCCGATTGGCTCGCGCCAGCTCCCCTGCTGCAACCATCGAATTAATTAATTGAAATAACCGGGGCGTTGCAGGAGTGCTGCACTCCAACTGATCCTGAAGCACCATCTGCTGAAACTGCATCTTATGTGCCGGCGGAGAGGCCAGTTCCGAAATTATTTGACCGAACTGATCTGAGCAGCTAATCGTCCAAGCCGCTGTCACATACGCAGGCGAATTGTGAAAATCAAGAATGGCAGTCGGTCGCTGTCGAAGTGCACTCTCAAGATACATCGTTGACGGTGTCGTGATAACGGCATCAACCCCTTCAATGACTTCACCGATCGGTGGACGAGATTCATTTTCTGGATCGACGGCCTCTCCCAATCCAAGCTCCAAATCGAGCCCATCGCTCAACCGCCAAACCACCTCGATTGGTCGCGAAAACTTACCGACGCTGGCGCCTGGAGCGAGCTCACTTTGCTGCTCAAACCATTGTTTCAAGGCATTCAATGAACGAATCACGGTTGCGCGTTGCTGATCGTCAAATGCAGGTGTGTTGGCCGTCGTTACCAAAATGCGAAACGGACCGGACTCATTAACCGATGGCGCGAGCTGGTTGCCAATGCCATCGAGACGGGGGAGCCCAACGACTTCGCAGCAACCAACATTTCCCCATGACTCGACGATGCGAGCTTGCCCTCGCCCCAGGCAAGCCAATTTATGACCGAACAAAGGTTGAAAGATTGAACCATTGACCAAATCTGGATGCTCCCAAGTATTGCGATACTCGAGAATCCCATCTGCTAATATCAAAATTGGGATCTGGCTTTGTTCCCGGACCTTCCGCAGCGCCGCTAGTTCTTCCCAACGATAGTGCATGTGGGTTATCAGGATGCCAGCATCATTCGGCACAACCCAATCAGGCAAAAACTCATCAACCACAGTGCAGGGGAGCGGAGATTCATCCATCCAACTGGTATAGATACCGCTGCTGTCGGCAAAACGACATAGGATGTAGGCTCGCATGTCAGACACTTTGATTAGTACCGCGATCTTAAATTTTCTGGTTTCACTTCACCTCGCGTCGGGAAACTTGACGCGCTCAGGCGAGTCCCCCACTAGATTCTATTATCAACGCCTGGCTCGCGAAACATTTTTAGTTTCATCGGCAACTCTTTCACCCAGTCGCTATTGGATTCGTATCCCATCAGCGCCATTTGCTCACCGGCGAGAGCATCGAAGAGCTCACCGTCGGCTAAAGTGAAATAGTTTTCCCAGTCGCCGACGACTCCCTTTCTCGCCTTTGCGGTTGGCTCTTCTTGTCCAGGCGGGCGTCCCGAGATTTGCTCAAAAGTCGCGCTATCTTCACAGTGCTGCGCAATTTCGTTATTCGACTCGACACCAAGCACCTCGAACACATTTTTCAAAGACTCTGCCATGTCTTCTTTCATTTCCTCATAGGTGATGCGGTGATCGGGTTTATCATCGGCAAACACGTCGATCGTCTCGCCCCAATTCGCTGCCCATTTCTTGATGACTTTTGCGTCAAAAAAGCGTTCGAGCCGCATTCCTGGAATTGGCTTAAAATAAAACTCATATCGCTCAGTCCCCTCAGCATCCTTGAGTAGCCAATCAAAAGTCCCGCTGGTCAAGACATCACGTCCGTCCCGAACTAGGTGAATGATTTTTGCTTCGGGAAACAATCGACGGATCTCCTGGACGACGATATGAGCCGTGCCAGGGTACGGCGTAATTTTGTCAACAATCACATCCTTTCCAGTTCGGGCACCGGCAAAATAACAGAGGAAATTGACAAACGACTTTTTAAAGTCGTCGACAAACGCTCCATAATCACGGTTCATGAACTGGTAAAAATAGTGCTGCCCAAATGACTTGGCGTATTTATCAAAAGTGATCCGAGGGGTCGAAGTTCCGTCATTGTTTTGCCAAACCTCGCAGAAATCACCAAACAGTCGTTGCTCAGTACCAAAGATATCCGGGTGGCCATTCAAGGCGGTGGTTAGCCAGGTCGACCCACTTCGTGGGGCACTGACAATGAAATGAATTTGAGGTGTGTCCATCTAATTTACGTTCCAGGCGTGTTGGATTTTCGTGATGCCATTTAAGCCATATCCGTTGGCGTCGACGGGCGGGCCAACCACACGAAACACTCCGCGTAATGAGCTACGGTGATAAAAATCAGTCGTCTCAGGGCCCAGCAGGGAAATGTTAAAGTGATATGAACCAATCAATAATGGAATTTCTGGAATCTTCAGTGTAACAGCGCGACCGTGCTCGTCCACGTTGAATTGAACCTCCTGATAACTGGTCGAGACTGAACTGAGGACTCCATGGACTGGGGAACAAAGCGCGACCACCAAACGTGCGTCTTTGATCAGCCTTTTCGCATTAAGCTGTATCCGCAAATTCAGTGTTTCGCCCGTTTCAAACTCAAATTGGGGCTCCCCAGCTTCGTTGCATGTGTCGACATCGCCCACCGAAGCATCCAGACCGGCTTGCTCCTTCTGCTTTGCCCGTACTCGATCACTCGCCCCCATCATCTCTTCGTAAATGGTACAGCCAGTTTCCAACTCTCCATCATGGACTATTTTACCTTGTCCAAAAACCACTGCCCGTGTTGCCACCCGCTGGAGCATCCCAACAGCGTGGGTTACCAAAATAATCGAGACTCCACTTTGAACGAGCTTATTCAAATGGGCAAAACACTTCATCCGAAAACCGACGTCTCCAACGGCCAAAACCTCATCCATTAACAGGAGCTGTGGTCGCAGATTGGCAGCGATTGAAAACCCTAGACGAACGCGCATCCCTGAACTGTACGTTTTGATCGGATCGTTAATTACGTGCCCTAGTTCGGCGAACTCGACAATCTCGTCAAACAACAAATCAACTTCCGACTTTTTCATCCCCAGAACAGCCGCGTTGATATAGATATTTTCTCGTCCAGAAAGAATGGGATTAAAGCCCGTTCCGAGCTCAATCAAGGCACCAATGTGGCCACGAATCGTAATCCTTCCCGAGTCAGGTTTGATCAAGCCATTGATCATCTTGAGCATGGTGCTTTTACCAGCTCCGTTGGGGCCGATCATCGCAAGGCACTCTCCACGATTGACTTTGAAACTCGCATCGCGAACGGAAAAGAACTCTCCAGTTCTTAGATCTTCCTGCGTCCGATCCCGCCCGGCTCCCAGAGCCTCGCGCCCTAAATCTTTGACACCGTACCACATGGCTCGCTTGAGATTTCGGCAGTAGATTTTCCAGACGTTTTCTACGTCCAGTATCACTTCGCTGGATTTGCTGCTCATGGTATCTCCTATGCGTTCATCCGCTCAATCAGGACGGGAATCGAAATCCGATACACAATCAAACCCAACAACAGCAGTGGTAGAGAAATCGCACCGAAAACCAACCCCGTCATCTGGTGGTTGGACCCACCAATCAAGAGCCAGTCTCGGGATAGCAATATTAATGGGCTCGCGGGATTGAGCCAATTAAGCAACGAGCCCGGAAAATCTTCAAAGGGACGGTAGACGATTGGCGTGATGATCATCCAAAACGGTAACGCCACACCAATAAACCTACCCACATCCTGATACAGAGACCCAAAAGGCATAATCATTAAACCCAGTGCGGCCCCCAAAAGCACGACGGCCAAAATCGCCACCGGTGCAAGCAAGATCGTAGGATGAAAAGAAACACTGAACATCCAGAAAGCAGGAATCAGCAACAGTAATCGAATCATCAAGTTAAAGAGAATCTCGCCCACCCCAACAAGCAGCAATGACTCTCTCGGAAAATTTAACTTGCTGATCATGTTCCCGTTTTTACTCAACATATTCAGCGGCATCTGAAACGCTTCAATGAATGCCTGCCAAAGAATCATGCCAGTCAGAATGTAGACCGTTTTGTCGACTCCCATCTCCCCCGTATCGAGAATCTTTGCCTTCTGCAAGAAAATCCAGAACGCCGTGTTTGCAATCGGTGGCAAAAAGATCCAGAACAAACCCAGCAACGTTTGCCGATAAAGTCCTCGAAGATTACGAAGGAACAACCGCCACGACAATTCCCGCCCAGCCACAAAATCCTCGAAGATATTCCTGACCAGTTTGGCCGGTGACCGCACTTCGGACTTGGCGCTGTAGGTCGTTATCTTGTCCGACGTTTTGATCGGCGGCAGTTCCTCTTCAACCGCCCCCGAATCAACGACGTCTTCGGGCATCCCGTCAGCACCGCGACGCCGAACGGGAAGGAGTTCCTCCGAATTAAAATCATTCGGATCAAGCTGATTGGATCTGCGAGATTTCTTGCTCATTTTCCGCTAAGCCAATCCAGCTCGAATGAGGTCATGAAGATGAACGACGCCGACAAGAAGTTCACCGCCATCACTTGACTCGACAACCGGCAAGACGGTAATCCCATTGTCTTCCATCAGTCGCAAGGCTTCCGCAGCCAACGAGTCACTGCTAATCGACTTTGGACTTTTCGTCATGTATTTGGACAATTCTCCACTCAAAACGTTTCCCTCGGATCCGTTTGCGGATTGCTGAATGATTCTTCTCAGATCGCCATCGGTCAGAACTCCTTCAACATGCCCCGTCGGAGAAACAACAAAAACTGCCCCAAGGCCCGTCGAGGAAATCGTTACGATACCATCGCTCAAAGTATCGGTCGGGCGACAAACGGGTAGGGCGTCCCCCCGATGCATCACCTCAGCGACCTTAATCAGCAGCTTACCCCCGAGATTGCCCCCCGGATGAAAAATGGCAAATTGTTCACGGGTAAACCCTCTGCGATTCATTAATGCAACTGCCAAAGCATCAGACATTGCCAACGCGACTGTCGTGCTACTAGTAGGGGCAACGGCAATAGGATCAGCTTCGCATTCAACGCCCGTATCCACGACGGCGCTGCAACGCTTGGCCAGTGAGCTATTGACATTTCCGGTGAGCCCAATGACCGGGACGCCGAGGCGAATCACGTAGGGCAATAACTCAAGTAGTTCTCGAGTCTCACCACTGTTGGAAAGGACCATCATGACGTCATTTTCGGTGACGATACCGAGATCACCATGAACCGCCTCACTGGGGTGAAGAAAAATCGCTGGGGTTCCCGTACTACAAAATGTTGCAGCGGCTTTGCGCGCGACGCATCCCATTTTCCCCATGCCAGTCACAATCACGCGTCCGTGGCAATCAAACAGAAGACGGATCGCAGTGGCGATCGAAGCGTCCACTCGGTTAGCCGCCGCTTGGATTGCAGCGGCTTCTTTTTTCATTACCTCAACGACTTGATCCACCGCTGAATCCGCCAATCTAGACGTCGAAACCTCCTTGCTGGATTCCTGTGGTGACTCGGGGTTATTAATTGGATCGTTCATTCGTCGAGCGTTCAAATATGGCTTGTCACACCATTGTACCAACTTGAGATTTGTGCCAATGGTAGTCTAAGAAGAATCGTTGCAAGTTGTAAAACATAAGCAGTGGACGGATAGCATCCACCGCTGCTTTCTGCATTATCGTTATGTTCGGAGCGGACTTAGTTGCCTGCCATGACCCGATTGAGGACTCAACCCCTGTTGGTCAGCAAAAAACGAACGACTTACATCTCACTCAGAACGACAGGGGTTCAGGCCACCAGGAAACAAAGTGAGCTTAATTGTATTTGGAGTTTGTTAGTTGCACGAAAAAAAACGGCCGACATAATCATGCCGGCCGTTTTGAAGTGCACTCCGCAGTTTCAAACAAACCTAGACCGCAGGCATCGGGGACTTGCCCGATGGCTGCAATTTAAATTCTCACTACGACTCTGCACGAAACTATGCGATTATATCATTGCCCCGGACCAGACAGGTCTAACCCACCCAAATTCGTGCCCATTTGAATTGGCGATGAATCGTTTGGTGAATTCGCCTTGGCACTCCGTAATCTCTCAATTTCAAGCTGCATCTTTTGAATCTGCAAACGCTGCTGATCAATAACGCCTTGAGGATTTGGCAATTGATGCTTGGCCTGCACAAAAGGTTGATTCGATCGCGAAGCCTGTCCTTTCGTTGCGACAACCGACGGCATGTCGTTGACATGGATCGAGTTTTTATCGGATGCCAGGGGCACAAACTCATACTTTCGAGTTGCTTGAATCGACTTGGGGTAGGCTGCCAACGCTGGCTCGATCGCTTGTTCATCAGCCACCTCTTGCTCAGGCCCCTTCCCATGCATGATCAACATCTTTTCCTTCTTGCCCCTTCGAAGCAGGACGAACTCAATCTGATCACCGTCCTGCAAAACGTCGGTTACGTCATTGAACTCCTGCATTGTTTTCATTTCAATACCACCCGCTTCAACCACGACGTCGCTTCGCTTGACTCCTGACTTGGCGGCGTTGCCCTTGGGATCGAGCTGTGTCACGACCAGCATGTCTTGCCGAATTTCCAACAGCATCCCGAAGCCTAAAGTTGGTTTTCGCGAGGAGCGAGTCACGGCAACCGGTGCTTTACCGCGTTTCGTCACGTCCAACAGACTCCCAACTTTCGAGCTGTTCAATTGTGGATCGCTTCCGCTCGGGCGTTTCGCGAGAGTGGGCCGCTTGGCTGACCAAGGTGACGATGCTTTAATGGCAGGCGTGAGCGACTTTGACCGCCCCATGGCAGACGTCGGCGACTTATCTTTTGACTTGGTCTTTTTTGGCGACTTCTTTTTTGGCTCAGCCTTGGACGAGTCACCCATGATTTCATTCTTCATCCGGCGGAGAAATTTCCCGTTGCCGAACATGCGATCTTTGGAATCTTGCGCAGACAAATCGCCTGTCATTACCGTCAATGTTAACGCAAAAATCATCAATCCCTGATGCAGTTTCATACTTCCGAACTTCCTTGTTCCAAGCAAAATCGAATTGGGCTCATGGTTAGCAAACAAGGTCTAACCACATTAGTCGGTACGATTGTTCTTCGTCGGAATGAACCGGCCAATTCACAAATCAGTTGCTGGTATGTCAGGTTTCAAAAGTCGACAGAACAGTTCCAACCCTGCTTACCAATTCAATCGGAATCACATGTCAAACTATGCCGTCTGTAGGGGCCACCCGATTCGATGCAGGAATGTTAGATACTCGTGACTAAATCCCAGCCAACCGGCATGAAATTTCAGCAGTACCAAAAGGGAAGCAGGGTAAAAACTGCACTTGGTCGTTACCCCGGACCGCACACAAGCCACCCTCATCGCTCACCAAGTCAAACCCCAAACCGTTGGATCAGCACTACCAACGATGATAAGCCGGGTGATCAGGCTTGACCGAAACAAAGGTCCCCTTACCACGTGCGGTCACGCAATTGCCGACCGAAACGACTCCCTCGACGATGGCTTTACGTTCAGACGAATCAAGCACCCATGCTTCAAGGCTCAAATCAACATCTGATGGTGTTGGTTTTTCAAAACTGACTTCGTATTTAGCAGTCACACAGCATGGAGGAGTGTCTTGCGAGTTTTTAACCATTAAATGCCAGGCTGCCGTCCAATTGAGGTGGCAATCCAAAAGTGCACCGATGATCCCGCCATTCATCATGCCCTCAAATGACTGGTGATGCGACTTCGGGCTAAAGGTCGCAACCACCTTGTCGCCTTTAACAAAACTCTTAATCTGCAAACCGTGCTCGTTGGACGGGCCACATCCAAAACAAATCAAATTGGGTGCGAATTGATCCTGTAGACTTTGAGCAAGGTCCATAACCAAAAACCGATTGACGATAAGATAAATAAATTTTCGAGGAGTCGCCGACTTTTGACTTACTTCTTACGAAGCACTAAGACCGTCTGCCGCACATGATGCAGCGGCAGAATTTCCTCAATCGTAAAGAACCGGCCCCAGACCTGCTGGAGATAATTATTCGAATGAAAAACCTGTGCTCGATAGGGCCCCGATTGTTCGAACCGATAGACCGTTTTTGTGTCGGGCATTTGTTTGGCCAAATTCTCACGAAAATCTGGATCAATCTTGATTAAAGACTGGATCAAACGATTTTTTGGATCGTCGATTTTTTCTCGAATCGCCGCCCAAGTATCCTCGTTGTGCACCGTCAAATAGGCGATTCCGCTGTCGGACATAATTCGACGGAGTTCAGCGAGCCAACAAGTTTCAAAAGTATCGATGTGCGTGAACACAGAAAACGCAGAAATGACATCCACCGAGTTATCACGAATCGGGAGTGATGGAATACAGTGATTAAAGATTGGCTTTACCGTGTGAGGCATATTCTCGTACAACCACCGCACATGACGCCCATTGATGTCGCTTCCCCAGATTTCCGGGATCTCCGTTTGAGCCGCAAAGTGCCTGAGGACCCGCCCCGATGCGCAACCAAAATCAAAAACTGATTTCGGTTCGACCCCATAACGTTTCGCGGCATCCATCACCTTGAGATGATCCTCTAAACCACTCATCCAGTATGTCCCATCAAAGCCAGGGGCGTACCCCTCGCGATCGTCTGGAGAAGGGATTGGATAAGTGTCTGCGGCGATTGCCTCGGGAAGTTTTTCCTTGGCCATGTAAGGCTCTAACGCGGCAATTCGAATTGGGTTGCTAAATTCCTGCGGATCAAGTTGACTCGGGGAGGGCAAATTGTGGAACGGCTCGGTATCCAGCGTGTTTCGTGAAATGTCTTCTTCCCAGGCAACCGGGCGGCTACCGTGAAGACGACGCGTGATCATTTGGTTCACTTCATCTCGATCGAGCGGTGCGTTTGGTTTTGGATTAATCATGCATGGATCTTTAGACTGAAATTCGCGTAGCGATAATATGGTAGCGAATCGTAAAAACGAGAAGCAATATCAATTGGACCAGTTTGATTTTCAGGCTACAGCTCCGCAACCAGAATCGCCGTCTCTCGGGTTATTTTTTTGGGGTGTAACGTCAATGCCAGGCTAATATCCAGCCGCCTGCCCGTCTTTTCGTGACTCCGAAGCCCCATAGTAAACATCGTTTTTGGCGTCGTAGCCGATTGCCTGATAGCCCCCGTACGATCCACTGTTATAACCGACGGAGTGCCCGCGATGGATCAGCTCTCGAATTGTGCTGTAATCAAAACCAGTTTCTAAAGTTAGTTTTCCCCCGTCCACCATTTTCTCTCCCGTCGGCTGGGAGGAGCCGCTGTGAAGGATTCTCGGTGCATCTCCAGCCTCTTGAAAATTCATTCCGAAATCGACGATATTGATCATGATCTGAGCATGACCTTGAGGTTGTGTCGCTCCGCCCATGACACCGAAACTCAAAAATGGCATGTCATCTTTAGTGACGAAGGCGGGGATGATGGTATGAAAAGGCCGCTTGCCGGGAGCATACGAATTGGCGAGCCCCGGAGTCATGGCGAAAAGCTCGCCGCGGTCTTGAAGGCAAAAACCGAGCCCATCAGGGCACATTCCCGAGCCCATTCCACGGTAGTTACTTTGGATGAGGGAAACCATATTTCGATCTTTGTCGGCAACGGTGAGATAAATCGTATCCCCCTCAGCCGGTCCAGCATCAAAGCGGCGAGCGGCTCGACGTGGAGAAATGAGCCGCCGTCGCTCAGCCGAATACTCATCTGAAATTAAACGTCTGACAGGCACATTTGCAAAGTCTGGATCTGCGTAGAACTTAGCTCGGTCTTCGAACGCCAACTTCTTGGCCTCGGTAAAGTAGTGGACATGGTCGGCACTGCCATATCCCATTGCCTTGAGATCGTAGCCTTTGAGAATGCCAAGAATCTGCAAGGCTGCAATCCCCTGACCATTGGGAGGAAGCTCCCAGAGCTTGTATCCCCGATAGTCAATTGAAACTGGCTCAACCCATTCTGAGCGGTGACTCGCCAAGTCCTCGTAAGACAGATAGCCACCATGCTCTTTCATGAATCCAGCAATGGTCTTTGCCATTTCTCCCGTATAGAAAACATCGCGGCCTCCTTGGGCGATCCTCTCTAACGTTGTTGCCAATTTTGGATTCTTAAATATTTCACCCTTACGGGGAGCCCTCCCGTTGACGAGGAAAGTATCCGCAAAACCCGGATACCTTTTTAATCCAGAACTTCGGTTCCAATAGTATGCAATTAATTCGGAAACGGGAAATCCGTCACGAGCGTAACCAATCGCAGGATTCAGGACATCGGTCATCGGAAGCTTGCCAAATTTTTCATGCAGCTCGAACCAGCCGTCAACGCAACCAGGCACTGACACCGGCAATGGTCCTAAAGAGGGAATTGTATCGCGAGTCCCAAGTTCCCTTTTCAGCATCTGAAACGTCAAGCTCTTCGGAGACCGACCACTCGCGTTAAGCCCATATAGTTTGCGTTCGGAATTAATCCAGACGATCGCAAACAGATCACCTCCGATTCCGTTACCCGTTGGCTCCATCAGCCCAAGCGTCGCATTGGCTGCGATGGCGGCATCCACCGCTGAACCACCTTGCTTTAAAACGTCAAGGGCGACTTGGGTGGCGAGCGGCTGGCTGGTGGCCGCCATTCCGCTTCGAGAAATCACTTCACTACGTGTGGCGAAAGGCAAGCCGGTAATCCGATCTTGGGCGAACAACAGGCCCTGTTCGTTGATCGTTGCATCGGCCAAGACCGCCAGAGGTCCTAAAAACAACAGGAATAAGATTTGGGTCTTCCGCATGATTGCTGATGAGCTCACTTTGAACCAAATTGATTTCGACAACTTCCTGCATTGTATGGGAATCAATAGCCTCATGTCAGGAATCGCGAAAGACAATTTTGAAGGTTTCGGCGACCCGCAAAATAACTCTTAAAAGACAACCGCCCAAACATTGCCCCAACCATCCCGCTGAGGTGGGATTTTGGGGCTGGGCTCCAGCCAAACAAAAGGGCGCCCCGAGGAGACTTCCGCCCTTTGCACTGACTTGTCAAAAGAATCAAGCAAAACTTGAAAACGATCAACGTCTCAGCTCGCGTAAGCAACGGCAAATGGATTGGGAAGCCGTTGAAGCTCCTCTTCTTCGTCCGATACAAGCGAGGCCGCGTTTAACTCAGCAATATTCACTTCTACCTCAAACGGCGAAAGCTCCCCGCGGAGAACCTTAATGTTTCTTGGAGCTTTAATCCCCAGACGCACCGTGTTGCCTTTGATTTTGAGGACTTCAATTTGAATTTGATTATCAATAACGACTGACTGATTCTGCTTGCGAGATAGTACCAACATCTTGAACTCCTTAGTTTTGGTTTGAGGAATTAGCTTCCTGCATTTCATTCCGACCACCGGAGGTCCAGGTGTTGCAAACCATATCTGGTTTCTGGTAACGGGTTTCGCTATTGCGTTGACCGCGTCCGTCCGTGTCTGTAATCATTTTCGCGAGCGCCGTGACACCTCTGGTCAAACCAAAAATGGATTCTTGAGAAATTGATTTTGCAGCGTAAAGATGCATGCAACGCAGAGATAAAGACACAAAACTAATTTGAATGCCTCGCAGACTCGAACAATGTGCCTTACCGCCATTGCAGCGATGACGGAGAGGTCGAATTGCTAGCACCAGATGTTAATTTTTGACGGTTATTCGGATCACATAGCCGGCTTGATCTTCGATACTGACGGTTACCGAGTTTTTTTCAGACTGAAGATGGCAAGTTCTACCGATTATTGCAATTGTAGGCTCCGTCGAGTGGCGGGCCGAATTTCTTTTCTTGCGTTTGGGCGTGGAGATCATCAATGAATCGCTGGACCTCCGTCTTCTTGTTATCTGCTTTAAGCATCGCCTCTTGTTCAATCGCGTCAGGTCAGCAAGAAGTGAAACATGTCTTTCCTGTCATTCTAAAAGATGCGTTGGCACCTACGGCGAAACTTAAAACAGTAGCGAAGAAGCCCAGGCCCGGTGAAGTAAGAGCGGCAGTCCGTCAGTCGTCCCGGTCAAGCCTGGACGCGATGCCGCAAATGGGCAGCCAAAAAACAGAACGAAGTGATCGACCGTTGAACACTGAACCTGAAACGGAATTAAGCTCAAAAATTACCGCTCGACCAACCAAGATTTCTCCGAAATCAAAAGCTTTGATCGAGCCACCTTCGCGCGGCATCCCGGGGAACAATGTCTACAAATCTCCGCGGGCTACTCCACCCGAGCTCGCTCGACTACCATCGCCAATGGTGCCGCAACCGATCAAGTCAAGTTCATCTGGATTCAATTTCAGTGATGCAGCTGATGCCCAGCAGTTCTCCCTGCAAAATAAGATTCGCGTGGCAAATTCGCAAGCCAATGACTTGATGAATCTTCGACCAAGCAAGCCGGCTGCTACATTACCTACGAGCCAGGCACCAACGCCAACCCCCGAACCCAAACCGACCCCGATCGCTGAGCCATCACGCCAAGTCAAACCGGCATCATCAGTGATTCGACCCTCCATAAATTTTTCCGATGAAACAGCACCATTCGGATTGAAGCCTGGCGTTTCAATTTTGAATCGGCCCCGACAAGTCGCCGCACCTCAGGTCACGTTGCAGTCAAAAGTTCTTGGACCTGAATCAATGACAGCAAACCAGCCCGACGAGTTTGAAGTCGTGATTACAAACAGCAGCAAAGCTCCGGCGAAAGATGTCATCGTCCGCTTGAGTGTTCCGAGCGATATCACCATCACACATCTCGATCGAGACGCCATTCTCGACCACACGAATCGTTCAATTTTGTGGCAGTTGCAACAGATCCCTGCGGGAAAGAGTGAGCGGATACGATATCAAGCAATTTCATCCACCCCGGGCAGCCACCTCCAGGTTCTGGCCCTTGGAGTGAACAACGCATTTCAAGGCAAAACGCCTTTTCGCACCAAAGTCCTTACCCAAACGAAAGCAGCCTCTCAAATTGCCGAGGCCAACCTGAATCAGCGACGGTAATCATCCCCCGATTTCACCAACCCATACACCACCAACCGCACGACACCGTCACTGGCTCTAACAAAGCTGGCGAATCAAATCATGAATCATTGGAAACGGTCAACTCTTGCAATTACCACGGCGCTTCTTGCTTGGCTTGGAACACTCAGTTCAACCCCCGCATTGGGCCAAGAAACTCACGCGGTATCGGAACTGTTTCGCGCGGAATCAAACCAATCAAAATCTGCCAAAGAAGCCCCCGCAGTCTTGATTCGACCCTCGGTAGCAGACCCGAATCACATCAATGAGTGCGTCATTGAAATAACCGAAATCCCAAATTCCGATTCGGAAATCGCACTCCGCCTCATGGTTCCTGATTCCGTCCAGCGGATTGAGGTTATCCCCAACCGCGGTGCGGCGGCAACGCGGAACTTTCGCCTTCGCTTGGACCAGGGGAGTCCACAAGAGCAAAGCCGTTTTGATATCCCAAAGATGCAGCCCACCAGCTTGAGTCCGTCTGCACAAACACAACTGCCTTTGAGGACAACCGTTCGGCCGGGATTTAAAAAGAACCCTTTTATGGACCAACATGTTGCTCAACTCCCCAAACCCCATCTCGCCTCTCTTCCAAGTCAACCGGAAGACGGAAAGATGCTACAACCTGTTTTTTATAACAATCTTGAGCAAGATGAGGTTCCAACTGTCATTCAAGCAGATTCAACGACTCCCGCCACCGACTTTTTAACCACACAGGTCGTTGCCCAACCGATGGTATCAGAATTACCAATCTCGTCTGCGGCCAACTTTTTGCCACCGATCGTTGCGGGCAACGGATCGAAATTGACTTCCACTCAATTGATCGGCCCGACAACAATGGGGGTTGGTGATATTGCTGACTTTACGATCGCCGTCGCCCATCCAACGCAACAAGTGTATCGCGAACTGAAAGTCACCCTCACGATTCCCGAAGGTTTGAACGTTGTCATTCTCGATCGTCAAGCAAAATTTGACCATGTGACCAATACCTTAACCTGGTCGATTTCAGGATTACAGGCGAGAGAGGAAACCTTGATTCACTATCGGGTAAAGAGCGAAACACAAGGTAAAAAGCAGCAGCAAATAGGAATCACCGCTGATAAAACAAGCACCGATGGGTGCAAGTTGACCACCGATGTCCAACTCCGGTATTCGACCCCTGAGACGCCTTCGCTGCAGTACGAACCCGAAAGTGAATAGTCCGTTCTTTGTAATCCGGACTTGCAAAAATTGCCTCGACATTCATGATGACAAGCCTGGCCACACGCGGACTATCGTGTCATCGCGGTTCCAAAGAAGCCACCTCCTAAATTATTGCCGCTGACGTTCGTGGATTCAAATCTCTCTGATCTTGGAAAGCTCTTACCCAACACGATGCTGCGCGGTCGGCATCGCCTTCAATCTGAATTGACACGATTAAAAAGTGATCAAAAGAAGAATCTCGACATTCACGAGAGACTGCAACAATTTGCGGAAAGGTTGCATGCCTCAATTTCGCAGCGTCAAACGAGATTGGATCAAGTTCCTCAGCCTGAGGTTGATAAAGACTTGCCCATTTTTGAACGCGAATCGGAGATCATCGACGCAATTCAGCAAAACCAAATCGTTGTGATCAGCGGCGAAACGGGCAGTGGAAAATCCACCCAACTTCCTCTAATAGCGTTGAAAGCTGGATTTGGAATCTCAGGAGTAATCGGACACACGCAACCACGCCGAATCGCAGCCAGAGGCGTTGCATCTCGTATCGCACAGCAAATTGGGACCCCTCAAGGAACCGACGTTGGATTCAAAATACGTTTTGCCGACAAAACCGGTGAGCAAACTTACATCAAACTGATGACTGATGGCATCTTACTCGCCGAAACTCAAAGCGATCGGTTCCTCGAACAATATGACCTAATCATTGTGGATGAGGCCCATGAGCGCTCGCTGAACATCGATTTCTTACTTGGCTACCTCACGCAAATCCTTTCCAAACGGAAAGATCTGCGCTTGGTGATCACTTCCGCCACCATCGACACGGAGCGGTTTGCCAAGCATTTTGAAACCGAAGATCGTCCCGTTCCGATTATCAATGTTGAGGGGCGAACCTACCCCGTCGAGATAAAATATCAACCACCAGAGGTAACCGATGAGGGGAATGCCAAAGAAATGGACGAGCACATCGTCGCCTGCTGTCGCGAGCTGGCAGCGATTGACAACGGTGACATGCTGGTCTTTTTACCAACCGAAAGCGACATCCGGACGGTAAACAAAAAACTTCGCGCCACCCGACTTCCGGGTCCGCAGACCGAGATCCTGCCACTCTACGCTCGGCTTTCGACTGACCAGCAAAACTTGATTTTCCAACCAGGGCGTCAGCGGCGAATCGTTTTGGCAACGAACGTTGCAGAGTCATCAATCACAGTTCCGCGGATCCGTTATGTGATTGACACTGGGACAGCACGAATCAGCCACTATGCGCCGCGCAGCAAAGTTCAGCGTCTCCCGATTCAGGCGATCTCCCAAGCTTCGGCTGATC
>JAQWLH010000273.1 GCA_029247405.1 Mariniblastus sp.
ACTGCGCTACTACTGAAGGGGGTTGGTCGTCAGCCCACACATCAAATGTGTCCATGGTTTTATTGACGTCAAATTCTGTGATTTTGCTCTCAGCGTATTGGTACAGGAAATAACCACCAATCCCAGCCAAGATCGCCAATCCCAAGCCACACACAAAAAGTAAGTTTCGTAATCCTCCGGAGCCAGAGTTGGCGGAGATATTCGCTTCCTGGCCTAATGTTTCAAGTTGCCTGAGAGACCCCAATTTCGGAGCAACCGTTGGGCTTCCACATTTCGCACAAACAAGCTGTTGGCCAGCTTGCTTGGAAACCAATTCAAATTCGTTTCCGCACTGGGGACATGGAAAAAGGTAACGAAGTGACATTCTTATCCAATATGGTGAGATTACGGGACGCCCGGGAGCCTAATCCGTTTTAATGAATACTTGTTGCTAATGAGTTGTAGATTTTTGCATGAGTTACAACCTGTACGTATCTGCAAGCATCATTGTTTTGGTGGCGTAAAATTATAACTTAGCTAAACCGAAGCAATGCAGGTGTCGACTTGCACTGCCTGGCTAAAGTTTCGCTGCAAGCTAGACATAAATTACCAGAATTGCTCGATTATCAAACCAGATAACGGTTTATATGAGTGACTATTACGGTTGATTGGGTCGTTTTAAACCGCGGATATGGACCGATCAGGTGGACCAATCATCGGATAACGCGCCGCGTAATATTGACCGACAAAAAACGGGGCCGAATATTTTTTTTGGCTGGACGATTGAAACGTCCAAGTTACAATTGGTTAACGTGATTCGACACTCTCGCTGTATCGACAGCCCACCCTGGGTTTGTACTAGTCAAATTTGGCCTAGACACCCTAATTTATTTGAGTGAACTCCGAATACGTCGGGCCATTAGGCCAACCCAACGCGGGAACCGGTGAGAAAGATTCTGCGATCGGCAACATGGGACAGGGCTGTTTTAGTCAACTTTGACGTCAAGAAGACTCTTATTTTCGAAAGAGTACGTGTGACGTTTTTAAAACAATTATCGCGATCATCTCGATGATCAGATGCGAGGATTGGCTTAAGGTTGATTTTACTGGCAACAGTTGTTGGCTAACTGGAATTTTCTTCCAAATTTTTCTTCGCTAAGGGTTTACGATTTCCAAGAGGTAAACTTAAAAGATTCGGTGTGGTGTGGTTTCCGTCCTCACTTCCACTGGTAAACACCACCATTGAACATTATTAGCAATTGCGCAGGAGTACGAAATTGTACGACGCTCTCCTAGAAGATGATGATGCAACACGCACACGCGTGGCCCCTAAACGTTTTGAAGAAGTCGTTGAGGCCAGCACTGCTGGTTCTGCCGATTCGAACTCAGACACAACTCCCAAGCCGCAGGGCGAAGGGGAGGGTTTGGCGAGTGGCATTGAAGAATCTGATTCGTGGTCCGATGATCCAGTTCGGATGTATCTGACTCAAATGGGTGAGATCCCTTTGTTGACTCGAACAGAGGAAATCACACTTGCCAAGCGAATTGAAGAGACTCGGCGTGAATTCCGGACGAAACTTTTGGAATGCGACTACGTTATTCGCTCGGCTTACAAAACGCTTGTTCGCGTTCATCGGGGAGAACTCCCTTTTGATCGAACCGTTCAGGTTTCGGTGACCGATCGTTTGGAAAAAGAGCAGATTCTTGGTCGAATCCCTCACAACCTCAACACACTTTCAGTTTTGCTTAAGCGGAACCGCCACGATTTTCTCGCCGCGTTTTCGAAAAGCCAAACCAAAACGCGCAAGAACAACGCTTGGAAAAATCTTGCCCGTCGTCGACGCAGGGCAGTTCGCCTGATTGAAGAACTCGGCTTGCGAACCCAGCGAATCGAATCAATGATCCGCACAATCGAGGACTTCAGCACGCGTGTTGACGAACTTGTTGCCAAAATCAAAAAGCACAAAAAAACCAAGAAGCCTGCCAGTGAGCGTGAGCCTTGGATTCAGGAAATGCGGACCATCTTGCTTGCTTGCCAAGAATCGCCTGCCAGCCTCAAGACTCGGGTCAAATTCCTTCGTGACATCTACACGAAATACCAAAAAGCAAAACGTGAACTTTCAGAAGGTAACTTGCGGTTGGTTGTTTCGATCGCAAAAAAATACCGCAACCGTGGCTTAAGTTTTCTTGACCTGATCCAAGAAGGTAACGCAGGCCTAATGCGTGCGGTTGATAAATTCGAATACCGCCGTGGTTTCAAGTTTTGCACCTACGCGACATGGTGGATTCGCCAAGCAATCACACGTGCCGTTGCCGATCAAAGTCGAACCATTCGAATCCCCGTTCACATGGTTGAGACCATGTCTCGAGTACGAACTGTCTCGCGACAACTGCTTCAGGAACTCGGTCGAGAACCGACCCTTGAGGAAGTCGCTCGACGTAGCGAAACAACGATTGACGAGGCTCGGCGTGTGTTGGCGATGAGCCGATACCCAATCAGCCTCGATCGTCCTGTCGGCAACAGCGAAGATAGCCACTTTGGGGACTTACTCCCTGATGGTGAGGCGGAGAGCCCTTCTATTGGTGCGTCGCAAGAGATGCTTCGTGGCCGGATTCAGGATGTGCTCAAAACACTTAGCTACCGCGAACGGGAAATCATTAAACTTCGATACGGCTTGGGCGACGGCTATAGCTATACGCTCGAAGAAGTCGGTCACATTTTTAAAGTGACACGTGAACGGATTCGACAGATCGAAGCAAAGGCAGTTCGCAAGCTCCAGCAGCCTAGCCGCTCGCAAGAACTTGTTGGCTTCCTGGACTAGGATTGTTCAAAGAACAGTTGCATCTAAATTAAAGACAAAAGGCAGGATTTCCTGCCTTTTTTTTTCGCACCGAACCGTTCCGAGGCAACCCAACAGTTAACGACGCTCCCGTTCATGTTCCTGGTAATTCTGGCGCAACCTTGGGATTAAACTCCTCGCCTCGCGAGCAACGTTCTTTTCGCCTTGTTTATCGGCAGCTTCGGCGAGCATCCGCAGTTGGCTTGCCAATGCACCGTACATCACGGATTTTCCAAAACGATCCCTTGGCTGGAGCTCATTCACCTGATTAAAGCTTTGATCCACCAGCTGGAGAGAGGCCAAAGCATCAGCCAAAGCCCCTTTTGCTATCAAGACACCAGCTTCGCGATTTCGCACCGAACCGTAAAGCGAATGATAGTCCGGCACCTGCGGAAACTTTTCGGTAAGCTCTTTGGATAACTCGAGCGACTTATTCAAAAGGTTGAGCTCATCTTGGGTCGGATTGGAAAAGTCACTCAACATACACGCCATCGCCAAGCGAAAACGATAACTCGGATTCCCTGAATCCTGTTCATTAAGCCATTCCAGTTCTTTGATAGCCAGGGCTCGCATCTTTCGCGCCTGTTCAGGATTCACCGGCATGTAAGTAGCCGCCAGACTGCAGTAAGCGTTCACACGGGCCGAGCGAAACTCAGAATTTGAGGGTTCCATCTCAACCAGCTCATCCAACAATTTGAGTGACTCTCTGGAGTATTGATTGACGATGCGCCCCACGCTCTTCCGTAGCCCCGAAGGTGGCCGACGGCCTCCCCGCGGTTCACCCCCTTTTGATTCCCCCGGCGCGCGGCGAGGAGGACGCCCCCCAATTCCACCAGGTCCACCAGGTCCACCTCGACCTACTGCACCTCGGTGCCCAAACCCATACAAACCAAATCGGCTACGGAGATCAGCACCACTGGTTTCCAAGACTGAACTCAAGACTTTGCTTGAACCCAGTGAATTGTAGGTCTTCGCCAGTTCGAGCTTTAAATCACTGTCCAGCTTAGCCAAAGGAGCATCTTCAAGAAGCTGAATCGCTTCGTCGTTTTGTCTGACGGCTTCTGGCCAGTTGTTTGCGTTGGCCCGTCTGAGCCCACGAGCGAGCTCACTTTTGGATTGAACCAGCGAGATCAAAATCTCTTTCGAGTCATCAGATTGTTCCCAAATGAGTTCATACAGAAATATTGCTTTCTTATAAGCTTCCACAGAAAGGTCGTACTGCCCAACAAGCTGATAAATATTTGCCGCTCGCCGAAAAGCCTTTGCAGACTCAAGCCTTAAGGCTTCATTGTCTTCATTTTCAGTCGCAAATCGGTCGTAAAAGGCGAGCAACTTTTCCAGAAACGCGGCGTCCTCTCGCGTGACCGAGGTCTCAATCCCCATCAACTCTTCAAAGCCTTCAATGTCCAGATCTGTACTCGAGGACCCACGAGAAACTATCTGCATAAACATTTCATCAAATGCTTCGAGCGTGATTTCAATATTGGCTTCGGCCCTCTTGTATTGAACTTCCATTTTTTCAGCCGCCGCCACCGCGGCTTTTCGTTGCTTTTCAGTTTCCTCCTGTTCCTCGACCAATTCCTCCGAGCGTTGTGCTTCTTTACCGAGTGCATCAACGGTATAGAGGTAACCGATCGAGGCCGAAACAGTAACCAATATCAAAAGAAGTGCGGAAACAGCGGACAACGCGGCCGGCAAAGGATTGCGGCGACTCCACTTGATAATATTTTCAATGGCCGAGGGAGGACGAGCAGAAATTGGCCGCCCATCAACAAACGCAAGCAGATCGGAACGGAGCTGATTCGCTGTTGCGTACCGAGCCTCTGGCTCCCTGGAAATCGATTTTTCAATAATCGTGCTCAGATCAATTGGAACTTTGGAATTCACTTTGCGCGGCGAGACCGGCGAGGTGCTTGCGATTGCGCGAATGATTTCCGCGGTCGTGCCGCCGGCATAAGCGGGTTGAAGCGTTGCCAATTCGTAGAGTGTTAAGCCCAAACAATAGACTTCACTCCTCCGATCGTACTTCCCCTCCAAGGATTCGGGCGCAAGGTATTGCGGTGTCCCAATCACATCTCCAGTTTTAGTCAAATTGACTTCGTTAGAACTGTCCTTAGCCAACCCGAAATCGGTAATCCAAACGACCCCTTTGCGATCGAGAATCAAGTTAGACGGTTTGATGTCACGGTGTAGAATTCTCGAAGAATGCGCGTAGGATAGGGCATCGGCAAGATTGGCTCCTAGCCTCGCTGCCCATCGAAAATGCCTCGAATCCAGCTTGTCTCGACTCATCAAATCACCTTGATTTTTTGAGCGTGCCCCCTCCATACTGGCCGAGTCCCTGACAGTCGACTCCAGCGAAAATTCATCAATCGAAAAACTCGAATCGTTTTTGACTGGCATCTCTAGACGGGTTCCCTCCACACGTTGGGTGGACGCGGAATTTACCCCTGACGAATTCGACATCCCTTGAATGACCTCGCCTAACGTTTGCCCGTCCACGAAATCCATCACGTAATAATGAAACCCATCGCCTTCACCGACACCAAAGACTGATACGATATTCGTGTGATGTAGCTTGGCGGCAGCTTTGGCCTCCCGCTGAAATCGTTCAATGTATTTCGAACGATTGACCAACGGAGTTGGCATAACTTTGATTGCCACACGACGGCCCAATGATTCATGGATGGCTTCGAAGACAATCCCCATTCCACCACGACCAATTTCACCCACTACTTCGTAGTTGCCAATCCGCTTGAGCCCGGACACCTCTTCGAGCGAACGCCGATCCATTTCAGGTGACGTTGAACTTGGCTTCAATTTTTCGATCATTGCGACCGATGCTAACAAATCCTCAATCTCGTCCTTGAGGCTCGGGAATTTCTCTTGATACTCAGCGATTGATGGATGCTTGCCGGCACGCAGACGACTCGTAAAGTGATCCACAATTTTTTCCAAAGCCTCTGGATCATCGGCAGAAAGCTTCTTTTTTTTCTTCGGCCTATCATTTGCCATTTAACTAAATTTCTTTGCCGACTCCATGATTTCACGCAGTCGCTTTAAGGCACGCAAATATCGCTTGCTCGCCGCTGCCGGTTCGATGCCAAGCGTCTTTGCCGTTTCGATGTTTGATAGCTCTTCAAAATTCCGCAGGGCGATTACTTCGCGATCCAACTCATTCATCTCCCCCAATGTTTTTTCCAAAATTGCAATCTGCTCAGCACGTTCAATCAAGCGACTGGGGGAAGTCAATTTAGCAACAATGTGGGCTGCCAATTGCATCGATGTTTTACCGGAATCGTTCGCCTTACCCAGCTTCATTTCCTTTCGCACGTCGCGCTTTTCTGCACCGAAGTGATGTCGATGAATCTCATGTAATTTTTGATTCACTTCCAACCGCAGCCAAACAAAGAATGGCATGTCCTCTTTGTCCAAAAAACTATCTATTCGCTTGGCAGCGCGAACATACGTTTCCTGGATGACATCAGATTCTGAAACCCTTCCGCCAAGCCGATAATCCAGACGAAAATTGACAATTCGCTTTAAACGACCTTGGACTGCGAAAAAGTATTTTGCCAATGCCTCCTCTCGCTCAGCTCTTAAGGCCTCCACGATTTCATCACGCTGTGGTAGTTCTTCAGTCATTCAATTCCTATAGTCTTCACGCATCAAATCGGATCAGGAGGACGGGCAATTCATCTATCCTGTCCACATAAACGGGCAAAGTCACTTCCTCGTAATGATTTAACCAACAATTCGTTCGCAGATACCGTTCCAATATTAGTTTTCGGTATTTTATTGTCTATTGCCAGTGTCATTTATCGTGTAAATCACATTCAGCCGATTTTCTGGTTCCAAAACCAGCCATTGTCCAAACTCAACTTTCCGAGAAGAAATTTGATGAGCACTTTCTGGAATAAATCTTCTTTTCTATTTTTTTCGACGTTTATTCTCGCACTAAACCTCGTTGGAATCGTGGTCCACGGCCAAGACGAGCCGAAGGCTCGCAAAGAAAAACTTACCAACGAGCAAACCAAGTTTTTCGAATCGAAAATAAGACCGGTGCTAATACGTGAATGCTACGGCTGCCACTCGACCAAGGCGAAAATCAAAGGTGGACTTTGGCTTGACTCACGTGAGGGTGTCGTCGTGGGTGGTGATTCCGGGGCGGCAGTCGTTCCCGGCAATCTTAACGAGAGCCTGCTTTGGAGTGCGATCAACTACGAAGACTTCAAGATGCCGCCCGGAAAGAAACTTTCCCACGACATCATCAGCGACTTTCGACAATGGATCGAGATGGGTGCACCGGATCCACGCATCGAAAACGTTGCGAAGGTTAACACAACCATCACGCCCAACGACATCCTCCGAGGAAAGCAATTTTGGAGCTTTAAAAAACCAGCTGCCCCAATCACGCCATCAATCACGAACACCCATTGGCCTCGATCAAAAATCGATCATTTCATTCTCAGCCAGTTAGAACAAAACAAGCTCACTCCGAACGACGATGCCTCAGCAACCACTCTCCTTCGACGTTTGACGTTTGACCTCATTGGTCTTCCTCCCACTCCCGAGCAGATTGCCTGGATCGAAAAAAACTGGAACAAGGATCGAGAAAAAGCGATTACACATATCGTTGACTCACTTTTATCCAAACCGGAGTTTGGCGAACGCTGGGGGCGACATTGGCTCGATGTTGCCCGTTATGCCGAATCAACCGGGAAAGAACTAAATCTGACATTCCCGAATGCTTGGCGATATCGTGACTACGTCATCGATTCCTTTAATGAAGACAAACCCTACAACCGTTTTGTCCAAGAACAATTGGCAGGTGATTTGCTACCCATCAAAACAGAACAGCAATGGGCGGAGAATCTGATTGCAACCGGTTTTTTGGCGATCGGACCCAAAACACTGACAGAACAGAACGCTCGACAATTCAAACATGACCTTGTTGACGAACAAATCGATGTTGCGACCCGCGTCATGCTAGGGGTGTCGGTTGCCTGTGCTCGATGTCACGATCATAAATTCGACCCGATCCCACAAGCCGACTATTACGCGATGGCCGGGATCTTTAACAACATGACAACCCATTATGGCACCGTTTCAACATTGCAAAACAGACGGTCGTCCAACTTAGTGATTCTTCCCATCGATGACCTAAACCCATTTGACGAAAAAGTCTCGCCGGAAGAGCTCGCTTCGTTGAAGAGTCAATTGGCCCAAAAAGCTGCTGAGCTCAATGACTATCGCAAGCAACGCCAATCGGCTCGTCAAGGCAGTGACGTCAAGTTTTCCATTGCGGACATCGCCCGCACATCCGCATTGGTTGGGTCACTCAAAAACAAGATTCAAAGCTGCGACAATCAAGGCAATCCGTTGACCTACGCCATGGCTGTTCAATCGGTAGACCGACCCACCAACTCGAGGCTGCTTTTGCGGGGTGAATTCGACAAGCCCGCACAATATGTTGAGCGGGGCCTGCCGCAGGTACTCGTCACCGAGCAACCAAACATAACAGCAACATCGTCAGGCCGCTTGGAACTGGCCCGCTGGGTGGGCAGTGAGGAAAATCCGTTAACTGCCCGTGTCATGGTCAATCGCGTCTGGCAACACATGTTTGGAAGAGGAATCGTGCAGTCAACCGAGAATTTTGGTTCAACGGGCCAACCACCATCACACCCTGAGCTGCTGGATCACCTCGCGGTTGAATTCATGAATAACGGCTGGAGTGTGAAGAAACTGGTTCGGGAAATTGCAATCTCACGAACCTATTGCATGGATTCATCATTCAAGCAAACGAATTTTGATGTCGACCCTGAGAACAAATTATTTTGGCGTATGGCTCCCCGACGATTGGATGCCGAGGCACTTCGAGATTCGATATTGGCCATGAGTGGCGATTTAGACTCAAATCGCCCTCGTGCTTCTCGCGTGGCTGAATTTGGCCCCGGAACTGTACGAGACGGCGCGTTGTTTTCAACTTTGGGAACCAGTAACAGTAAAATCTCCGGTGGATTCTCGATGCGCGGCCGCCCCGGTTCGATGGGGAGTGGGGCCAATCCATCGGGCATGACGATTGCCAAGATTGACCAACAAATGAATTACCGAAGCGTTTATCTACCGGTAGTAAGACAAGCTCTACCGCGAGCGCTGGAGGTTTTTGATTTTGCTGAATCAAGCATGGTGGTTGGAGTTCGCGAGACCTCCAACACACCTGATCAAGGGCTGTACTTTCTTAACAATGAATTCGTGCTGAGCCAATCTGATGCGATTGCTCGACGCATTCAACAAGAGAAGTCCTCTCTCACCGACCAAATCAAACATGCATTTTTACTCGTTTATGGGCGTAGAGCGACGAGCAATGAACTGAGAGCGGTGGAAAGATTTTATCGAGAATTCGAAGTCTCACGACGTTCTCGATTAGGCCGAGAGAGCACACAAAAACTTAGCGCCGTCTGTCAGGCTATTCTCGCGTCGGCTGAATTCAGATATTTGAATTGAGCGCAAGGCACGTTGCGAATGGTCGAAACTACCCCTACAGACGCCGCATGCCCCCAACAGCACTGATCCCGGAATTAGATATCATCGCCTAGGAAACACTGAAAGAGATACCATGAAGGAAACCAACTCGGCACTCTGGACCCCCAGTCGACGAAATATGCTCAAGACCATTTCTTCCGGTTTTGGTTATCTTGCTTTTTCATCTCTTGCGAACTTAGTAACCGGGCAGGAGCAGCAATTAAATTCCAGTCCGTTAGCTCCTCAAGAACCACATTTCCCAGCTAAAGCTAAACGGGTCATCTTCCTTTGCATGCGTGGTGGCCCATCCCACGTTGATACCTTTGACTACAAACCAGAGCTTATCAAGAACCATGGAAAAACTGGAAAGTTTCGTGGTGCGTTGCTTAAGTCCCCTTGGAACTTTAGCCAGCGTGGCGAAAGTGGTCTTTGGATTTCCGACTTGTTTCCAGAATTGGGCAAACAAGCCGATGAACTTTGCTTGCTTCGCGGAATGCATACGGATCAGCCAATCCACCCCCGGGCGATGACGCAAATGCACACGGGTAATGCCCAATTCGTCCGCCCCTCCCTCGGGGCTTGGGCCTTGTATGGGCTTGGCACCGAGAACGACAGCATGCCCGGTTTCATCTCAATCAACCCGGCACCGGGGACCGCACAAAACCATGGTAGCTCTTTTTTACCGGCCATCTACCAAGGCACAAAACTGAAGAACGGTGGACGGGGTTTCAGTCGCCGCCGGGGGTCAAGCGAGACCATCCCGGATATCAAGAATCCTCGTTTTTCAAAAACGCAGCAGAAGCAACAAATTGACTTAATTCAAAAACTCAACAACGAAAAACTTCGCAGAGAAAAAGAACAGCCGGGAATCGAAGGAGTCATTGAATCCTACGAGCTTGCTTTTCGCATGCAAACTTCAATGCCCGAATTAGTTGACCTATCAGGTGAAGCCCAAGAGACACTGGACCTCTATGGAGTCGGTGAGAGAAACTCAGATCAGTTTGGCCGCCAGTGCTTGCTGGCACGTCGTCTTTCCGAATCAGGCGTCCGCTTCATCGAAATCACGCACTCCAATTGGGATACACATTTCAACATGGAAGATAAAATCCCCGAATTGTGCAACCAGATCGACAAACCAATTGCAGGATTGCTGACCGACCTCAAACGCCGTGGTTTGCTAAAAGACACGCTCGTTGTTTGGGCGGGCGAGTTTGGACGAACTCCTTACGCTCAAAACGGAAACGGTAGAGACCATAACAACAAAGGGTATACAACCTGGATGGCCGGCGGGGGCGTCAAAGGTGGATTTAGTTTTGGCTCAACCGATGAAGTGGGTCACGAGGCAGTTGAAGGGAAATGCCACATTCATGATTGGCATGCCACGATGCTTTACTTACTTGGCTTAAACCATGAACAGCTGACGTATCGTTATGCAGGACGAGATTTTCGCTTGACTGACGTCTACGGCAATGTGCTCAAGGAAATCATGGCTTAAACGGTTGCCGCCGCTGAAGAATAACATCTGCCTGCTTAAGATTCCCGCCTAAGCGTCTTACCATTTTATTCGCTAGAATGGGCGGAAACCGAATTCATTCCCGGGCTGATCCAATGAACAAGCAATGCCGATTCTGTGGCGGAAAGATTACAAGTGATGCATATGATTGCGAACATTGCGGAAAGGCTCTGCGGAAACGAACTGAACCTGAAGCGAGCGGTTTGACAAACATCAACTCGTGGAAAAATAAATCCGTTCCCTCTTGGGTGATGTATCTCGTGGTCGGCTTTTTCCTTTTCTGCTTGATCCTTCTGTTCGTAAAAAAGGACGATCGCAAAAACGATGCGCAAGACAACGCCCCTTCGACTCAAACAGATGGAGAATCAGGACCCGCTGCGGATCCTCGATCTGATTGACATTGGAATTAAATCGCGATTGCCAAAATGACACCCCACCCGTGATTATTCGATTTTAGATTCCCGCGATCGGCTGAAAAGGAACAGCGGGACCAATCAATTCCAGGTAAAAAACGAAGATTCGCTGCCGTCCTGGTTCAGCAGATCATGAAACGGAGTTTGTTCAAACATCATTGACAACATAGGTACCTGACGGCTTTCAACACCTGCTTCAACCTGGCGCTCCGCTCTGGCTTGCATGAAAACCGCAGCGAATACAGCCACTGCCAGCGCCTCAATGACCAAAGCGCCAAGTAAATTTTGCGACCGTTTTTTTCTTTTCTGCGCCATGATTTGACTCCACGTTCTTGCTTTAATTTGTTGATTCGCTGATTTAAAATTGCCATCAGCCAGATGCAAATCATTTGCTACCCATGTGGATTGCAAGTGGGGTGCCAAACACAAAAATAAAACGACCGGAAAACTTTCAACCCACCAATTACTGCAGTGACTTTTGAATTTCTTCGATAAACGATTGAGTTTTGGGCGACAGCAGTTGCGACAAAATAAACCATTGAGACAATCGGTTGTAATAATTGCAAAAGTAAAACCGTCACCAAGCTGATACACATACATCAAACTGACGTCATGGAGATCAACATTACTTCTGAAGACCTGCAAAAACGACGCGACCAAATCGCTGAAGAGTATTTTGATCAATTGCCATTTGCCCCTTATCCAGTTCAGGAAGAGGCATTGCTTTCCTGGTTTACATCGGAGCAAGGCGTTCTTGTGTGTGCACCTACAGGAACCGGAAAAACGCTAATTGCAGAAGCTGCCATCTATGAAGCTTTGCAACTAGGAAAGACCGCTTATTACACGACACCTTTGATTGCATTGACCGATCAAAAGTTTCGCGACATTCAGGAGTCAGTGGTGAAATGGGGGTTTTCAGCCGATGACGTTGGCTTGGTAACTGGCAATCGAAAAGTCAATCCAAAGGCAAAAGTGCTGGTCGTGGTCGCGGAGATTTTGTTAAACCGCCTGCTCCACGAAGAAGCCTTTGATTTTACCGATGTTTGGGCTGTGGTGATGGATGAATTCCACAGTTTCAATGATCGCGAACGTGGGATCGTGTGGGAGTTTGGTCTCGGCCTTTTGCCGGCCCATATTAAAACGCTTTTGCTTTCTGCGACCGTTGGCAATTCAATGGATTTTGCCAGTTGGCTCAATCGGGTTCACAACCGCAATTTGCAACTGGTTCAAAGCAGCGATCGAAAAGTCCCTCTCTCTTTTCATTGGGTGAACGACAAAATCCTTCCCGATCAAATCGAAGACATGGTTCGAGGTGACGAAGGGAGTCGTTACACACCGGCGCTTCTATTTTGCTTCAACCGGGAACAGTGTTGGAATGTTGCGGAAATGTTGAAGGGAAAAAAAGTCGTCGACAAGGAGCAGCAAAAACAGCTTTCGGCGCGATTAGATCAATATGATTGGACTCGAGGGGTCGGGCCAAAACTTAAGCAGATCCTTATTCGAGGCGTTGGCGTTCACCACGCCGGTGTTCTCCCAAGATATCGAAGAATTGTTGAGGAGTTATTCCAAGAAAAGCTACTCAGTGTTTGTGTTTGCACCGAGACACTCGCCGCAGGAATCAATTTACCTGCGCGAAGCGTTGTCTTGCCAACTTTAATCAAAGGTCCGCGCGGCAAGATGAAATTGATGGAAGCCAGTTCTGCGCATCAGATGTTTGGCAGGGCAGGGCGGCCGCAATTCGATGACCGAGGGTATGTTTTCGCGCTTCCACACGACGACGATGTGAAAATCCTGAAGTGGAAAGAAAAGTACGACCAGATTCCTGAAGACACAAAAGATCCCGGGCTCCGAAAAGCCAAAAAAGCTTTGAAGAAAAAACAGCCCAAACGTCGGGAAAATCAACAGTACTGGTCCGAGCAACAATTCGATCAGTTGATCAATGCTCCCTCGGCAGATCTAGCAAGCCGAGGGCCACTGCCATGGCGGTTGCTGGTGTATTTGCTGGATTCATCCAGCGACGTCGACTTGATTCGAAAACTCGTGGCTGGTCGATTACTCAACCCCAAAGAACAGGTCGCAGCGCAAAAGAATTTGAATCAACGCTTGATCACGCTCTGGAAGGGAGGATACATCACGCTTGAGCCCAAGCCTCCGATGGCGGAACTGGGCCTGAAACCTGACGCCGCTGCACCTGAGCAAGCGAGTAATCAAGATTCATCTTCATCCGTCGGCCCAGCCGAAAAATTGACATTGGATTTGGGACAACGCCGCCCAACCAAACCAGATTTCAGCTCGCGAGCCGCGACGACTGGAAATGAAAAGTCAGGGATGGTTAAAAACTCCGATCCTGAGGAAGCCCCGACCTACAAACCGATCAAAGCGACTCCCACTGAAAAGATGGCGGATTTGCTAAAACTTCGCGGCGTCCATCCTCTGTATGCCGTATTCCTGATGAATCACCTTGGGATTGCAGACAAGACTGAGCGTATCATGGCTTTCGAAAGCATCTTGGAATTGTCACGTTCGCTGGGCAAATCAATTCGAATTCCTCGCCAAGATATTTTGCCTCCCGGGCCACTGGCGACCACTCGACTTGATTCGCAGCTTTTAAAACTTGGCCTCGCCACTGCAGAAGAACTAGGCGCGCTCAAAGAGGAAGAAGATGAGGATGCCGACAAAAAACGCGGTTGGTACGACGAAGATGACTACGTTCCAATTCTGACGCTTCCGCACAAATTACAACGTCTATTTCAGCACGATTTCCCCAACGTCCATGACGTTCGAGTGACACCGGTTTGGGTTGTCGGGGAGGTCCTTCAATATGGAACAGAATTCAATAAATACGTCACCAACAACCAACTACAAAAGCAGGAAGGCGTCGTGTTTCGGCACCTACTTCGATTCATCCTGTTGATTGATGAAATGGCTGAGCTTTGCCCACCCGACATCGAACACTCGC
>JAQWLH010000004.1 GCA_029247405.1 Mariniblastus sp.
ACCAAAATCCCATACTCGTATTTCCAACCGACTTTTCCAGCAGCATACTCATTGGAAAAATGTGTCGACCCTAAAAACATGGGATCGCGCTGACGCTGAATCACAAACTCCTCGCCATCAAAAAAAATCAAATCAATCCCAAAATCACCTTCCATTTCCTTTAAATGCCTACCCATTTCCATCAGCAACGCCACTCCCGAAGCCCCATCATTGGCCCCAATGAAACTTCCTTTCGGATTGATTGGATCCGCATCCGGAAAGGGGCGTGTATCGTGATGGCAGCAGAGTAACAGTCGTTTTTTTCGCTGGGGGTGAAATTGAACAATGAGATTGTCCAACTGAACGAACTTTCCCGTGTAGGGACTTCGCACTTTGAAAGGTTGAGTTAAAAGTTTCCCGCCGAGCGAATTGAAATAGGTTTTGATGTACTTTTGCTGTTTTTTCATGCCCCGCGAAGCACTCACGCGTGGCCCAATTTTACAAATTGCCTGTAGATGTTTAAAAGCAAGGTTTTGATCAAATTCCGAAGGTAAATTTGGCGAGTCCTGCGCAGTTAATGCCAGATTGCTGTTGGTTATCTCGGCCCCCTGATCCTCGACAATTAACTCGGGGCGGCGGTTTTGCCCCTGAGGATCGACCGTTTGCGTTTGCATACCAGAGGAACACTGTCCTCCGGAGCAGTTCATCTCAACGTCAGATCTTTGCGAGCAAGACTCTCCTAAGGATCCATTAAGCAAGAGGGCAACGCAAATACTTGGCACACCAAGCCACCCAACAAAACGAGAACAACGCTGATTATTGGCACACGAACCCATGCCAATCAGCTTGAGTAACATTGCAATAGTCATCGCAAAACCGCTCTCTGGAAACAGTGCTAGCGGATCGCCATCCATAACAACCGCCTGTATTTTTGAAAACATCAGCGTAGCTTCTGATGCTTCATAAATCATAGAGCAGTTATGATCTCAATTCCAATGAGGGGTCTTCAAGTTAATTCTTGCGTCGAAAACTCGCCGCTTTGAGTTCCTTCTTTTTGCCGCCCCAATCGGCATGGGAGAATTTGGGTGATCCGACTAAAATCCCACTTCGTTAGAACGGATTCCTAGAACTTATTGATGAATGACTGCCATGACCAATTCTCCCAATATCGATGTGGCCAAGATTTTAGAACTCCAAACTCAAACGGTGGAAAAGTGGCACCAACAACCGATTGAGAACGATTTTGAGGGAGTCATGGCGACCGTTTGCCAGCAACACAGTTTTAACTATCAGCTTTGGCACGAAGAGGACATCGCTCGCAGTCGCGACGTAACAGATGCTGAAATTGCCAAGGTAAAACGATCCATCGATGGCTTTAACCAACAACGAAACGACTGGATTGAAAAAATTGACGATGTCATTACCGGAATGATTGAAGCATCCGAAATTTCGATTGTTGAGGACGCTCCAATGAATACGGAGACCCCTGGTTCAACCATTGATCGTCTTTCCATTTTGTCCTTACGAATTTACCACCTTCGAGAGCAACTAGAGCGGGAAGATGTCTCGCAAGACCATTTGGATTCAGTCGAGCACAAAATAGCAATCTGCCTCCTTCAGCAAGATCACCTCGCTGAAGCATTGAATCAATTGTTGTCCGATATTTTTTCAGGGAAAAAAAGACATCGGACGTACCGGCAGTTTAAAATGTACAATGATCCAACCTTAAACCCCTACCTCTACCAAGCGAAATCCAAAGTTAATTCGGCAGCATAGTTGTTTTTCAATCTTTGGTTTACTACAACCGACTGTTCCACATGACTCGACCGGAGGACTCAATAAGCTGCCAGGGGACGCTGCCAACATCAGCAGGATCGACTCCTTCTTCTCAGGCGAATGCTAAGGAAATTTCGAACTGGAAGCAATTTGCGTTATTTTTATCCGGCGCCGCATTAGTCACTTTCGCGTTTTCTCTGCTGGGTCGATATTTTTTTCTCGCAGAATTGATGGGGAACTTTCGCCTACAGATTGGCTGCTTGATGATTCCGATTGCAATCGTAGCGATGCGATGCGACCAACGTCCTTTGGGCTTTCTCCTGATACTCTCGATTGCCTGGAGTCTGTTTTCGTTGGGGAGCGTTTACGTCCCCTCCAACCAAGCTTCCCCCGGACAAAAATCGCTGAAGATCATGTCTTTTAACGTCCTCTGGAATAACAAGGCAAAAGAAGACGCGTTCAAGGTGATCGAGTCGGCCAATGCCGATATTGTCGTGATTCTTGAATACACAGCAGAATGGGCAAGAAAATTAAGGCCTTTGGATAGCGTCTACCCCCACCAATTGTGCGAACCTCGCTTGCACGGGTTTGGCATCGCCCTCTTTAGCAAGCACCCTTTAAACGATTCGCGTGTAATACAAATCGCAAAAGCAAAAACAGACTGCCCTGCCCTGATCACCGAGGTCGATTTCGATTCGCAAAGAATTCGTCTAGTTGCATTTCATTCGATGTCCCCGACCACCCCCAACAGGTTGTCACTTCGAAACGAAGAATTCACTGAATTAGCATCTTTACTTACCCTTGAAAAAGTTCCAACCATCGTGATGGGAGATCTGAATTGCACCCCGTGGTCACCGTTTTTAAGTGACTTCATGGAGCAAACGGAGCTTAGAGACAGCCGCCAAGGATTCGGTCATCAAGCTAGTTGGCCGAATTGGATGCCACTCCTCAAAATTCCAATCGATCATGCCTTGATTTCCGATGAGGTGCTAGTTCATTCACGTACCGTTGGACCCTCAGGCGGCTCAGATCATCAGCCAATTATTTTTGAGGTCTCCACGGCAAACCTCAAAAATGACTAGACCAATTGGCAAGCAAGACGTGAAAATCGCCTTGGAATTTCATCCCACTGAGTTGTGACCTCAACGAATGAATCGATCATTAATTTACCATTAGCGGGGCTCGCCTCTTGATGACATCAGCTGGCTTGCTTGAGCCCCAACCGACAGAGCATCTCATCGCAAGCCAAAAACACGTCCGCCGCCAGGATATCCCGCATTGCGTCATTCTCACACTTTCGCCGGTTGCCTGACTGATGCCACTTTTGCACAGAGATATGCCCTGCCCCGTGCGCGCCGGACTCCGTTGGTAAAGTGGTACCATGAAGCCCGATGCAGGGTGTTCCCATGGCGCTGGCCAAATGCATTGGCCCGGTATCTCCGCCCAAATAAAACGAGGCTCGTTGGCAGAGCACTGCCAATTCCCGTAAATCAGTCTTGGGGGGAAGCACCGAGGCATCTTTGTCGAATGCAACAATTTCTTGAGCCATCTCTAGCTCCTCATCTCCAGCCCAAACCACCAAGCTCGTCATCCCATGATGGCGTTTTAGATAACTGGCCACCGAACCAAAGCGATCATTTTCCCAACGACGCGACCTCCAGCCGGCTCCTGGGTTAATCAAACAAAATCCATGCTTAAGACGACCCTGAGAGTCAATTCTTGCCAACGCATGCTCCACTGAAGTGGTACTTTTTTCGCAAAGCAACAAACCGTAATCGATGTTGCTGGCCTTGATCCCAATCTCACTTAGCAACTCCAAACTTCGGTCAACTAAATGCTGCGATTTAGTTTCGACCAAACAGTTATTAAGCCAAGGTGAAAACTCACGCCCCCAACGACCACGAATACCAATCCGTTTTTTTGCTCCACTGATCCAACCAAGGGCTGCACTTTTTGTGATGCCTTGAGGGTCAATCGCAATATCAAACTTTAACCGTTTAAAAGTTTGACGCAGCTCAGACCAACATTTCCGCTTTCCCATCCATCCCTTGGGGATCACCACAATTTCATCAAGAAGAGGATGCAGCTCTAACAGCTTGTGACTTGGGGATTCTACGGCCCACGCGATGAATGCATGGGGATATTGCTCTCGAATCGCAGCCAGTAACGGCATCGTCAAAATGCAGTCGCCAATGTGGCTGAGACGAGTAATTAAAATTCGCGGAGATGGGTTCACAAGCACATCCTTGAAACAGATCATGGCGCCTCTTGCGCCCTCAAAGTTTAGCTTGGCAAAGTTGGTCAACCAAGATCAATTACGATGGGTCGGTCGCTTCATTCTTCTCACTTTGTGTTGGATCGCCACCTGGCCCGACCAACTTCCCGACTAACACGGCAACCACAACTCCAAAGAAAACCGCTGCAGCACCACATTTGGCCGCTTCGCCGTAGTGCTTAAAAATGATGTTTCCAATACACGGAATCACTGAATATACAATTCCGGCAGAACAAAGTGCGGCCACAATTGATAATCCAACATTTTGGTCAACGTTGACCGATGGATTTCGCTTGGCCACTGGTCCCCAGAAAACCCCCCCAGGCCGTACTTTTCGATAGAAATTGTCTAACGTTTCTGGCAGTTCTGGAGCGGTCATGAAAGTCACTCCTAGCCAGACCACAATACTTGCCACAGCAACTAATAACATTTTGACTTCATCGCGAAAATCCTGCTCCAGACCGACGGCTTGCGCAATGTCTTCTGAGTAAAGGGACAATATCGTGAAAAACAAAAGCGACGCGACCATCGATGCAATTTCGGTCCAAGCATTAATCCGCCACCAAAACCAACGAAGCATAAAGACTGCTCCCGTACCGGCTCCCAATGCCAGCAGTATCTTCCAAGCCGCATCGATCGAAACGTTGATCATCATCACAGTTGCGACTCCGCCACCAACGAGCACCAACATGGACAACCATCTTGAAGCAATGGTCAACTCCCGATTCGTTGCATCGGGTTTAACAAACCGCTGATAAACATCCCGCACGAGATACGATGCCCCCCAATTCATTTGTGTACTCAGGGTCGACATGAAGGCCGCTAAAAAGGTAACCACCAAGAGTCCTCGCAACCCGTAGCCCATCTCACCGCTAAGTGCTCGCATCACTCGTGGAAAACCAACTCCAGAATCGAAATCGGGGTTCGCCAACTCGCCCGCTCGCAACTCCGGAAACATCGCCAAAGCCGCAAAAGCGACAATCAACCAAGGCCATGGGCGAACGCAATAATGAGCGATTTGGTACCAAAGTGTTGCCAACAACGAATGCCGTTCGTCCTTACAAGCCGCCATCCGCTGAACCACATAGCCCCCACCCCCGGGTTCGGCGCCGGGATACCAAGTCGCCCACCATTGCACCAATAACATGATCAAAAAGGCGTAAACCGGCATCCACGCATTACTTCCCGTCAAATCGGGTATGAAATTAAAAGCTGCCGCCCCTTCCTCGCCGAAATTTGCAATCACCTGAGCCTCCAACTCTGTCGCACCGCCAAAATGGTCGATCGCCAAATACGCTAGAGCAATACAACCAAACATCGCAAAACAAAATTGAATTGAATCGGTTATCGCAACCCCCCACATTCCCGACAGCATTCCATACACGGCCACCAAAGAAAGCGTGCCAACGATAATCACCCAAGTCATCATTGGGATTGGTTGGACAGGAATTTCACCGTTTGGTGATTGAGCCACCAACTCGGCAAGTTCGGCCGCAGCGATGGGATCAAATAAAATCGTCTCATTTAAGACCGTGATCATTGCCTTGGTCACCCATCCAATAATGATCGGGTTAACAATGAGCGCAACATAAATAGCACGCGTTCCCCTTAAAATAGCGGCTGGCTTTCCCGCGTACCGCATTTCCACTAATTCAACGTCAGTCATCACACCAGCTCGCCGCCAAAGTTTCGCGTAAACAAACACGGTGATCATTCCACCAAGTGCAAACGCCCACCAAACCCAGTTACCGGCCATGCCGTCCTGAATGGTCAATCCTGTCACCGCCAGGGGAGTATCAGCCGCAAACGTGGTGGCGACCATCGAAGTCCCTGCAATCCACCATGGCAATGAACGGCCCGAAATAAAGTACTCACTGATATCTTTGCTGGCCCGCGAGCGAAACCAAAATCCGATTCCAAGCGTGAGTACGAAGTAGAGCGCGATGATCAGAAAATCAATAGTGGTAAGCGTCATGATTAGAGATTGGTTGAAGCAGATGGATTAGGGGAATCAAATGTCGAGCCTCAGTTAGGCCAACCCATTCACGAAACGACAACTATCAACGATCCTAGGTCAACTTTCAACCAATTGGACGAGGAAAAACAGAGGCGATGCCTGAGATCGGATGCTCGATGTAAATTTAGCGTCATTCCACCGACAAAGTTCAATGGCTTCGCCGATAAAAACAGCCCCAGAAGCGGACCCTGAACTGACGAGCAAATGGCGTGACCTCCGACTTTGCTTCACACAGAAGAGTCGCCAAAAGATGCCGGACCATGTGCGACAAATGAACACGTTATGCCATAGGTCCAAACTTATGCTTGCTTGTTTGGACTACTCCGCCAATCGCTTTTTTGCAATCTCGATATATTCTGGAACACAATCAATCGCGACAAAACTTCGTCCAGACTTCTTGGCAACCAGTGCCGTTGTTCCCGCACCAGAAAAAGGATCAAGCACTACACCGTCAGGTGGACAACTTGCGTTCATGCAAGTCTCGACCAATGATTCTGGATAGACGGCGAAATGGGCCTCTCGAAACTTTGAAAGAGAAATTGACCAGACGGTTCGCTTGTTTCGTCCTTTGGGGTGAAAGGCCTGATCCCAACGCCCATCATGCAGATTATTATCTCCACTGTTTTTACCATTCTCAGGCGTACCACCGCGTTTCCCAAAATGGCTTCGCCCCCCCTTCATCTTCGACTTTTTCGAAAAAGTCACATGAGGTTCACGGATTGCGTCAGCATCGTAAAAGTACTTCTTTTTAGAGTTGCTAAAAAAGAAAATGTACTCGTGATCGGTGGTAGGTCGCGTTTTCACACTCGAAGGCATGGCGTTCGGTTTATGCCAGATGCAATCACTTCGCAGCACCCAACCCACGTCCTTAAGTGCAAGACAGACCCGCCAAGGCATCCCCAATAATTCACCGTTGACGTATTTGTCGCCGATTACAACCCAAGCAGAACCTTCCGGTTTGACCGCGCGTTTGAGCTCACTGAACAATTCAGCCAACCGCTCAACGTAAGCCGCAGGAGAAATTTCCTGACCTATTTGGAGATTGGAACCATAGTCCCTTTGCTGATAATAAGGTGGACTGGTCACGATCGTGTCGACGCAAGCAGTAGGAAGTCGTCTGGCGATCTCAATTGCGTCACCGCAAAGAAATTGATTTACAATTTTGGATTCCACCAATGAATTCACTTGAACCTCATGTTCTAAGACTCCTGAAACCTCACCTCTGTTACTGTGAGTTCAGTTTAATCTTTTCCCGAGGGCTTAGCGAGGACCGGACAACCGTCGCTCCTCTGCCCGAATCGTCGGATTCCACGCCCAATCCACATAAGATTAAAAAATTCAGGACTCAAAACTTGGCTTAAGCCAATCGCCTCATTTCCCAGACCTTCGAAAATTGGTTTGTTCTACATCTTGTCCAGAACTTTGATTCCTAGAACTTCCAAGCCAGTCTTGATCGTTCTTGCCGTTAGATCACACATCTGCAAGCGGCTGATCTTCAGCGCTTCAGATCCGGCGTCTTTGACCGAACACTGACTAAAGAACTGGGCAAACAGTTGTGCCAACTCATGTAGATAATTGCATAGAATATTGGGTTTGTAGTCAACCAAAACTTCATCAAGTGCTTCACCAAATTGTATTAGTTTCACACCAAGCTGCCTTTCAATCGGTTGATCAAAAACAAACTCAACTGGATTGGCACGAATCGCTTCCATATCCGCTTCCGTCTTTCGCACGATCCCTTGAACTCGTGCATACGCGTATTGCAGGTAAGTCGCAGTATTCCCTTTGGTCGCCAACATTTTTTCGTAACTAAACTTGTAGTCCGAAGATCGGTTTTGCGAGAGGTCGGCATACTTTAAAGCGCCAATTCCAACGATCGACGAGATCTCCTGATGTCTTTCCGAGGGTAATTCTGCATTCTGCTCCCTCGCAACCATCAAAGCTCTGGCCTCAGCTTCATCAAGCAGCCGCTCCAAATTAACGGTATCACCCGATCTCGTCTTAAACGGTTTGCCATCATCTCCAAGGACGGTACCAAAACTAACATGAGTCAACTCTGATTCGTTGTAGCCCCATTTCGAGGCCACTTCAAATAGCTTGGCGAAGTGTTCAGACTGCCGAAAATCAACCACGTACAAACAGGCATCGGCTGACCATTGTTCCATTCGGTATTTTATCGTGGCCAAATCGGTCGTTGAATACAAATAAGCACCATCGCACTTTTGCACAATCATCGGAGTCTCGTAATTCTCCAGAAAGATACAAACGGCTGCGTCGCTTACTTGTGTGAACCCCTTGGCCTCCAAATCATTGACAACGTTGGCCAACTCATCGTGGTAAAAGCTCTCACCCAATACGTGATCAAACTGAATGTCGAGCCGATCGTAAATTCGCTGAATGTCTGCGAGGCAACTAGGTAAAAACTCTTCCCACAGCATCTTATTTTCGGGGTCACCTTCGTGTAGCTTGGCCGTCTCAGCTTGAACCGCTGTCCCAATTTCCGGATGAGCTTCCGCGTCTGACTTGGCCTGGGGACTAGACTCTACCTTGGCAATGTTTTGTTTTAAGCCGCCAACTAAATTCCCGGTCTCCTCATTAAGATGACCGTAAATCGTTTCAGTCAAATCTTTTACTTTGTCTGCTCCTCTCTTGATTGCTTTCTTGGCCTTCTTTTTTTCCGATTTGTCCGTCGGCTCGGGTTCGCTTTCCAGCTTGTTCAAAAGGGCCTGCGCGGTTTCCAACTCCTCCAACTTGAGCGGCAAATTTTTCGCAGCCGCGTGATAGTCCATTAACTGCCGGACGTACTTATAAAGTCGCCCTAGTTCATTAACAGGGGATGACTGATAGGCCTCCTCGTTAACGAAATTTTTGTATCCATAAATAATCATGCCGAACTGGGTTCCCCAGTCGCCAAGATGGTTGTCCGAAATTGCCTGATGCCCAACAAACCTCAAGACTTTGGTGAGCGCGTCACCAATTACCGTTGATCGAATGTGCCCCACATGCATCGGCTTGGCGACATTGGGGGAGGAGTAATCGATCACGTAGGTTCGGGGATCGGCAACCTTGGCGACTCCTAATCGCTCATCAGTTAAGGCGGCGTTCAATCTCTGCTTGATCCAATCATTATCAAGCTTCAGATTAATGAATCCCGGTCCCGCAATTTCGACGCTTTGGCAAAAATCATCAAGCTTGATCGCCTCGACCAATTCTCCGGCTACCTCGCGCGGGGGTTTACCGAGCTTCTTCCCCAACGGCATCGCACAATTGGCCTGATAATCACCATGCTCAGGATTCCCGGCGGGGCGAATCAACGCTAACAATTGGGAAGGATCATCGACGAGGCCAGATAGGCTTTGGGAGAATCGGTCTTTGATTTCAGTCAATGCATTCATTTTAGGCAAGCAAGTCTGGTCAGCTGACGTTGTTGAAGTGTTTGATAATCAACGAATTTCACAGAAAACATGATTCTCTGCAATCGGACTTAGGTTGGACACCATATTCGTCGCTATTGTTCGCCTCACGAAGAGGGTATTCTAAGGGCTTGTCGTCAGGAGCGAGAATTAGAGAGAGCATTTGTGACCGCAGCAATTCATTCCATCAAAACCCCAGCCAACTTTGTTGGGCTGACCTTGTTTCTCTGTTTACTGGGCTGCAATCCGCTGCTTGGCCATGAAACAACGGTTAATCGCCACCCCGTATCGATCGTTGAAGCTGACATCTATGTCAATCGAGGCAAAACCACGATGCGGCTGAAATGTTTCGCCGAGGACCTGGAACTTCTTCAGGGAGTCGAAGCGTTGGAAGACGGACTCTACGACAGTGACGAGCTGATTGACGCGACCAAAGATCATGCCGAGTACCTTGCGGAAAAGATCGTCTTGCGCGATGCCGAAGGTGAAATCCTTGAACCACACTTGATCGAAACAATCGACATCAGTATTCCAGATGAAGGCATCAAGGCTGGTATGTTGATGAATTACTCGATGAGTTTTGTCTACGAAATTAGATACAAAAAACCACCTGAGTTCATCACGATCGAACAATTGATGATTGCTGACGGAGCATTACTTCCCTCGGAGCTCAAAATACTCATGAAGCAGGCGGGATCTGATTCTCCGTACATGCACATGATGAAACCTGAGCAACCAGAAACATTTCGATTTGATTGGGAAAAGCCAATCCTCTCGCAAGACGCTTCGGAACAGGAATGGGAAGATTGGTTTGAGGAACAACGAGAAAAAAACCTCGGCATTACCAGTTACAGCAGCGTCTACTCCTTCATCTATATCACGAACCACGAAGTGCGACATGAGGTCTTGGTCCCCCTAGCCACGCTGGCAAGTTTCATGGAATTTGATCGCAAAGATGAAAGCTTTCTGGACATCGCTGAACAACAGGAAGCCGCCAAAAAGATCGAGAGATTTTTCTCCACCGGCAACCCAATGCGAATCGATTCTGTCGAAGTCAAACCCGTCTTCGATCGAATCGACTTTTACGGCCTGGACATTAGAGATTTTGCAGTTCAAGCAGAAAAACGCCGAGTCAGCATGGCCAGTGGACGGGTGGGGATCATCATGTCGTACAGCACCAAAGGCGCACCGACGAGCATCGAGGTCGAGTGGGATAA
>JAQWLH010000027.1 GCA_029247405.1 Mariniblastus sp.
TTGGCGATTGAGGCAGCTGAATTGATGGAGCATTTTCAATGGATTACGACCGAAGAATCGCGATTGCTCGACGAACAGGCGAAAGCGGAGGCTGGTGAAGAACTGGCCGACGTGCTGTGCTATGCGCTCGCCATGGCCAATGAGCTCGATTTGGATATTTCATCAACGATTCAGGCAAAGATGGTTAAGAATCGAGAGAAGTATCCCGCTCAAGAGTTTCGGGGTCGGTATGGAGAGAACGCTCCCAAGCCAGTGAAAGACTAACTCGGATTGGACGCCCAGGCTTTGGGATTTCGGAGCTCGCAGTTAACGCGGCTTTTGGTGTTTTTCCGTTCTCGGTTGATCTGGCTTCGAGCGTTTGGGCATCAAACGCAGCGATTTTTTTGTAGGTTGACCCCCGGACTCGATGAGCGTCTGTTACAGTTCTGCCTCGTGTCTGAAGACATCCTCGTTCAGTTCGCCTTCCCACTTTGCCACGGCACAGGCGACAGCGATGTCACCTGAGACGTTAGTTACCGTTCGCATCATGTCTAATAAACGGTCAAAAGGGAAAATGAAGGCGATCACGAGCAGCGATTGGCTTTCACTGATCCCAACCACATCCAAGACGGTTGCTGCAAGTAAGAGGCCGGCGGAAGGAATTCCCGCAGCGCCAATTGAAACCAAAGTTGCTGTTAAAGCGACCATCAGGTATTGCGTGAAGGTTACTTCCAGTCCAGCTGCTTGAGCGGCAAACAGTGCAACCAGCCCAAGGTAAATCGCGGTTCCATCCATGTTGATGGTCGCCCCCAGAGGCAAAACCGAACCGGCAACTGATTTGTCGACACCCAGATTTTTTTCTGCACAGGAAATGGAGATGGGCAATGTTGCGCTTGAGGATGCCGTTGAAAAAGCGACACCTTGCGCGTCGAGGATGCCACGAAAAAACTGTTTCATGGGTAACCTCAAAATGCCACGCACGATGATTCCACCGTAGACGAAAACGATGTGTAAGACGCAGGTCAGGTAAAGTGCCAATGCCAACCACATCAGATTATTCAGGATTTCGATTCCTTTAGTTGCCATGACCCAGGCCATCAGTGCGCAAACGCCAAAGGGAGCTAGCTCCATAATCAGCATCGTGATTCGCATGACGACTTCGACGGCCGAATCAAAAAATATCTTGATCGGCTCGGCAGACTTACCGCAAAAGAGGATGCCAATGCCAAGTAAAATTGAAAAGAAAATAGTGGGTAGGACGGCGCCATCAGCCCAGGCTGCGACTGGACTGTCAGGAATGATTTCAAGCATCCGGTCGGTAAACGTAACGTCCTTGGCCGTGTCTAGTTTTCCTTTTACCGTTTCGAGGTTTTCCGCAGACGCTCCGTATTCAACGCCAATTCCGGGCTTAATAATGGTTCCTACGGTCAGGCCCAAGGAGACGGCAAATAAGGTGGTGGTTAAATAGAGGGCGATTGTTTTAACGCCCAGCGAGCCGAGCTTTTTGGGGTCGCCCATTGCGGTGACGCCCGCGACCAACGTCGTTGCAATCAACGGGACGATCAGCATTTTTATTAAGCGGACAAATGCTTCCCCAAATGGTTGAATCCATGTGTTGCCAATCCACGTGGCTCTTTCTTTGCCCGACCAAGTTGTTTCAATACCGTCTTCGTCAGCGAACGTGGCCTCGGGCAGCCCGTAGTGCAGAGCCAAGCCAAAGGCGATGCCAATAAAAAGCCCAATAAGAACACGTTTCCAGAGCGTGATCGATTGCCAGTTTTTGAACATGGTTACATTCAGGTTGGGTTGGATTGAATTTAAGATAACGTTCACTCAAACGTTGGCGTCCCGCGTATCTTGGCTCTAGGCTACCGCTGGTTAGAGCAAACAACGTCGGTAACTCTGCTGCATTGTGACACACTAACGTGCGGAAGTGAATCCAAAGTGGCGTTAGCCTAGAGTCTCAGGTGGAGAATCAAAGTTATCGCCCGAACCGACGTCTTGGGGGTGGATTCGCCCGGTTGGAGGGATGGTTCCTTGGAGAGCTGTGCCTCCCGAGAAACACAGTGATTTGATTCAATCCCGGCAGCTACTTAGTTTGACGGTCGATTCGGGTTATTCCGTTGACTAGCGTTGCCGCAATCCGCTCAGTGCCGGCGAGATAATTCAGCGTTCGTGGCGAATCCGGGGTGTGAATGAAAATGAGGCATTCACGATCACGCTCAAATCTTTCGCGGCGAGGGTCCTTGTTTAACGCAATAAAACTGTCGGTTCTGGCTAGTTGTAAAATGTCAGAGCCGGCAGAGACTTCAAGTTCGAACACTTTTGCGAAAACTGGGATCGTACAATTGGCTTTTTTCAGGTCCTCATTCGCAAACTTGTTTAATTGTTCAATTGCCGCGTAGCTTTGAGGACGGAGCTGGCTCAGGGCTGTTAAAATCGAATTTTTGATGGTCTCTATCTGCGATTCGGCTTCTTGGGAGAGCTCGGGGTCTGTGTTCTTGTGTTTTCGGACGTACTGGATGGATTTCTCAAATTGCTCGGCGAATTCCTGAAGTTTGTCATATTGCTCTCGTGTTGTTGGGAGCCAGCCAAATTCATCGCAGGCTTTGCTTAGTTTTGTGATTTGCACACTGGTCAGCCGCATCGGGTGGTTCGTGCCGACGGAAACGGGTTGGCCGCTGGAGAGATCTCCGCCCCCCAAAACGCTCAGGGGCTGGAGATCATTTTTTGCATTTGTGATCAAGGGCCTAAGCTGATCAAGCGGTAAGTAATAAGAAAATGTGCCATTTGAAAAAACATGAAGGGCCTCAAGCGTGCCATCGATTCGAGCCAAAGGTGATCCCGGAAGCGGCGCGTTGGTACTGTCTGTGGCCAGCCAAGTTAGCCCGGGCGATTGAAGTTTGCGTCGCTGGATTTCCCCTTGGGCCGGATCTGAGAGTGCGGCAAACTTTTCGCGGATTTTCATTTTTGATTCATGACGAGCGTAGGGATCGTCTAACGATGGCGGAGTGCATTGGATCATGTACTCGCCTTCAACAATATGGTTTTGGGTCGTGATCTTGATGTCGGCAAAGCTGACGACAAACCGGCGGTTGATCGATAGGATGGCGATGTCCTTTTCGGCATCGGTTGCAATAATTCCTCTGACAACGTCAGTCAGTAGGTCAGGTTGAGGTAGTTCATCAATTGATTTGACACTGGCGGTCACATCAATTTTTGTAGCACCTTTGATTGCACTGTAACTGGTAAGAATCCAGCCACGCGAATCAATGATCGTTCCAACAGCCTGATGCGACCCAAGGGCATCATGGACCGTGAGGTTGACCAGGTGAGGATGGATTTGCTCCCAACATTTTTCCACCGCCTCCTTTTCATGAAAGATGAATTTTTGAGCCGGCAAATCAGCAAGTCGGACTTTCTTCTGAGGCGATTTTGATGGTGCTGGCAGGGGAGTTTTAGTTGCTGACTTCTTGGTGTCTTTGGCCGCTGGGTCACGCGTCCTCTCGCTCGCAATTGACGTTTGTTGTTCAGCTGGAGCTGCGGATTCTTTGTGCGCGTTCTGGTTGTCTGCAATCGGACGTTTTTGAAGCTGCATCACCAGAAGTCCTGCAAGCACTCCAATGATCGTGGCCAAAATGCCCACGGTGGCCAAAGCTCCGAGCGCTTTTTTCTTGTTTCGTCTGCGATGCCTTAAAGCGGTGCTGGTCAACGGTTTAGATTTCGGCAGCTTGACCACCTTCTTCGTCAACTTGGGAGCCTCACCTTCTAATGTCATATCAGAATTGACGGGAGGCTGTGGTGGGGTTTTGGGGACCGCTAAGCGCGAAGTGACCGCGGCGGGAGGAGAAGTGGAAGTCTGCGATGGAGCTGCAGACGGCGGAGGTGATTTTAATTTAATCGCGGATGAAACTTTAAATTTGCGAGCACAACCCGGGCAGTTGATTTTGACAGTCCGTTCATCGACCTCAATATGAAACCGCTCTTCGCAAACAGGGCACTCGATATACTGTTCCATCAATTCCTTACCCACTCCCCAATAAGACAGCTTATATCTTAAGCCAAGTATCCTTTAGATCCAATCTCTGATGAATCTGATGGCAAGCTAAATCGTCTAAAGATTCAGAACAGTTGCGGAGCCGGTTGCATCCTTGCCGCCAAAAGTCGCCAGTCAGTTGTCGGACTGGTGGGTGGAAGTCGAAGAGAGAGTTTAAGTAATATATCCACGGGAAAAATGGAACGCATTCAAAAAGACTAAGCTTTGTTGGTTCGTTTCGGTTTTTTTCGATTGGGATAGCAACTGCGGCAAATGTGACACTTTGTTCCATCACAGCCACGAGCAGAGCAGAATTCCCGACCATAAAAGATGATTTGCAGATGCAGTTTGTTCCAAGTGGAAGGCGGGAATAGCTTTTTCAGGTCGGCTTCGGTCTGTTTGACGTTCTTGCCGTTGGTTAGGCCCCACCGCTGAGCCAAACGATGGATATGGGTGTCGACGGGGAAAGCTGGGACACCAAAGGCTTGGGCCATGACGACGCTTGCTGTCTTATGCCCAACACCCGGCAGCGCTTCGAGAGCTTCAAAGGATTGTGGGACTTGGCTCTCATGTTGATCAACGAGAATCTTAGAGAGCTCTGAAATTGCTTTGGATTTCCGTGGTGACAATCCACAAGGGCGGATAATCTCCAGGATTTTCTCAACCGGCACTTTTGCCATTTTTTGAGGAGTTGAGCCCAGCTTAAAAAGTGCGGGAGTGACTTGGTTGACTCGTTCGTCAGTGCATTGGGCACTAAGTAAAACGGCGACTAACAAGGTGAAAGAATTGGTGTGGTCCAGTGGGATGGGTGGGTTGGGATAGAGTTTTTTAAGTTGTTTGAGAACCAGTTCAGCTCGTTCCGTTTTTTTCATGGCAAGGTGATCGAACTAATGCCGGGTTCCTGTTCAATAATCAAATTGGTGAATCTCCCCGAGAACGATGTTTCAAGGTGCGGCCTTGGAAATCGAGTCTCGGAGAAATTGAGCCAAGGATCGCTTGGCGGACCGAAGCGACGGGCAAAACAACACGTTTATGGCTTGCCTTTTCCCTCTTCTTTGGATTCTGTTTGAGCCTCTTTGGTTTCCTGTGTTGCTTTCGCCTTTGCGTCAGCGTCTGCCTTTTCTTTGGCTGCTGCGTCCGCCTTTTCTTTGGCTGCTGCGTCTGCCTTTTCTTTGGCTGCTGCGTCGGCTTTTTCTTTGGCTGCTGCGTCGGCTTTTTCTTTGGCTGCTGCGTCCGCCTTTTCTTTGGCAGCGGCGTCCGCGTCGGCAGCTGTTTTGGCTGCCGCCGCATCGAGTGCCGCATCGTCAACGCCTACTTTGTTGGGTCGGTATTGGTGGTCTCGCTTGCGGATTACTTCAGCTGAGAGGATTTTGTCTTTGGTGACACCGGGGATCTCAACGTCCTGTCCATTGGCGCCGCTGACATGAGTCCGGGCCAAAAGTTCCAGAGCATTTTGCCCGTCAATGATACGCCCAAAGCAGGTGTGCTCACCATCGAGAAACGCGGTTCGCTTAAACGTTAGAAAGAACTGACTACCGCCGGTATTGCGTCCGGCATGAGCCATGCTTAGTGAGCCCGTAAAGTGTTGCCGTGTATCCGGTTTGAGGCACTCACATTCGATGTTGTAGCCGGGCCCCGGGCCTTTGACTTCTTTGTTGTCTGCTCCGATCAAGAATCCACCGCCTTGGGCCATGAATCCATCCATCACGCGGTGGAACAGTAGGTCGGTGTAATAGCCCGACTCAATCAGGCTGATCATGTTTCCAACCGTCTCAGGTGCTTCGTTCTCGAACAACTCGATTGTGATGTCACCTTGGGTTGTTTTAAACTTCACTCGAGGCAAGTCGTTTTTGAGGGCCTCTTGTTGGCGAATGATGAGTTCATCAAAAATTTCTCGGGCGGCAATTGAAAGTCGTTCCGATTTTGAAGCAATCTCGAAATACTGTGGGTTGATCCCCAGTTCAATGAGTTCCTGTCCTGCCTCAAGGACTTTTTGATCCCGAGCGTTTTGAGCGTCATTGAGCATGATTCCGAGTAATGAACGGAGGCAAGCTTGGTTGTTGGGTTCTGTTTTGAGTTTATCCTTGGCCGCTTGCTCAATTTTTGCGATCAGGGCTTCGGCGTCCTTGATCAGCGTCTGATACTCCTCTTGACCCGCCTCAGCATCAACTCCCTCAGCGTCGAACCCTGCTTCTTTTTCTGCGAGTTTGGCATCTAGTGTTTTCCACTGTGCTTGAAGATCTTCGAAAGTATCTTGAGCAAAGGCCAGATTGGCAGACAAAACAAGCAGCGTTACACCAGCCAAACTTGCCCAACGAGATATCCGTGTTACCACTTTAAGGTTTGCTACACCAAAACGCATTTTCGTCTCCACAGTCTTTTTGATCTTGAAATTTACAGGCAAGAGAACGGTCTCTCAAATCTACTTGAGTTCGATGCCGAGAACCGGGCATGCAGTGTATTCGATTTTTGGCTTGAACGGCACTGTAGTCGTTGGGCCTATCCGCCCGAGCCGACATTTTCTTGGTCTGTTTTTTGAGAGTCATTATCGCCATCGGGCGTGCTCAATGAACCTTGGGGTGATTTGGCAATTGGGGCCGGGCGGTAAGCGTGCGGACGTTTCGTGCCGTCGACGACCGTTGCCTTGAGGATCCCCGAGGGCTTGAGGTTAGCTGGGTCCGGGCGGGTTTTGTCGACCGTGTTGAGTTTTAAGACAACATCCATGCCTTCAATAACTCTTCCGAAAGCAGTGTACTTGCCGTCCCATTGGTTAAGCTGATTGTTGGGTTGATGCGTGATGAAGAATTGTGAACTCCCGGTGTCACGTCCAGAATGAGACATGCTCAACGTTCCTGTAAAATGGTGTCGGATCTCTTCTTGGTGGCATTCGCAAGGGATTTGGTAACCTACGTCTCCACTGCCATTTCCAACCGGACAGCCAGTTTGCACTAGTTTGCCAGGCTGAACCAGAAAAAACGGCAAGTCGTTATAGAAGTTTTTTTCAACCAGACTGACAAAATTACCGACGGTTTGGGGCGCGTGATTTTCGAACAATTCAACAATGAAGTCACCTTCGGTTGTTTCAAATTTCACCTGTGGGAGTTTGTCCCCTTGCTCGTCTTCGGCCCGAATGCTGAGTTCGCGTTTCCATTTTTTCTGGGTTTCGGTCAGGTTTTGCGAGATCTCGGGGCGGAGTCGAAATCCTTGTGCTTCGATTTTTTTGATCATCAGGTCCGCACGACTGAAATCTTCAATCGCAAAGCTGGCGCGAAAGGCTTGATAAGCAATGTCTTTGAGTGGAACGACTCCTCGTGTTGAATCATCGACACCGCTCCGCAGCATCATGTCTGCGATCTCTAATGCGTTACGAGGATCGAAGTGTTGCCCTGATGACTGAGGGTCCAAACGGCGAATGATCTGATTGAAAACAATTCGCCCAGCTAAAATGTTGTTTTTTGGATCGGTCTCATAGGCAGCGTAGGCAGCCTTGTTTAAATCAACCGATAATTTGGCATTCGTTTCTTTGAGTAAATCAATTTGTTCAAGTTGAGCTTTT
>JAQWLH010000279.1 GCA_029247405.1 Mariniblastus sp.
GGGATGGGTTGCTGGCGTCATTACATTGCCCCTGTTGTTGGCCTGGGCATTCAAGAAAAGTAAATCCATGCAATACGCGAGGCACAAAAATGCCATCATCTACCGCAGTGGCATACTCAACCGGAAAACAAGTATCACATTCTCAGACAAGATCCAAGCGATCAGCGTCGATCAGTCGCCTTTCGATCGGCGATGGAAAATGGCCAAACTCTCCGTCGACACCGCTGCAGCAGGGCAAGCTGAACACTTAATTCACGCGCCTTACCTCGACGAACAATTTGCATTTAACGAGCTTCAGTTTTTACGAGTTAAAACAGGTGAAGAGCAACCGGTGTTCGGATGACGAAATCAAACAGGGGCCAACTCTCACCGGGGCTGTCAAAATGCTCAGGGACTCATGCTAAGTCGGAAGTGAAGAGTCGTTGCCCTGATCTATCACCCGCCCGAATGGAATCGCTCAAGAATGTTTTAGAGGCCTGGCCTCAGCTCCGGCAAGAGCAACAACCTCGCTAACAGTGCCGCCCGCTCCGGCATTTTGTCGACGAAGACAAATTCTGTCAGGGCATGCGCCCCATCGCCAACCGCTCCCATTCCATCCAGCGTCGGACAATGAAGGCTGGTAAAGTTGCCATCCGAACCGCCCCCTGCCAAGCCGTCTTCGATGGAGATCTCCATCTCATCAGCGGCCTCCTGTGCATGCTCCCATATCCGCTGATTTCCGGGCGTTTTTTCCATCGGAGGTCGGCCAACTCGGCCAGTGATCTCAAGCCGTGTTCCAGGCACAACCGGCCTCAGCCCCTCAATGGCCTGTTCGATCTCGCGGGCATCTTCGTGCGTTACCACGCGCACATCGACCACCGCACTTGCCTCCGGCGCGACAACATTGGGCCGCATGCCACCATCAATCGTCCCCACGTTAACCGTGATTCCCTTTTCGGGATTGTTTAGCGCAAACAACGCCTGAACCACGTGCGACAATTCAAGAATGGCACTAACGCCTTGTTCAGGAGCCAAACCCGCATGGGAAGCTTTCCCAATCACTTTGACCGTAAATCGACCGACACCTTTTCGAGCCGTCTTCAGTTTTCCTGTGGGACCGAGACCCGGTTCCATCACGAACACTCGATCAGAGGCTTTCGCCAATCGAAAAATATTCTGCTTCGATTTCGCACTGCCAATTTCCTCATCGGAGTTGATGAAAAAGTATGGAGTCACACTGGGTGTTTCCCCAAGTTCGCGAATCGCTTTAACTGCAAAAATCGCTTGCACTAATCCGGCTTTCATGTCGTACACGCCCGGACCGTGTAGCTTGCCATCCGTTAAATGGATCGGCATTTTCTCCAACGTGCCGATTGGCCAAACAGTATCGCAATGACCAAGCATCATTTGAACGGGCTGCCCTTTCACTCGCTTTTTGGGTAAGGCGAGCAACTGGCCTCCCGCGTCATTGGCTTGAAACTTCTTCACTTCAAAGTCGCAATCGGTCAGCGATTCAGAGATCATCTCCTGAACCGGAATCTGAGACTCGAAGTCATGTGACGGCGATTCAGCTTTGACCATCGAAGTCAACAACTCCATCATTTCACTCTGTCGACGACGTAGAATCTCCAGCAGTCGAACGCCTTTGTTAACAGCGACATTCATTCCTGATCGCCTTTCTTAAGTCCCTCTGGAAATGGAAATGACAATGACTGCTCAATCGACGCATACCGTGCGGGCGGAAGATAAGCCAACAAAGGTGACGCCGCCAGCAAATCTTGGTCATCTCTGTCGGCCAATCGCAATGCTGCCTGATCTACACGAGCAGAAATTACTTTTCCCGCAATCAGACTGTTAGCCCCAAATCCATCGATGATCCGGTCCAGCTTGCACTCTAAGAATAAGTAAGAGTCCTTTAGCAGGACACCTTCTATTTCAACCGCAGGAATGGTCGGCATGACTTGAAGCATCGGCTTTGAATTGTCGTCACACCGAGGCGCTGCCGCGAGACTTGTCAAAAACACATTATTTGGATTCGGATAGCTTACCGTGAAGGCTTCTTCTCGTTTGACATTTTGGTAGGTGCGATGACTCGGCGTGCAAACAAAACCAAAATAATTCTCCCAAGACAGTGGAGTGGCCATGTGCTTGGGCGCAAGATCGAACTCTCCAGTCGCCTCAAGAGATCCAACAACAACCAACGGAGCGACAGTGAAAAAACGGCTCCAAATCGGCTGGTCCGTTTCCAGAGCAACTAGTTTCACATCTTCTTCATCTGTCATTAGGAACGCTCCATATTTTTACGCGAGTCTTCTTGATCAGGTAAATGAGATTCATGACACCCGTTCGTTGGTTATCTCAACATGATAGGGTTTGTCGTTCAATTCAGCGATTGGATCGAACCGAGATTCCAAAAAAATGCCTGGACAATGACCCGAAACATTCTTGTTGTTGTTTTACCCTGCATCATTGAAGGACGGATAATTCAAGGACTAATCTGTTCTCAAAATGAACTGCACCAAACTCCAACTGTCTATTCACGACATCTTTAAGTCCAAATTTCGAAGCCGTCACATCACCCGATAACCACCGCAGGTGATCAGGCTCAATCCCAGCGATTAGAAACTTCGAAGGCATTCATTTCCTCTCCAACCCCATCCAACTTTATCCGTTGGAATGCATCCCATTGGCTTCGCATGCACGAAAAGTAAAACCAGAGTTGCGGGGGACACTCGCCGAGGCAATCAAAACAAACCAAAACTCAGGCCACAAACCATCTTGTGATTAACGCGCCCAAATTCGACTGCTCTTTGATTCAAATGGTTCTCTCATCAAACTCCCCAAGTTAGACAAGGCCTTAATGCACCACACCGGCTAATCAATGCATTCCAAAAGCTCAACCTCTTTCCATCGTGTGTCAACGATTTTTAATCCGACGCGGCATCTTGTAATATTGCTTCAGCTTAACCTGCCAGATTGGCTGTCGTAAAAATTCACTCGTCAAAATCACCGATGCTGAATCGTCAGTAAAACAAACAGCCTCGCCTTGCCGCTGGAGCGGCAGAACAACCGTTGCTGGGTTTGTCTTCGAAATAACTTCTTCCCACGATTCTTCGTTTTCGCGTGAGTACAAATGAGCGTTAACGTAGTTTCGAATAATCAGCCGGCGTCCGTCGGAGGAAAAGTCCATGCCCGTTACATTCCGGGGCGGAAAATTACCTATTCGTTTTGCGACTAACGGTTTGGCGGGCTTTTCAACCAACAAGGGCAGAACGTAGATGCCTGGATGAGCTTTGATCGAGGTATCAACGTAGATTTTTTCGACTAACCAGATTTGCTTACCCAAAACATCAACCGCGACAGCTTCGCAATTCTTGGGGCCATCCTCATAAGTAAAATCCAGACGAATTGGCGAAAGGTGACGGGAGGCGGGTTGCTCACCTGGTTTCGAGCTTGCCAAACTTGCTGACAAATCCGGTTCGGGAACAATGTACAACTGATAATTCTTCCGTCTTTTGGCATTGTCCCCAAAATCACCAACCAGCAAATATCTTTTGTCCTCAAATTTGAATCGGGCCATCGCTTCCCAATCAATGTTTTGACTGTCTCGCAAATCGACTCGGGCCAGAAGTTTGCCATCGGTCTTTAAAAGATACAAGCGATTCGGATGCCCAGAATCGTTGAGAGTCCAGATGGCGTCGCTCACAAAACTAGAAATGGCAACCCCACTGCTTTCTGTCACTTCAGGAATCAAGTTGGTTCCCAAAGATACCAATGGCTCTTCATCCTTTTCAGCATTAAGGGAGACTCGCTTTGCCACCTGAGTCTCATGCCGTTCACCCCGCGTTGACTCTTGGGCAAAACCGCTGCTAAGCAAAACAAGGCAAATCAGACCTAACAACAAACCTTGGCATTTCATGTCGGTTTAAACTCGAAGAAACTAATTGAACGACCTACCAGAACTTCCACCAAGGTCGATCAGCCAACTCGGATGGAATCTGGTTGGCCCACGACTGTGAACCTCCGTAGACTTTGTACTCGGCTACTTTTGGCGCACTCTGCGATACAATTGATTTTCGCCCCACTCGAGCATCTTGAAGCACCCTCATAATGATCGGCAAACGATGCTTGACGCTATGCACGAGAACGGAAATATCGGATTCGGTACCATCATGAAATCCTCCACCACCGGCGACCTCACACCCCACCTCCATCAAGGAGTCTTCAATGACCTTCCGCTCTTTCGACGGGATCCCTGGTCGAATTAAAACCTGAAGTGCGATCTCAGCCATCCCCTCTTGGGCAAATCGCTCTTTAGTATTTGAAACTGCCATTTTCCATCCGACGGGTTTTATTTTTCACTTCGTCTCGCGTACCATTCTATCAAATGAATTCTGTCAATTAAACCAAACCCGAACCGCAACTTTTAACTTTATTCTGAGTCCCCAAAGATTCTCCTCGAGATGATCTTTGCATGCGATCCAAGCCGCTCCCATGTTTATCTGAAATTCCACATGAAGCAAATGCAATCACTGCGTGACGACGCGATCGCCATCTGGCGTGAGGGCGTCAATTCAGTCAACGCCGAAGTTCTCGTAAAAAATGCGGTTGCTGTTTCTGACAATGAGATAAGTGTCGGCACACAAAGGATTTCAGTCACCCACATTGAAAGAATTCTCTGCGTTGGGTTTGGCAAAGCGTCCGCCGCGATGGCGGTCGGGCTCGAAAAAGTGCTTGCCGATATTCCGTTACCTTTATTCGGCTTGGTTTCGGTGCCAGACGATCAAATAGTCGAGACAGAACACATTCAAATTGTTGGGACTCGCCCTGCCGGTGAAAACCTCCCGACGCCCCGAGTTCTTGAGGTGACCCGAGATATTATCGAATTGGTTCAATCTGCGGGGCCCAAAGATTTAATCGTTTGTTTGATATCGGGAGGCGGTTCAGCGCTTTTGGAACTCCCACTCAACATCGACGGCGCTGCAACCTCTATTACGCTCAACGATATTATCAGAACTACACAGTTCCTAAGTTCATCCGGAGCGTCCATTCACGAGCTCAACGCTGTTCGCCAGAGAATCAGCCGAGTCAAAGGGGGATCACTAGCAGCTGTTGCGGGTGGAGCACGATTTATTTCGCTGATCATTTCAGATGTTGTTGGAGACCCGCTAGAGGTGATCGCATCGGGCCCGACGATTGAGCCATCAAATAATTGGAACGCCATTGACGTACTCAGAAAATTCGACCCACACCAAAAGAATCTTCCCTGGTCTGTTTGGCAAACAGTTGAATCGCAACTTAAACCTGAAGTGAAGTTTTCTGAAAAGCTTCAAGTTGACAATATCGTCATCGGAAATATTGAGTTGGCGATGCAAGCAGCGTGCAATAAAGCCAGAGAGCTCGGCTACAACTGCAACTTGGAAAATCCAAGCGGTAACGAAGGCGATGCTCAAGTCGTAGGTCGCCAAGTCGCCTCGCAAATCTTGGAGTTGCAAGACCTTCAGGGGAGGCAATGCTTGATCCAAGGCGGTGAAACCACAGTCCAACTCTGCAATGATCCCGGACAGGGCGGAAGGAACCAGCATCTCGTTCTTTCAACACTCGATGAATTGATCCGATGCAACCAACGACTCATTGGCGAATTCTGCTTACTCTCCGGCGGCACCGACGGCGAAGACGGTACGGTACCGGTCGCCGGAGCAATTATCGACGACTCCACGCTGAAACGTTTGTGGGGTTCAAATGCGGATGAGATTCGAATCGCTTTGGCTCGCTGCAACAGTTTTAATTTTCACCAAGCCCATCAAACGTTATTGGCAACCCAAAAAACTTCGACAAATGTGTGTGACCTACGGGTTTTATTGACTTCAAATCCCGTCGCCAAAACAATCTAAGCCAAAACCGAAAAAATCTACCCTTCAGATTTTCCACTAACCGCCCCTAAAGCAAGCGATTCACACGCTAACCAGATCCCTCAAAGTAACTATCTTTACCATTAGGGCTTCCGTTGTTACCCTAGTGCCTCCAATTGAGATGCGCT
>JAQWLH010000280.1 GCA_029247405.1 Mariniblastus sp.
AGTGGAGGCGGCGGGGATCGAACCCGCGTCCCGCGATGTATCGGCTATGGCCTCTACGTGTGTAGTCGATGATTTAATCTTCGCCTGACAGGCCGACCATCGACAGCCTGAACGTCAAACTAGTCCGAAACTTAATTTAACAGTAAGCGTGTCAAACGTGACTCACTGCGATCTGGAATTGGTGACCAGCATTCAAGGCTCTCCAGCGAAACCTATCAGCCGGGGCAACGTATTTCTACGCAGCCATTGCGAAAGAGTTATCTTCTGCAAATAAAGTTTTTGGTCAGATTTTTACGTAGCCCTCTGACCAGCTACGACACGCCACCATAACTTCAAGCTATCCGGTCGAATCCAATTCGCCCCCTAAAAAAGTAATCACAGACGGTAATCGTCGCACGCCGCGAATCCCGTTGATAACCATCTCTCAGAATTAACATCCCATCAATAACAACTGTCATCCAAAACTGGATTCAGATGCTCGACTTCTAAATGTGACTAAAAATCTCGCAACCTGAATGGACATCTCCGACTCCGGAAATGTTTTTTGCATCCCAGTGCCATCGCTAAGGTTATAACCAACGAATTCATCGGGAAAGAGGTCTATCGTCAATTGAACACAGTTTCCTTCACACCAACACCCATTTTGACAATCATTCCTCGATCGAAGTTCGCGTTAAAGCACATTTTCTTTTCCACCGTTTTTAATACGACACTTCCTCCAATCGAAAATGAGTCTTCGCTCTAACTGCCATCTCCAACGCTCTACTACCGACCTTTTCTTATCTCTTATCTGGCTTTGCCTGACCTTATGCAGCCACCTTCGACCGATCGCAAGCTCGGCTCTAAACCAACTAGCGTGATGCAACTGCCCCTTTAATCCTTCTGCCTAAAACCCCCGCGAAAACCCCGACTCAACGAATCGGCTGATCAATTGGAACCTTTCGAGCGATAAAACAATTCTCGAGTCAAAATCTTAAAGACGCTCGAACTTCGAGGACTGTCGACGAAATCCACTCACGTTGTCCTCTCTTAAAAACGAAGGAAGACTGATTGGCCTGCCTGCTTCCTGAGCCACTCTTCAGCCTCGATTCTTGTTCCTCAACGAATCGTTCCTGTCATAACGGACAAAACGAATTTGGCGGTTGATTCTACGATGCGGTAAATGCAGGTGGCCTTGTCCCCCTCTCTTGCTCCCTGGTGACACGCTGGGGATTTGCGTCCCAATCTGTCTATGATTTTTCGAAAAAAGATCAGCTTCCCCCCAAAAGCTGGCATACCTTTGCTTGGTCTAAGAGTTCACAGATACGACCGACGTAAAAATCGACGACTCGCGACAAGGAATTTTATGTTGCCAAAAATATTAGTTGCGGACGACAGCTGGACCATTCGGCTGACCTGCAAACGGATCCTGACGGATCTGGGATACGACGTCATTACTGCTTGTGACGGGCACCAAGCGATCAAACGAGTGGAGGAGAATCCGGCCCTGATCATTCTCGATGTCAACATTCCGGGAGTGGACGGACACGGCGTTTACGAAAAACTTCATGCACCCGATTCTTCACACAACCATTTGCCCATCATCTTTTTGACTGCCAAGGAATCACCGGAAGAAGCACTTCCGGGACGCAAACATGGCGGTATTGTCCATAAACCGATTGCCAAAACGACACTCATTTCAGCAGTCGAGAACCAGCTTTCCACAACCGCTCCACGGCCCCGAACAAAACCCAGAAACCAACAACCGACGCATCGCTGAGCTTGCGTTTGAAAACATTCACCCCTGAGGCAGACCGAACGACTTAAAACAACTCCCACCCTCACTCGCGAAGCGACTCGCAAGTCCAATGGAGAAGAAGATTCCCCCCCCACCCAATGGAATAGACGCTTGAAAAACAACACTAAAAACATCAGCCAACTCGCTTTGGATAACTCCGAACGTTTCTGCGTTTTTCGCAGTGGGGAAGGGTGGTTTGGGATTCCAGCGTTGGCCGTTCGCAGCATTGTGCCGAGACCAGAAATCACCATCACCCCACAAAGCGATCCAATCCTCAAGGGACTTTGTCACCTGCAAAATGAGTTTTTCTCTGTCATCAGCCTCCAAGCGTTGCCCCAAATCCAATACGACACCTCACCTGAATCCGAGCAGCAACTCCTGATCATTCATGGCCCCCAAGGCCCTTGGGGGTTACTAATCGATCAAGCGATTGGTTTAGCTGCTTTGGAGACCTCCATTTCAGCGATCTCCAATCGTCAAGACGACTGGTCCAAAGTCATTGTGGGATCGGCCTCTTTTGAAAACCAAGTGCTGCAGATCCTCGAACCAGCAGCACTTTATCATTACACGTCAAATCTTTTGGGGATGTTCTGGAAACACTCCGAGCATCCTATCTCTCAGTTGACTTGCAATTTGTAGAAAAAAACATGCGTACAAATGTCATCTTAATCGTTTCGTTTATGACCAGTCTGGCAGCTGCTGCCATTTCTGGAACGCTGACTACTCAAGACGATATGGGAGTCCTGCCGATCCTGACTTGCGGTCTAACGCTGTTCGCTTCGCTGACAACGGGCTGGGGTTTTTGGCGAATTCACAGAGGCCTGGGAGCACTGACCGTTCAAGCTGAATCCTCTCCATCACATGCAATCAAAACTGGCTTTTCTGAATTTGACAAAGTCGGAGAAGGTTTTGCTTCTGTCATCCAAGCCAAGGAGCAGACGCAACGGGAACAGACCACCCAAGAGGCCAAAGAACTGGCGGAAATCAAAAAGCTATTGATGAAAATCGACAGGCGCGAAGGCGATTTTGACCGTTCCGGGAATCCCGTTCCATGTGCCAACCAACTGCAGGGTATTTTGACCGGATACGGTGGCGAACTTGACTCCAACGTTCGTCAGGCAATTTCATGTCGACGGGAAATCCAACGAGCGACCGAAGAATTAATCAGCGGATCAGAATCTCAATCTGACTCTGTCTCGCAAACAGCAACGGTCATTGAACATCTGACAGCCGGAATGATGTCCGTTTGCGACACGGCCGAAGGGGCGATGATGGCATCAAATAAAGCTCAGGACAAGGCATTCAACGGACTTCAGCAGTTCGAAGATCTAATCGAAGAGATGAAACGTATCCGCTCCCATGCCGCTGCGCGAGAACGCAAAATGCAGGCACTCGGTAAACACACCAAAGAAATTGAATCGATTGTGCAAGCCATCGGAACGCTATCCTCACGGACCGACCTACTGGCTCTTAATGCGTCGATCGAATCGGTCCGCGCTGGCGAGCACGGCCGTGGGTTTGCTATTGTCGCCGAAGAAGTTCGTGCTCTGGCCGAGCAATCTGCTTCAGCGGTTCAGGATATCTCGCGTCGAATCGAAATGATTCAAGCTGAAGCCCATCAGTCAATCTCCGTTGCGACCGGCGAACATGACCAAATGAATCAGGTCATCAACCGCGTAACCGACACCCTCGAAGCGATTAAAGACATCTGTGAAGTTTCCGACAAGTCGTCCATCGGTCTAATTGAAATCTCCCAAGCTTCACGCAACCAACTCAAGCTGACCAAAGAACTGGTGGGAGCACTCGAGCAAAGCAATGAAACAGCAAAACAAAACCGCAGTCGAGCTGAAGGTGTCTTATGGACGCTAAAAACACTTGCACAATGTGGTGAGCAGTTTCAAAACACACTTCAAATGTTCCGTTTAGCAGGCTCACTGGGAAAAGGCGGAAACGAAAATTCCAAGAATCCCCCTAACCGCTCGACGATCCCCAATCAGGGCCAGTCCCCAAACGTTTCGACGACTAATTCACCACTCCTTTCCAATTAAGTTTTCAATTCCTGACCCTTGGAGTAATCACAAAACAAAGAGACATGGCTGAGATACCTCGAGACAATTCAAAGCTCACCACACGAATACAATCAATTCGTGCACAACTTGGTGCAGTTGCAAACCAAGACTCAACATTGGCGGAAGCGGATTTGCGCGCATTGGCTCTTGAGTTATCCAATCTCTCCACTCAGCCAAACGACTGGTGCGACACAAACATCAAGGGCAGCGAAACTCTTGCGCGAGTCACGAGACTTGCCGCTGATCGGTGCAGTCAATTTCCCAAACAACGTGAATTGGCAAATGAAATAATCGAGTTTGTGCAGGCCAAACTCGAGGTTCTTCTTAAATCAGTTCAAACCCAACAAACGAATGAAGTAAACGAATTCATCCGATTTGCCCATGACCAATGGCGAGAAGATTTCCAACTAAGTGAATTCGAACGAGACTCGGTTCACTGGAATCAAGACGAGGATACTCCCCCAGATCCTGCAACTCAGGATGTTTCCAGTTCTGAGATCGCGATGCTACTCTCGGCCATTGCTGAATCGCGCCAAGCCGAGGCGATTCCTTCCGCTGACGAAGTCGAGGAGAACCAGCAGTTCGGACGCAAGCCGACGGGAAAAAACAAAACCGAAGCCCAGCCAGTCATTCACGCCAGCTCTGATGATGATGCGGCAAAGCAGGAACTACTCGATGACCGAGAACTTCTTGAGGCGTTCCTTGACGATACGCTTCGCGGCTTAAACTCGATGGAGCAAGCCGCTTTGGCAAGTGAAAACTCCCCTGAGAGTGAAGAACCCATCACGCAATTTCGTCGGGAGCTACATACACTCAAGGGCGCATCGGCAACCGTTGGACTAGCCAATTTGGCTGCATACATTCACGACGCCGAGACCGCACTCGACATCCCCGAAAACACGAATTCCGATTTCCTGTTTGCAGCCGTTGACCGCGTGCGGGCCGAGATCGACTCTCTCCAACAGCTTGATTCAAAACAAAATGAGCCAGTTGAATCCGAGTCCAATCACAACCCAGTTTCTCAGCCTCAATCCCGTTTCAACCATTTTGCCTCAAATGATGAATCCTCCATTCGGATCCGGGCAACTAAGCTTGATCGCCTGATGGACATGTTGGCCGAACTGGTGGTTCTTCGGAACCGTCGCGAAAGCCATACCTCCGACTTCAACATCTACAACGAAGAACTTGCGAGATGTGCAACGCGATTGAGCATTTCTGACGATGGTTTTGAGCCTCCCCGATCCTTTGAAGGCGAGAGCAATTTTTCTGAAGTTGCCAAAGACATCGAAGCGGTTGCTCATGGACTTCGTGATCTGCAAAAACCAGTTAGCCAAGACAATGGTGCGATCTCCCGGTTCATCCGTGACTTTCGACAGGAACTCATGCAACTCAGACGAATCCCAGTCTCTGGGTTATTCCGCCGACTGCAACGCGCTGCACGCGATGCATCAAAATCTGAGGGCAAACAGGTTCAAATTGAATTATTGGGAGAACATGCCGGCTTGGAGCAAGAAATCCAAGAACGCTTATTCGGATCATTACTTCATGTTGTTCGAAATTCTGTCAGTCATGGAATTGAAACTCCGGAACAACGAAAAAAGTTAGGCAAACCAGTTCAGGGAAGAATCACCCTCGAAGCCTGCTCCAATGCCCAGCTCTTGATCATTGAGATCCGCGATGATGGCAACGGTCTTGATTATTCAGCCGTTCAAGAACGAGCAACCGAAAAGGGACTGATCCAAGCCAATCAGCAAACAACCAATGACGAGCTGGCAAGCCTGATTTTCCATCCGGGATTTTCAACACGGCAACAAGCAAGTCAAATTTCCGGTCGCGGCGTTGGCATGGCGATTGTTGCCAAAACCATTGAACAGCTCCACGGTCGCATCGAGGTTGATTCCGAACCAGGTTTGGGAACCACCATGCGTTTTTTGATTCCACTTCGAACAGGAATTGAGCACGTCATGATCTTCCGCTGTAGCGGCCAGCTTTTTGCCTTGCCGATGCAATCCATCACGGCCGCCAAAACTTCCAGCCAAAGCCTGGGGAAGATTAACAAAGTCTCGCTCTCGTCCGCGCTTTCGAACCAACCTCGCGATCCTCAATCGGAAGACATTCTGATCCTGAGAACAGCTCATGAACTTCGGCGACGGCCCAATGGGAGCCACTATCCCCACGCTGCTCAACTTGGATTGGCAGTCGATGAGCTAGTTGGACCAGAAGAAGTTGTCGTTCGCGGACTACCCAACCTGTTAAAACAACATCCGCTGTTTTGCGGTGTCACCTTATCCGGGTCAGGCGAAAGCGTTTTATTGCTTGATAGTGAATGCATCATTGAATTCTGCCACTCGTATCATTCGACCGACCAGAACCTCAATGAAATCGCTGAGCCTTCGGCTGATCAGCTTTGCGTATTAGTTGTCGACGACTCTCTGTCTGCCCGAAAGGTCCTAACAAGCCATCTTCAAAAGCATAACTTTTCCGTCGTCGAGGCGGGGGATGGATTGGAAGCGATCGAACTGCTCAGCCGCCAAAGCTTTGATTTGGTCATCACCGACCTCGACATGCCGAATCTCGGCGGGCTTGCGCTACTCGCCGATATCCAAAGTGGACAATACTGCGACTCGCCGGTAGTCGTTGTCAGCAGTCGTGACAAAGAGAAATTCCACACCAAAGCCATGGACCTAGGTGCCATTGACTACATCAAAAAGCCTGTGTCGGCAGCGTCGATTCAGACGGTTCTCAAATCGCTTTCGATGTCACCCGAACCATTAGGAACTCGTTAAAAGGAAACAATGATGAGTGAAAAAACTATATTGGTCATCGATGACAGTGCGACTATTCGTCGGCTGTGCGATAGCGAACTGAGCAATGCCGGATATCAGGTTGTCCTCGCACCGACCGCCGAGGCAGGTGTCTCCATCGCCCAAGACCAATCACCCGATCTGATCATTCTGGACCATCAATTGCCTGGCACGACTGGCTACGAAGTATGCTGCCAGTTACTGGCGATTCCACAAACTGCAAAGATCCCGATCGTTGCCAGCTCAACGCTTCGCAAAAAAGCGTATGCCGAATACGTGGATTGTGACAATGTCGTCGACATGTTGCCTAAGCCCTACACCTCCGAAGCACTCGTCGCCACCGTCGAGAACGCCATCAACACCGCTGAGATGGTCGTCAATTCACAGTGCGAAGGCTCTGCTGTTCCAGAGGTCATTGACGAACTCGGCGAATCAGAATTGACCGGTACGTTCGGTTGTTTTGGCCTGAGAGAAGTCATCGACATGCTCAACAACGGTGGCAAATCGGGAGCCCTAGAAGTTCAAACCGACCGATTTCGCGTCGCAATATTTGTGGACAAAGGACGCATTCAGGCCGTCACAGCATCTGGCGTAGCCCCCTCAATTGTGGCCGCTTATATGCCCGAAGCGCTCGCTGACCTCACCCCGGTGATCAAAATCACCGTCGCTGGTCGACGGGGTTCCGAAGTCGATGGCATTGTTGAATTAATCGACAACAAAGTTCTTGACCCTCGGCTTTTGAGAAAACTGTTGCGACTTCAGGCGGCGGTTCTCTTGAGGTTGTGCTTTTCAGGCAACCTTCAGTCTTTCCGATTTAACACCCATCAACCTCTCCCATCTTTGTTCCATAAACTTCCACTCGACGCCAGTTTATTATCGCTTCTGGTGGAGGGTGCCTTGATTTGCAATCAAGATGAACTGCCCACAGATGAGCAGGCACCTGGCTTTGTCAGAAAGGCAGTCCGCGGTCAAAACATGGACCGCGCCGGACTTTCAAGTCGACACATGCGATTGATGAGCGTGGTTGCCGAATCCATTTCGATTACTCAAATTGCCAAGCAATTGGGCTGGCCTGCTGAAGAAGCACGGCGTGTCGCCCATGGATTTGAACTGGCCGAATTAGTCGAGCGATGTCAAATCACAAATACGACTAAAGTTTTTGCGCTGGTTGCGAATTCGGATTTAGGCAAAACGACCGAAGCTGTGTTTACCCAAAATGGCGAGCAGGTTTCGGGCAAAATTGCACAAGACTGGCTTGGATTAAGGTTGATGCTGCGACGCAGTAAACCCGATGCACTTTTAATTGAAATGAATGAGAATCTCGACCAACTACAAAAGCTCGTCGAAGATCCTGCCAACCCGCTCGCCGGCGTCCGTTTAATTGGTGTCGGAAACAACGAATCCGACTGGACGCCGGACCTGCACTCGACGATTGAAATGAATTGCAACGAGGAACAATTGCTGCAGGCATTTCTGGCAGAACCAACCTTGAGCGAAGGAGCGGTCAAATGAGAATTCAACTGACATTAACTGACTCCAACGCCAACACTCGACAATTTAAACTTGACGAAACAGGCAGCACTTTTGTCGGCAAAGGCCCCAACTGCCGAATCGAAGTACAGGGTGCTGACGTTCAGGAGATGCACTGCTTCTTCTGGATCAACGAGCAAAATGACCTGATGATTCAGGATTGGAATACCGGCAACACACTCGTCAACGGACGAGTCATTTCAGAAGAGTGTCGTCTGAAAGCAGGGGATAAGATCAAGATCGGACCCAATACGATCGTGCCCTCGATGACATCCGGGCCAGACAACGAGACCAGCCTCGAGCCTCATTCTGAATCAATCTCACCCGATAAAGCAACACAAGTGAGCCCCCCGGTTGCTCGCAACGCGACGAGCGAGGCTGCACCGCCTAAATTCGAAACCACCCAATTTGGCGACACAGGCGAAGCCGGCGACAAATTCGTCTACGACATAAACGCTAACGAGGACGATGAAGCAACGACTGACGACGATGTTGATTTTGGTTTCTCAACCGGATTCAGCAATTCCGATTTTGAAATAACAGGCCCACTCGATGCCGAGCAAGCTCAAATACTGCGAATGGAAGTCGAACAATTACGATTCGAGCTTGCAGAGCGGAATGCACAAGTAATGGCTCTTTCCGAAAGCAGCCAGGCCACTAACCCAGTCGACGAAGAACAGACACTCAAACTGGTCAATCGACTGGAAGAGCTTCTCCAAGAACTTCAATCGTCTGATGATCGCGTCCGCGGACTGGAAGATCTTTTGCGATGCTCTGACGAAGCCACATTGGCAGAACGCGAAGAACGCCAGCAACTAGAATCTTGGGTCAGTGAAATTGAACAACGGCTACTCCAACGTGAGGCTGAATCGGAAGCCGAAATGGGCCGAGTCGTTAAACGTTTACACGAATCGAAATCGCGATTCAAAGAGGCCGAAACCCAGCTTGAGAAAGTTCTCCAATCCAACGAAGGTGCCTTGAACGAGCACTCTTCTGAGTTGATTCGATCGCTTAGTGACCAATTGAGTCAACTTCAAGATAACCTTGATTCAGTCAATCAAGAAAACGACTCTCTCAGAAAAGCATCCAATCACAGGCAAATTGACCCAGAGGTGCAGGGCTCAATTCACGAACTTGAGCAAAAGCTGATGGAGTCCCAGGTCGCCTCCTCCCAAGAGAGAGCCGAACTTGCCCGACAGCGGGCCGATCTCCAACGTCTTCAGGACGAATTGCAGCAAAAGCTGGCAGGAACCCAGATGGCCACCAATTCCGCTGACCTACGCATTGAAGCCATGCGACAACATCTGCGAGAAATTCACAATGAAGAAAAACTCGAAAAAGAAGAAAAACGACGCAAAAGCCTGAGCGGCCGAATCGCGAACTTGCTGTCTAGATCGAGTCGTTAAAAGACATACCAAAACATGATCACGGTTTGATCAAATCCAATCGTGGGTTCTGATTGGCATCCTCGATGTCTCGCCAACCGGGTAAATAGCAATAATTACCGGTTTGAACCCACAGCGATTCCTCTCCGTGACTTCCACAAATGGGATAATTGGATCTCAGCTTCGATCGTCACTATTTCGACGAAAAAGTGAGAGCTGGATCAAAGTGTCCGCCAATCTTCGGATTTCGGCAACAATCGGCGTCAAGACCGTCTTCTGGCGTTTACGCCTATGATTATTTGGCTATCTCTGGCATAATCTGGCCTGATTCACAGTCCAAATTCCATGCTCCCACTCAACTTTTCAGTTGAATACGAATGTTGATTCGTCCGGCAGGAGCATTTCATATCGACACCGAGACTTGTTTATTGTGCTCAGGTTTGTCGTGACATTTTCGGGAGGTTGTTTATGTATAAAGTTCTCAATAGCAGTGGTCTAGGTGTTGGTGGAAAACAAAACGAACTGATTGAGTTGGCCCTGACTCACGGATTCAATGGTGTCGAAGTTGACATGGCAGATCTCGTCGGTCGTCACGACACATTGGGAAAGCAATTTGCTTGTCAGTTCCTGCAAAGTGCCAAGATTGACATGGGCACGTTTATGCTTCCGGTCGACATCGGCGGAACCGATGAACAATTCACCGAGTCGATCGCCAAACTTGACACGATTCTTGATCTAGCTCAAACACTGAACGCTCGTTGTTGCTACGTCCAAATCGCTCCTAACAATGAGCACTATTCTTTTCAGGAATGCTTCGAAAAGCACCAAACTCGAATTGAACAGATCGCTGAAAAATTCGAAGCCAGTTCAATCAAAATCGGATTGGCACTGAATGCCTCGGACACCAAACCTGCTGATGGAAATTTCAAGTTCATTCAAACTGCCAGCGAGCTTTTACCTTTGGTCAAAGCCATTGGAAAACCCAATGTTGGAATTTGCCTTGACGCTTGGGAATGGGCTATTGGCGGTGGTACCGTTGAACAATTGACAAATGCCGGGATTGCCGCGGTCGTCACTGAAGTCAAACTGGCCGACGTTTCAGCGGATGCCGATGTTGCTGCAATCAAAAAGAGTGATCGAACGACTTTGCCCGGCGAAGCCGAAGGTTCATTCTCAGTTGAGCTCTGCAAAGCAATTTTGGAAAGCGGAGCCGATTTGCCATTTTCAGTATCGACAGATCTTTCCAGCTTTGCGAACAGCCCTCGTGGAACTGTCGTCAGCAATCTAAGTAAGCAGCTTGACCTGTTGATGACTGGACAAGATCCAGCGGCTCTTACCAAAGCTGCTGCCGAAGCTGCCGAAAACGAAGAGGCGAGTGAAGAAGGGGAAGCTTCAGAAAAAGCCAGCGATCCCGTCGCCACGGCTACAACTGAATAATTTTTATTCAGCAAACGCATAAAACCAGCGATGCCACAGGCCAAATCCTGTGGCATTTTTTTTGGTCTTATTCAATCTCGAAAAAATTCTTCACCCGAATCCAAGTCCGAGGCAATTTTCAGCACCAACGATGCCTTCCAAGGTGATCCTTTTCATCCGCTGACCGTTGACCAACTCAGTTTGCCTTACATTCACTCCCCCATTAGTAGATCGTTGATTGAAACGGGTTAGAATCTCACCTCAGGGAGTGTGTGAATACTTTAACTCCCGAGGCTGTCAACAATTTTGTTGAAGTGTCAATGACGTAGTTGCGATAGCCACGCCGACTTTGTGATGACCTTCGGACCGTTCCCCAACAACTCGATAACAAAATGACCAACCAACTAAACAAATACAGTAGTCGAATTACTCAACCCAAAGTTCAGGGCGCTTCGCAAGCGATGCTTTTTGGAACGGGACTGACTGCGGACGACATGCAGAAGGCTCAAGTTGGCATTGCGAGTGTCTGGTACGAAGGCAACACCTGCAACATGCATTTGAATGAGCTCGCGGCGGAGGTCAAACAAGGCGTGCAGAAAGCTGATTTGGTCGGCATGCGGTTCAACACGATCGGGGTCAGCGATGGAATTTCCATGGGCACTGACGGGATGAGTTATTCGCTCCAATCCCGCGATTTGATTGCCGACTCAATCGAGACAATCATGTGCGGCCAATGGTATGACGCCTGCATTGCCTTGCCCGGATGCGACAAGAACATGCCCGGCTGTCTAATCGCAATGGGTCGCTTGAATCGACCAGCACTGATGGTTTATGGGGGAACGATTCGCGCTGGAAAACTGGGCGATCGCAAACTTGATATTGTCTCCGCTTTCCAGTGCTTTGGCGAATATGTCGCGGGCAAAATTGATGATGAAACCCGGCAACAAATCATTCGAAAGTCTTGCCCGGGTGCCGGAGCTTGCGGCGGAATGTACACTGCCAACACGATGGCCAGCGCAATTGAAGCGTTGGGCATGTCGCTCCCCTTTAGTGCTTCAACACCCGCCGAAGATCCGGCAAAGATCATTGAGTGTCATCAAGCCGGGAAGGCGATCCTAAACTTGCTTGAACTGGACATTAAACCGCGTGACATCATGACGCGAGAAGCATTTGAGAATGCGGTTGTGGTGATCATGGCGTTGGGTGGGTCTACCAATGCTGTCCTTCATTTGATTGCCATGGCCAGGTCGGTTGATGTCAACCTCTCACTGGATGATTTCCAGACGGTCAGTAACCGGATTCCCTTTATCGCTGATCTGAAACCAAGTGGGCGATTTGTCCAAGAAGATTTGCACGCCGTTGGTGGCACACCAGCGGTAATGAAATACTTACTCGAACATGATCTGCTCCATGGTGATTGCATGACCGTCACAGGAAAAACGCTGGCAGAAAATGTAGCCGACCTACCCGGGTTGAGTGACGGACAGGAAGTCATCCGGCCAATCGACAATCCGATCAAGCCCTCTGGGCATATTCAAATTCTCTACGGCAACCTTGCCCCTGATGGCGCGGTTGCCAAAATCACGGGCAAAGAAGGAACCGTATTTACCGGAACCGCCAATGTATTTGAGTCTGAAGAGGAGATGGTCGCGGCTCTTGAAGAGAACAAAATCATCAAAGGCGACGTCGTGATCATCCGCTACGAGGGGCCGAAAGGGGGTCCTGGGATGCCGGAAATGTTGACGCCCACTTCGGCCATTGTTGGTGCGGGACTTGGAAATGACGTAGCACTGCTGACGGATGGGCGATTCTCTGGTGGTTCGCACGGTTTCATCGTCGGACATATTACCCCCGAAGCTCAAGAAGGTGGACCAATTGGTTTGGTTAAAAATGGTGATCAAATCACTATCGACGCAAGTGAAAACACCATCAAAGTCCACCTGAGCGATCTTGAACTTGAATCACGTCGCAAGAACTGGACTGCTCCAAAATTCAAAGCAACTCGAGGAACGCTTTACAAATACATCAAAAATGTGAAATCAGCATCTGAAGGATGTGTTACCGACGAATGACCGGCTAATACATCGTCTGCAGAATCTGACCCCAGCCACCCCTTTGGCAGCCTTTACGGGTTAGCGAATCACTGACGATCAAGAGTGGTAATCTTTGATGAATATCCCAATAGCACCGTTCCATTAACATCGCTAATTGGAAGATTCGGAACAACTCAATCAGCCCGAACAAGCGCCTTGGCCGATATATCAGGTGGAATCCGATGTCGGATATCTGATGGAGAGTCGTCTGCATCCCTCCCACCGAACGAGCTAAGGCCAGAGAAATGCCGTTAAATATAAAGCATCAAACAGCGATCGCCTTGGCAACTGCCGCATCTGCCATCTGTCTGATTGGGCTCTTAAAGTCAGATTCCGACCAACCGAATTATCCTCAGCTCACAACGATTGAGCAGTTGGCGGAAATCAACAACCGGTTGTCTGCCAAACAACCTCCGAGCAATTCAGCACCGATCACCGACATCAAAGCGCTGCCCCACACACCGGATCAAACCAACGATTTTATTGCACCGGTAACCAATGATGACGAAAAATTGGTACTCGCCCCGGAAATGAGATTCGATTCGTTTGACAACGACACGACACTTCTGGCTGAGCGAAAACTTGAAGATGAAGCAGATTCAAGTGCGGCGATGGAAGCGATAAACTCCACCGAATCCTTGTCGCTTCAATCAGGGCCTCACTTTGAAACAGGCTTGGCTGCGAACTTATCGACGGCGCAGACTCAATCAACGAACGATGCCGTATCGACCGCGTCACTTTGGCAAGCCAACCAACCCTCCGAGCGACCAGCGACCGCCATTCCGAAAAAGCAAACCAACGACGACGGTGTCAAACCGCTCGTCAGCTTGAATACTCAATCAAGCCCAACGTTGCCCACGGCAGCACAGCCAAAAACTCCTCGCCCAACGCAAAACGTCGCGATCGCGACAGAAATGACTCCAATTGCTGACGCTCCAAGGCCCGCCTTAACCGCCCCGATCACGCCGGCCCGAATGAGACTTTCCGAAGCTTCAGCCATTCAAGCAGTGCACCACATCGAGTACGGCAAGTCGCTTTCACGACGAGGGGCAGCGATGGCAGCGCGACAAGAGTTTTTTGCCGCACTTCGGGTCATCGCTCAAGCAAATGATTCAGTGGTTGGTGGAAACGATTTCAGCCAATCACTCGGGCATGCAATCCGGGCGATGAAAGAAGCAGAGGACTTTTCCATCAATCAGTCGGCCGACAGTGCAACGGTCAACGTTGCTGCCACCATCGAATCTCACCGAACGCAGCTTCTCACAAAAAATGAAGCTAGACACACATCTCCGGTTCAGGCAATGCAACGGTACTATGCGTTCGCTCAACAACAGCTCGATTTTGCCGGCGGACGAAACGTCGTCACTGCCGAGGCATTGAGTTGCCTTGGAAAGCTCCACACGGTCATGGCACGTCATCAAAAAATCATGCCTGGCAATCTCGATGTTGCCAAAGCAATCGTGTTCCAAAAAACTTCGTTGATGAGCAACCCCAACAATCCAACCGCCGCGAACGAACTGGGAGTCTTGATGGTCAAAACCGGACAACTCAGAGAGGCAACTGAATTATTCAAGCAAAGCTTAATCGCCCAGCCAACCCCACAAGCGTGGCAAAACCTTGCCAACACACATCGCCGACTTGGCGAGTTGGAAATGGCTCAATTGGCCGACTTGGAATATTCCATCGCCTCTCAATCCAGTGCACCCAAAATTGCCTCAGGCATTCAATGGATTCAGGCACCCCAGTTCAATGCCATGACACCCCTGGAGTTTGAGCCGCGTGTAGCAGCTCAGACAAAGTTCACCCAACCATCGGCCGACGAATTCAGAACGAGTGAGCCCAACGGCGCACCCAAGTCATTCGGCGATCGAATCAAGGCCTGGTTCTAAAGGTAGCTTTTTGGAACCCAAACGTTACTTCGTTCAGTCATTTATTGACAAATCAACTGATCGAGACCACTGAACAAGATTTAAATTAAGGCATGGAAGCCATGATCAAATCCATCTCATTAAAAATTGCAGCTGGCGTAATTTTGATCGCTGGAGCGATCAATTTAACGCAATCTAAACCAGCCAATGATCAGGTTTCACCCGCAACACCGCCCCCCGTTGTCCGGGTTTCATCCCAGATCACCACCCCCATGAATGTTGTGCAGGCCGACTTTGAATCGGACGTCATACGCGACCCCAACATTCAGCTTTGCCAGGGATTTGGTGATATCCAACAGCCAGGATCACCTTGTGGGTGCAACGGCGGATGCGATACCTGCCAGCAACATTCCTCGCCGACACCATTGACCTATGGCGCGATGCCGAATCATCGGAACGCCCAAGGGGTCAACCAATACACGGACCACCAAGGTCGTACTGCCCGTTGGCGGGACAAAACCAACGTTCCCTGGGAAGCATTTGCCTATGGAGAATATCTTGGACCTCACCGAACGCCCCACGTTCCCGAGTACCGGTTGCGAGTCAATGATCAACTTGAGTTCGTATACCTGAAGACGCGAGAAAAATCACTTGACCCTTACCAACTCTATGTTGGCGATCAGATTCAAATCTCATCCGCAATCGACCCGACATTGAATCAGCCGGACAGCAGCCTTCGCAATGGAATGACGATTCGCTCTGATGGGATGGTATCACTGTCACTCATCGGACAGATTCAAGCGGCAGGAAAAACCGTTGAGGATCTGCAGCGTGAGTTGAATGAAAAGTACACTGAGTTTGTCAAAAACCCAGCCATCGTTGTGCAGGTGACCCAAGGCGACACACCACTTCAGGATCTCGTTGACTCTGTAGACGCCCGTGCTGGCCAAGGTGGTCAAGGCCGACAAGCAACTGTCTCACCTGACGGCACTGTCCAGCTGCCGGGAATTGGAAG
>JAQWLH010000282.1 GCA_029247405.1 Mariniblastus sp.
GTGGCAACACCAGATCCCAACGATGATGCTTCAGGCGAATGGAAGGCCGAAGAGGCGATTACCGAAACCGAAAGATTCCACTCGGCGATCGTCGCCGCCGGCCAACAACGGCTAATGGCAATTTTCTTGACCACGGCAACCACCGTCGGGGGACTGATCCCACTTGCCCTGGCGGGGGGGCCGTTGTGGGAAGGCATGGCATGGCTCTTAGTTTCCGGATTGAGCTTCGCAACTATCCTCACGCTGTTTGTGGTACCCGTGCTCTACTCCTTGAAGGAAACTGGAATGAAGTGATGACAAGGCCCCAGTTCCTCATTCAGGACCGAAGAATCTGGCTCATTCGTCAATGATCATGCTCGCAACGCCCCAACCGCTGCTCGACGTGAAACCCCGTAAAGACCTATCGCATCTCCAAGAAACCAAATTCGCGGGTCAAACCTGCCTTCGATAGTACACACATTCTTCATCTCCTAACGGATCCTCATGCGTGTACTTTTTAACGAACTCCATCCCCAGCTTCTTCATCATCCTGATTGAAGCTTCATTCTGCTCCATCGCTAACGCTGAAACAAAATCAACTTTGTTTTTTTGCAGAACCGCTTCAAGGACCGCGGCGGCAGCTTCGGTGGCATAGCCTTTCCCCCATGTGTTTCGAAAAAGTCGCCAACCAATCTCCAGATTCCGGTATTCGGGTGTCTCCGAAAAAAAACCCATGGGACGGATCAAGATCCAACCAACGGGTTCATTGGTTGCTTGGACGTTGATCTTAAACAACCCCCAACCCTTTTCCCGATTAAAGTACGATTTCAATCGTGGGATAAAAATGGAGTTAACTTCTTCTAACGTCGTCGTTTTCCCACCATTGATGAACCGCATGACTTCCGGATCCTGATCTAAATCAAACAGGAAGCCGACATCTTGTTCCGTGATCATCTTAAATTTCAATCGCTCTGAGTTTTTTACGATCATCAAATCCAAAACCTGTCAAAAACGACCACGAGCGTCAGCCAAACCCGACCAACTGTCTAGTATCAATGATACCAATGATTGGAGCATATTCCACAATTACTTGCTTCATTGTGGCACTTCCATAATATCCTCCGGATCGGTCGGAGCACCGCTCCACCGTATCTTGCAGGTGCTTCCCCGTGAAATCAAAAAACGGCGAGAATTACACTGAGAGATGCCTTTGTACTGAACCTGATTGTGTAAATCACGTCTTTAACAGGAACCATTGGATCGCCTCACGAATTTTTTTGACGCGGACAGGAAATGACGCAGCCATCTGGGTTGGTAACATTTCAACTATCCATCGATTAATTTGACCCTCGGTGGTAACGCAGCTTGGCGACTCGATCGTGACATCAAAATTTTCCATGTTCCTATTTTCAAGGAGGTTCCGATGAACAAAGACCTAGCAGACATTACCTTAGTCGTTGATCGAAGCGGCTCAATGCAGGAAATTCGCAGTGATGCCGAAGGGGGAATCAACTCATTCATTGAACAACAAGCCCAAGCCGAGGGACAGGCTTTGATAACGCTTGTGCAATTTGACACCGAATACGAGTTTGTCCACCGCGCCATTGTGGCCAACGATATTCCCAAATACAGCCTAGTTCCTCGTGGCGGCACGGCCCTCCTAGATGCCGTCGGTCGAGCGATCAATGAAACAGGCGCTCGTCTCGCTGCAATGCAGGAACAAGATCGACCAGGCTTAGTGGCTTTTGTAATCGCAACCGACGGCTTGGAAAATGCGAGCTGCGAGTTTAGCCGGGCGCAGATCAAGACGATGATTGAGGAGCAACAGTCAAAATACAATTGGCAGTTTACCTTCCTCGGTGCCGATCAAGATGCCTTTGCAGAGGCCCGCGCGATGGGCATGGCAGCCGGCGGACATGCCAATTATGCCAAACAGAAAGTTGCAGCAGCTTATGCCGGCACCAGTTCGAAATTGAGGCGTATGCGACAGCAGGTCCAGAACGCCGAAACAATTGACAACTCGTTTACTGCCGAAGAATTAGAGGACATGCAGTAATTCGCTGTAGACTCGCATTGTTTGTGCCACCGCATCAGCATAGATGGCATAACCAACGTCAATCCAACAGAAGCCCGATTCATCTGCATCTGAGCCCAAAGCTCAAACTCGCCTGATGCTTCGGGCTTTTTTTTAATCGGGCAAATTCGATCAATCAGAGCCTTCGAGGATTAAAGGGAGTCGTTGGGATCGCTCCGGAAGCGCGCGACCGCAACAGCGGCCTCAACCGGTTCATCACTTGAATCGCTTTCGAGTCTGGATTGATGGCCAAGTTATTAAATTCATTTGGATCAGCATGATGGTCATAAAGCTCAACTCCCTCTCGCCCGTCAGCCCATTCGGTAAACCGATATCGCTCGGTCCGAAGGCTGCAACCCATCACAGGTTTTTCCAATCGCTTATCCGCCGGTCTCAGGATCTGGGTTACGGCCAATCCATCCCAAGCCGCTAATGGCTCTTCCAACAACGGCCGCAGACTCCGACCGGGCAGATTCTTGGGAAAGTCGATTTCTGCTACGTCGGCCAGCGTGGGGTAGATATCGACAAACTCCACGATGCGACGGCAAACCCCCCTGCCCTTCTGACCTGGTGTTTTAATGATCAGCGGCGCTCGGGCGCTTTGTTCAAACAGGGTTCTTTTTTGCCAAACGCCATTGTGTTCGCCAAGATGATAACCGTGATCACTCCATAGAACGACGATCGTATTATCGGCTAATTCCAATTCATCGAGCGAGTCCAACAGCCGCCCTACTTGGGCATCCACAAATGAAACGCAAGCGTAATAGGACTGTGTCGCTTGAAGAAGCAACTTTTCATCCAAACCGTAATTGGGTACAGGGCAATTGTGAGCAAACGCTGCCTGAGGGATGTCATCGCGATCCTCTTGAGGTGCGAACGGCAACCTCAATGATTCAACCGGGTACAGGTCGAAGTACTTTTTGGGGGCCACATATGGTGTATGAGGGCGAAAAAAACCAACTCCAAGAAAGAAGGGCTCGTCTTTCTTTTCCGCCATGATTTTGATCGCCTCGGTGGCAATCATTCCGTCCGTCTGTTCCTCATCAACACCATCAGCGGCCAGCCAACTTAAGGCTCCGCTAATCTTGCGATGCGGTTCGGCATTGAAAACCAATTGCTCATCTGCCTTGTCGCGGCCTTTGGGATTAACCGTTCGGTTCCATGAGGGCCGATCATCAAAGCCATCAGTCCCAATCGAGGCTGGCACATTGTAGTGATAGATCTTGCCAACTCGGGCCGCAAAATGTCCCGCATTTTGAAAGGCCTGAGACAAGGTCACAACATCCGGGACCTCATCACGAAAGTGTCGATCTAAATCATACACCTTGATTTGATCGGGGCGTAATCCAGTCATTACCGATGCGCGAGTAGGATTGCATAACGGTAGCTGATTGTATGCTCGTTGAAAACAAACGCCACGTTGGGCGAGCCGATCAATATTTGGGGTTTGGGCGATTAAGTCGCCATAACACCCAAGCGTACAAGCTAAATCATCGACTGCAATCAACAAAACATTGGGCGCCCTTCTCTCGACAGAACCCTCATCTGCCTTGAGACCTGTTGTGCCAATTAAGTACAGAACCAGAAAACCAATCATCAAAATGTAGTGCTTCATCACTCGCTCGTTGTGAGATCAAGGTAGTTTATGAAAACTCAATCGCGGCCTTCAAGCAGCCCTCCTTGTGGTTAGAAAACACGTCGTACGCTTTGACGCAATCTTCGATTCCAAATTGGTGTGAAATAAACGCATCCAACTCAAACGTTCCATCGGCAACCAAGTGGGTTAAACGATCCATGTAGCTTCGCGCCGGACACCGGCCCGTTTTATAGGTCAAATTTTTGTCAAAAGCATCGACCGGGCTAAACGAGAAATGGGGTGTGCAATGGCAACCAACGACTGACATCGTCCCACCCGGCCGAATGATTTCAAAAGCAAGCTTTTGTGCCGCTGGTAATCCGACTAACTCCATCACGGCATCGGCACCACGATTGTTGGTTTGCAACTTAACTTCTGCGATCGCTGTTTCGTCGGCATTCATCGCAATCGCCCCTAGAGATTCCGCCTGGGCGCGCCGCTCGGGAACCGGATCAAGAGCATAAATGGTTTTGGCCCCCAGGTAACGCGCGGCCATAATGCAGAGCAAGCCGACCGTTCCACAACCAACCACGACATAAACCCCTTCTTGTGTGACCTCCGCCATCTCGGCACAAAAATAGGCAGTGCTGAAATTATCACCCAGCAACAATGCGCTGGCGTCGGAAACTGTATCGGGAATCTTTTTCAAAGTCCCATCGGCCAGTGGCACCCGCACCAATTCCGATTGGCCGCCATGAAGCCCGATTCCGTTTTGAACCCAGCCAAACAATTGCCCCGACGTGCATCTGGCTGTCAATCCGCAATTACAGTAGAAACAATTTCCACAGTTGGTGGTAAAAGGGGCGTACACCCGATCGCCTACCCTGAGAGATTCAACATCGCCACCTGTCTCTAAAATCGTGCCCACCAATTCGTGGCCCATCACAGTGTCAACATCAACGCCAGTTTCACGTCCGTAGTAAACATGCAAGTCGGACCCACAAAGCCCCGCCAGACTAACTTTGACAATCGCATCAGTCGATTGTTCAATCATCGGATCGGCAAGCTGCTTACAGGCGACTTGTTGAATGTCTTGAAAGCAGACGGCACGCATAAGTTTTCTCACAGACGGTTTTGGATAGCTAAAGATAAAATGATCGACCGGTGGACGGGAATTATCATAACCCGAAGTTTCGTGGAGGACACTGTCTCGCGAACCTTCATCCTTATGAGTAAACTGTCGGATGCAAATCCGGATCGTGGGGAGCGGGTAAGACCTTCCCAGATCAATGAAAACCGTCAGGACAGGTCCTGACTTATAAAACCCTCCGACCAATCTCTCATTCGACCAGAGCGTGGACCGGAGGCTCCTTCACCGACACTATTTTTCGCGGCAAACTAATGAGTATCAAAGACCAAGTCGCTATTGTCACAGGTTCTGCCAACGGCATCGGATCCGCCATCGCCCGGCGATACGGACGCGAAGGCTGCAAAGTCGTTGTTGCCGATATCGATTCCAATGGTGCCAACGCAATCGCGAACGAGATCAACTCGGACGGTGGCGTAGCGATCGCGGTTGCCACCGATGTCTCTGACGAAGCTCAAGTCAACTCGCTCTTCGAATCCGCTGTGTCTGAATTTGGGACGGTTGACATTCTGGTCAACAATGCGGGCTTGATTTCACCCATGAAGCATTTTCTCGAAGCTGACAAAAATTGGTGGGACATGATCGTGGGCGTCAACCTAACCGGTACGTTTCTATGCAGCCTCGCAGCTGGAAAACTGATGGCTAAAAAAGGGGGCGGCTGTATCATCAATATGTCTTCTGGCGGAGCGACGCGTGCCCACCGCTGCTTTGTTGCATACGACGCAACCAAGGGTGGAATCGAAGCGATGAGCCGAGCGATGGCTCTCGATCTTGGCCCCTATGGCGTACGAGTCAACATCATGACTCCCGGTTCGATTGACACGACAGGTATCTCGGAAGAGGGCCGCAAATTACGAGGCACCAATATCCCCTTGGGCCGCATTGGTGAAGCCGATGACCTCGCCGGCGCTGCAGTTTTCCTCGCCTCTCAAGACGCACAATATATCACCGGACAATCAATTGTAATTGATGGCGGAATGCTGGCTCAGCAACGCTCGGCGACCGTCGACATTCGACCTCCATCAGAATTCCCCAAGCTTGAGGAATTATCGTGAGCGATCACCGCTATCGAGTTGGGGCTGACATCGGCGGCACCTTTACAGATCTAATTGTCGTCAACCAAGAGACAGGCGCTTTTTCAATTGGTAAAGTCCTGACCACTCCGGATGACCCCTCTGAAGCCGTCGAAACCACGCTGACCGAAACGCTCAGCCGCTTCCATGTCAAAGCCAACCAAGTCGAACATCTGATCCATGGTACGACTTTGGTGACCAACGCAATGATCGAGCGGAAAGGTGCTTCGACAGCTCTTCTGACGACGGCTGGTTTTCGCGATTCAATTGAAATCGGACGCGAGACTCGATACGACCTTTACGATTTGATGCTTGAGCAACCGAGACCATTGGTGCCTCGTTACCTCCGCTTTGATATTACGCAGCGGACTCTCGTTGACGGAACTGAACATCAGCCACTCGATCAGGATCAGGTGCGCCGCCTGGCAGTTGAACTTTCTGAAAAAGGAATCGAAGCGATTGCGGTCTGTTTTTTGCACAGTTTCACCAATCCAACCGACGAGCGAATCGCCCGCGATCTCATTCACTCTGTCGCTCCCAAGCTCCGGGTTTCGATATCTTCGGAGGTGGTGCCTGAAATTCGAGAATTTGAACGTGCTTCGACGACCATTGGAAACGTGTATGTGCAATCGTTGGTTGAAAAGTACCTTCGTCAACTCGAGCGGCGACTCGAGACGATTGGATTTATTGGAAACTTTTATTTGATGCATTCCAGCGGGGGCATCGCGACGGTGGACACAACCGTCCGTTTTCCAGTTCGCCTGCTTGAGTCAGGGCCAGCCGCAGGTGCGTTGGCAGCAACCGCGTACGGACTTGCAGCAGGTTTCAAAGATCTGATCTCTTTCGACATGGGCGGAACGACGGCCAAAATTTGCGTTATCAATGATGGCAAGCCACTGATCGCGCATGAATTCGAAGTGGATCGTATCTACCGCTTCAAAAAAGGATCCGGGTTACCGATCAAACTTCCTGTGATTGAATTGATTGAGATCGGAACCGGCGGGGGATCAATTGCGCGTGTTGATGCACTTGGCCTGTTAAAAGTAGGCCCCGATTCCGCCGGGGCCGACCCGGGGCCAATTTGTTACGGCCTGGGGGGAACCGAACCCACCGTGACCGATGCGAATCTGATTTTAGGCTATTTGGATCCAGCTTATTTTCTCGGTGGAAAAATGAAATTGGATTTGGCCACCACGAGAAATACCATCGAGCAAAAGATTGCCCGACCGTTGGGACTTTCGCTTGAGGAGGCCGCCTGGGGGATCCACCAAATCGCCAATGAAAACATGGCAAATGCAGCCCGAGTCCATTCACTTGAGCGTGGAAAAGACCCACGTCGGTTCCCCCTGTTTGCGTTCGGAGGGGGCGGACCCGTCCAAGCCTATCGAATTGCTTTGTCACTAGGATCGCCCCTGCTGTTGGCGCCTCTGGGCGCCGGAGTCATGAGCACGGTTGGATTTCTGTCTGCCCCGTTGGCATTTGACTTTGTCCGTTCCTGGACAACGGAAATCGATAAGATCGCCTGGAAACGCGCCAATGAATTATTGGACGAAATGGAAACAGAGGGAGAATCGTTGCTGTCCGATTCGGGAGTCGACAAAAATGAAATCAATCACCGGCGAACCGTTGATATGCGATTCGTTGGCCAAGGACACGAAATCCCAGTTGAACTTCCTGTGGGCGAACTTTCAGATGCTCAGATTCCAGAGCTCAAGTCATCGTTCGAGCAGGTCTACCAACAACTCTACGAACGGACCGGCCCCCCGGTAAACATTGAAATCACGAACTGGCGAGTTGTCTCCTCAGGCCCCAAGCCGGACGTGAGTTTGCAAATCACCCACACTGACGACTCGGCCATTTTGGCCGTCGATACAATCAAAGGGACTCGACAAGCTTACTTCCCCGAAACCAATGGATTCACTGAAACCAAGATCTACGATCGTTATCGGATGAAACCGGGAATGATGTTTGATGGACCTGCAATTGTTGAGGAGCGGGAATCCACTGTCATCGTCGGACCGGGCAGCCAATGTCGAGTTGATGAACATTTTAACTTGCTCGTCAGCATGCCTTGTGTCCAAGAAACATAATCCGCAGCGTTGGCATCCGTCTGCCAATCATGAATCACAGAATCTCCAACGAACCTGTCCAACGCGATCGGTCATCGAAAACTGATTTAAACCATTTGTATGACATTGAACCCAATCCAACTTGAAGTCCTCTGGAATCGGCTGCTCTCGGTCGCCAACGAACAACAAACGACGTTGATACGAACGGCGTTCAGTACAATTGTGCGCGAATCACTTGACCTCGCCTGCGCCGTCTTTGACACGCGGGGACTGATGATAGGTCAATCTTTGACCGGGACTCCGGGACATATCAACCCCATGGCCACCGGAGCAATTCACCTTCTCAACGAGTATCCACCCGAGACGCTGGTGCCCGGTGATGTTCTGGTGACCAATGATCCGTGGATGACAGCTGGGCAAGTCAATGATTTCACTGTTCTGACGCCGGTTTTTCGTGATGAAAAGATCGTGGCTTATTTCTCCAATTGTTGCCACTCGCCAGACATTGGTGGGCGAATTCTCTCAGCTGAAGCCCATGAAGTCTTCGAAGAAGGCTTACAAGTTCCAATCACCAAGCTATTTCGAAGTGGTCAGCCAAACGAAGAGCTTTTCAAAATCATTCGCGCCAACGTGCGGACCCCTGATGAAACCATTGGTGATCTGTATGCCCAAGCGACTTCCAATGCCGTCGGGGCTCGCAGCTTGCTTCAAATGATGGATGAATTTGATTTACAAACGATCGACCCGTTAGCGGAAGAAATCATCACGCGATCGGAAAACGCCATGCGGGAGGGTATCCGCAGTTTACCGAACGGCCGCTACGAACATGAGACATGGAGCGATGGCTTTGAGGAGCCCCTCTGCATCAAGGTGGCCGTCACGATTGAGGGGGACGAGCTGCACATTGATTTTGACGGGTCGTCACCCCAATCGGCACGTGGCATCAACGTCGTCTTAAACTACACCAAGGGCTACGCGTCCTTTGCAATGAAGGCTGCCATCAGCCCCGAAGTCCCGCACAACGAAGGGGCGTTTCGGCCGGTGCACATCACCGCCCCCGAAGGCTGCATTCTCAATTGTCGCCGCCCAGCGGCTGTTGCATCCCGGCATCTCGTTGGACATTTTTTACCGAGCGCCATTTTCGGGGCACTTTCCCAAGCCATTCCCAACCGAGTCATGGCAGGAAGTGCGGATCCAATTTGGATGAGCATCTGGCGTGCTCAGTGGCCGGAGAGTGAAAAGAAATCCAACTTGACTCTGTTTTCACTCGGCGGAACGGGCGCTCGACCAACCAAAGACGGATTGAACACAACAGGATTCCCAAGTGGTGTGGGAGGCGTTCCAACGGAAATCGTGGAAACTCAGGCACCCTTGATTCAAGCACATCGAGAACTGCGAACCGACTCCGGGGGACCGGGAAAATTTCGAGGGGGTCTGGGACAGAACATCTCAGTTGCGCAACGAGGCACCCAACTCTGGAGTGTTTCGGGAATGATTGACCGAACCCAATTCCCCGCCGAGGGTCTCATGGGAGGGTTCTCGGGAGCCAAGGGAGAATTTCAGCTTGACGGCCAACCGACCGAATCCAAGAAGATCTTATGGATGAAACCTGATGCAGTGATCGATATGAATCCTCCCGGCGGCGGTGGATTCGGTAACCCTTGGGAGCGTGATCCTGAGCTCGTCCTCGATGATGTCGTCAACGGCTACGTTTCAATTGAACAGGCTCGATCGCAATATGGTGTGGTGATTTCATTCAGTGGATCAAAGGACGATCTTGTTCACCTGCCCAGTGACTATTCAATTGACGAAACCGCAACCAAGGCCGCGCGAAACTAATGCGGCGTTGCCAAGCAGACACTGCCCTACTCGCTCAACTCATTCAAACCGTCCTGAATGACTTTCTTGACTAGCACATCGAGTTTCGCGTTGACGCCCTGACATCCGACCACGACATTATTGGCCCACTCAAGATACCGTCTTTTTCGCTCGTTGTTCCAACCGGCAGGAGAGCGCTGAATGATATCACGGGCGTTGCAAATCTTGTCGGCGATCTTGAGTTGTTTCGCCGCGTCAGATTTTTTGGGAGCTTGATCAACCTGCAGTCGTTTCCGTTCCCCTTTAGTCAGTGACTTGTCATCCGTCACTTCGGCGACTAACGCCGCCACTCGGGTTCCAAAGTGTTCCGCCAATTCTTCCATTGAGGTTTCGGTATCCTCGACGGTGTCGTGTAACATCGCAGCCATCAAAAGATCAACATCCGTCACCCCGCCGTCAACTGCAAGTGTCTTCGCGACTTCGAGGGGATGGTTGATATAGGGAGTCTGTTGGGTATCTTTGCGAGTCTGAACCCGGTGTTTTTGTGCCGCAAAAAATGCCGCCGTGAGCAAGTCATCAAATTTCAACTCCATTGATTCGCCAATTTTGCTGACCATATTTTGATTCCCTCTAAACTTCCAACCAACCCAAGTTGAACCCTCGCTGAAGCGATTCCAAAAACTTGGTCATCTCGGCCAAATTTGCCTCGATTCCGACTTTATTTAAAATCGCTTCAGCAAGCTTCTGTTGTAAAAGATCCCGACGCCTGCATGATGCAAATCTGTCAATTGACAATAACCTCTCCCATTTGCCACTCCATCCGGGGGAAAGCGAAACTCCCACAGCGAAAATTTTGAAAGCTGCTCAGGCTCGGTTAAAAAAACAAACGGTACACGCACCTACAAAAGCGTAGGCACGGCACCGTCATTTCGCATATTTTCAATTGGTGAGTTCAACACACGTTGAATCTACTCTGAATCAGCTTCATCATTGGGTGGATCTTCAGATTCGGCATCTTGAATGACAACCTCGTGGCCTAATTCAGCGAGACATTCTTCAATGACCTTGTCCGCAGCGCCGTGGCCTTTGA
>JAQWLH010000283.1 GCA_029247405.1 Mariniblastus sp.
TGGATGGGCGAATTCAGCCGGACTCCAAAGATCAACGGCAACACCGGACGTGATCACTGGGCTCGCAGTTGGAGTGCAGCGGTTGGTGGAGCTGGGATGAACAGTGGTGTCGCGGTAGGTCAAACCAACGAAGACGGCACGCGTGTTGAAGGAACTTCTCACTCTTCTGAGGATTTGATGGCGACTGTCTGTAAGGCAATGGGCATTTCGCTCGATACAACCTTCACCAGTCAAAGCGGACGTCCAATGAAGATTGCCAACAGTGGCAAGGTAATCAAAGAATTGATTGGCTAGGCTCATCGCCCTCCCATGACAATTTTAATAACAAACGCTTCGCCATTTGGTGAAGCGTTTTTTTTTGGGCAGATGGGTAGGAACCATGGGGCGGTTTGCCTCCGCTCGCGGTGAAGACACTTTTCCGCTCCGGGGAATTGAAAATTAGCTCAGTTGATCTACCCAAATTTTGAATCGGAAAGTGCTATCACTTTATAAATCTAATGAAAAAATTAATCGCTCTAGCTCCGATTGGGCCTTTGTATTCAAATGCGTCTTCAATTCCACTGTCAATTTGGAATGTAAAAACGGCGCGTCAGGAAAGGAAGCCTGAGTCATGAGGCGATTGAGCGAGCTCTCAAGTTTGGTTGGGGGAACGGTGACGGGGCAACCAGACCTTGAAGTCATGGGTGCGGCATCCATTTTCAGGGCAGGCCCTGGCGAAATTACTTTCGTAACTTCTTCGAAATATCTCGAGGACTTTCTCCAAAGCGACGCCGTGGCGGCGGTCGTTGGTTGTGAGACGGACGTCTCTGGAAAGCCTTGCATTCAAGTCGAAAATGTCGAAGCGGCGTTTATCCAAATTGTTGAGCAGTTTCAGCCACGAATTCAGCGAACTAAAATTGGTGTGAGCCCACAGGCGATCATCAGCCCCACGGCGGTCATTGGTGATGAGGTTTGTATTCATCCTGGCGCCGTCATTATGGACAATGTGGAAATCGGTTTTGGAAGCGTTATCTATCCGAATGTAACCGTGATGGAGAACTCTCGCATTGGCGTTAACGTGCGGATCTTTCCGAACGCTGTGCTTTATGAAAATACCGTTGTTGGCGATCGATCGATCATTCACTCAGGTGCCGTTTTGGGGGCATTTGGTTTTGGCTATGACTCCAGCACGGGGCAGCACGAACTGTCGGCGCAATTGGGTAATGTTGTTCTCGGTGACGACGTTGAAGTCGGTGCTAACACGACCGTCGACCGTGGAACATACGATTCGACGACGATTGGATCGGGATCCAAGCTTGATAACTTGGTGATGGTTGGGCACAACTGCGTGGTTGGTAAACATAACCTGCTGTGTTCCCAAGTCGGGGTGGCCGGGAGTTGTAACACCGGGGATTATGTCGTGATGGGGGGGCAGGTTGGGATTGGTGACCACCTCAGCATTGGTGCTCGCGCTGAAATCGGCGCTCAATCGGGTGTGATGCATGACATCGATTCTGGGCAAAGAGTTTTTGGTAGTCCGGCAATTCCGGCTCGTGATGAAATGAAAATCCTTGCGAATCGAGCCAAGCTTCCTGAGATGCGAAAGACGATCAAAAAGATCGTTAAGCAAATGGATCAGCTAGTCGAATCTCAGCAAGAGCCATCCGAAGATACGCGAGCTGCCTAAGGTTGAATGCCAGTGTCAAAATCAAATCTCGATGACGTGGCTTCGCAAAGAATCCCCACGCCCAGGCCGAAAAAAATCGGGTTGATTGCTGCTTGGGGTGATTTTCCTGTTCGAATTGCCAAGGCCCTGAAGTCACAGGGGCATGAGGTCTATTGCCTTGCGATTAAGAACCACGCTGATCCTGAGTTGGCCGAAATTTGTGACGGCTATCGGGTGCTTGGCCTTGGTCGGATGGGGGCTCAAGTCCGTTTTTTTCGACGAAATGGAATCACCTCGGCGACGATGGCGGGCAAAGTTTTTAAAACCCTCTTGTTCACCAGAAGAATCGATCTTTTAAAACACTTTCCTGATCTTACTTTTTTGAAGCACTTTTACTCTATCTTCGTCTCCAAGACACAAGATAGTCGGGACGATACGATGCTCAATGCGTATGCCGGTGTCTTCGAATCCAATGGGATCACTTTTTCGCCTGCAACAGATTTCGCACCGGAGCTGCTTGTGAAAGAAGGCACAATGACTCGCCATTCTCCTAATTCGTCACAGATGAAGGATATCGAATTTGGCTGGAACATGGCAAAGCAAATGGGACGGCTGGACATAGGGCAAACCGTCGTGATCAAAAACCAAGCGGTGATGGCAGTCGAGGCCATTGAGGGAACCGACGCATGTATCAAACGTGCGGGGGAATTGTGCAAGGGTGGGTTTGTGGTCGTCAAAGTTGCCAAGCCAAATCAGGACATGCGATTTGATGTCCCCACGATTGGAGAAGGAACGATCAAGACCATCAAGGAGGCTGGAGGGGCCGTCTTGGCGATTGAAGCCGATATGACGATCGTGCTTAAAGAAGCTGAGACCATCGCGCTGGCCGAAAGGCTGGGGATCTCTGTGATCGCGATTAATCCCGAACTCCATTTTGCAAATGGTGCAAGCATTGGAGTCGCTTAATTGCCGAGCAAGGAGCGGGGGGCTCTAACGCAGCGAATGGCCCGCAGATCAACCACCTTCAGATTGAGGGGGCAACGATTAATCTCGCGTCGCGCTGTTAAGAATCTTTCAGGCAGCTGCAATGATGTTAGCGATCCGCGAATTGACTTGCCCACGTGTCATGACTTGATCAAAGCCCGCTGTTTTTGCCTGCTCCAGCAATTCAACATGAACGTGTTGGGCATAAGCAATGGTCAGTGGACAGACTGCATCGGCGAGTCCTTTAATTTCTGTTCCAAATGCTTCTACATTGAGTCCGGGCGTCTGTAAATCAATCAGAAGTAGATGGGGTCGGTCAGCCTCAATAATTTCGATCGCCTTTTCAGCAGAAGTCGCCGTCTTGAATTTGACTTTTTTCTCTCGCGCGTGTGAACTTGCATTGGACGACATCATTAAATCTTTGGTCAAAAAGCAAATCATTGAGCCGCCTAAAAAACGGAAAGAAAACTTACGCAGCACGTCCGAGCGGCAATTGGGTTGATTGGGCCAATTCGCCAAGTTGTGATTGACCTTTGTTTTAACTGCTTTCTCCAAGTTTTTCAATGAAATGCAGGAAGCCGGAACTCGACCGTTTTTTTAATATTGACCTGATAGCACTGGGGATTAGCTTGATGAATCAATGACCAAATGAAAAAAGAAGTGGTCATGATACGAAAATGCCATTGAGACGGAACGGAGGCTCTAGTAATCTCCGCCGCCGACAAAGTGGTTGTTTTCTCTGACTGATCAAGGATGATCGTATGGGTTTTGGCTGTGATTCGTCATTAACGTCAAGCGTTTTGCGCTGCGTAATCGCTGCGACTTTGATGCTTTGCTGCACTTATGGATACTCCCAAAATCATTCTGACTCGGCTAGGACTCAGTCGACGGCAGGCCAGTTCTCGTTGTCTAAGCTTCAATCGAAGAATCAATCTCAACTCAGCGCTGCCAAACCTTATCGTTTGAGCTCGAGAATGCATTTGCAATCGGGGACCAATCGCGGCTATTTAGTGCTGCGAGTTGATTTGATGAAAGGCAGCCATATCTACTCATTAACCCAAAAGGGTGAGATCCGGCCAACGACCATTTCAGTTGCCAAGTCGCCGCGGTTTCGATTGCTCGGAGGATTCGTGGCGGATCGGGTGGCAGAAGTTACCAAGCATGATCCGGTTTTCAATCAGCGAGTTGAAAAACACAAGAATCAAGTTCAGTTTTTTGTCCCCATTGAGTTGGCTCCGGGAGCCGAGTTGGCGGATATTTCTGCGGAAGTTTCGATCAATGGGCAGGTCTGTACGAGTCAGAATATTTGCATGCCGATCCTTGGCGAAACAGTTAAAGGGAGATTTGCAGGGTATTTTGAACGAAGCGCGAAAAAGCAAAACTCATTGAGCAGCAGTGAGAGCTCGTCAAAAATCCCCAATCGCCAGTATCGGTAAAAAAAGTTTAGAGCGTCCACATTTGGCTGCCAACGTGAAACGACTAACTTCAATATTGAATTTGTGCCAAAATCCTGTTGTTTATCGTTCGAGTTGTCGAATTTCGGTGTAAACCAAGCTGATGTCGGCGTGCTTTAATTTGACGTGACAACGCTTAATGTGGAGGAGGTTCTTGATTCTTGTTAGAATCTTTTGACACGACACGAGAGGATCTGGAAGTCGTATTTTTTGTCGCTGTTTTACGAGTCTCTATTTGATTCTCTCACACTCCATCATTCCCCGTTTTGACAAGCAGAATAACTCTGTTTTTGATAAAATGAAATTGATCTCGATTTTTTCATTCGCGTTGATTGCTTTGGTCGTCTCGACGACTACAGTTGCTCAGGATGACTTGTTTTTAAAAAATCAAATTGGCGATTTTGGAAACATTCCGCCGGTCGACGATCCGGTTGAGTTTTCAGCAAGCTTTCAACTCAAGACCGGTACTCAGCAGGGAGTTGTGAGCTTGACTGCCACAGTTCATCCGCTCTGGCATGTGTTTTCGACGACGCAAAAAAAGGGTGGACCCACTCCGTCCACAATCGATGTTGCAGAGTCCACTGAGTACAAACTGGTAGGGAAATTTAAAGCCGATTCAGAACCGCACATCATCGAGGAAGTGGAAGGTTTTGATGTGCCCGTGGAAGAACACGAAGGCACCGTCACCTGGTCGGCACCGATTGAGCTTAAAAAAGGAAGCGATCCTCAATCACTCAATATCAAACTGGTCTACAATGGGCAGACGTGCGAGTCAAAACTGAATGGCAGTTGCCGCCCTCTAAGTAACATTGATGTTGACGCTGCATTTGCTGGATTCGATGACCAGTTGCCTGTCGACCTCTTCGTTCACAAGCCAGTCAAGCTTGAGACCTATGAACCAGATGACTTTCATGCCGAACTGAAGGGACGCGTGGTTCGCTCGGATGGCACGGATTCCCCAATTCTTGCTGGAGATAAAGTCAGGCTAGAGTTGACGGCCAAAGCCACCGAAGATTTTCACATCTACACGTACTCGCTTGAGCCAGCGACAGATTTCATGCCAACCATTGTTGGGTTTACTGAAACAAACCAATGGGATGTAAGCGGACCTTGGTTGTCAGTCGAGCCAGAAAAAGGTGATTCTTTTGGCACTCCGGTGTTGTGGCATCACGCCCCCATCACGTGGTCATTTGAATTTACCATTCCGAAAACTGCTGACAAAGAAACGTATCGGCTCAAAGGCATTTTAGGAATGCAGGCTTGCAATGCAGTTGGATGCGATCGGCCGACAGGTGTCAAGTTTTTGGCGGAACTTCAGATGGGCAAAGTTGCCGAAGTGGCATTGGAATGGGTCGAAACGGATGTGGATCTCTATGACAAAGCACTGGAAGCGATTGATTCCGGTGGAGCAGCCAAAGCAGTACCTGAGGCTGACCAAATTAAGCCCCAGAATGATGATAAAACAGAATTGCCTCCCGAAAATAAATCGGTCAGCGTTAAAAAACCGGCTGAATTACATCGCTTAGAAGACTCGCCCGAGCAAATCGCGGAAATGGCGAAGCTCTATGATGCCAACGAAAAAATTAGATATCTGAAATATTCTGAAATGGACGCCAATCCAATTGGTTCCGGTGGAAGCAGTTCTAACGCGGATACCACTTTTTTGACGGCTCTGATGGGCGCATTTATGGGCGGCATGCTGCTTAACTTGATGCCGTGTGTATTCCCAGTTTTGGGACTAAAGGTGATGGGGTTCGTCCAGCAAGCTGGTAGTGAGCCTCGCAAGATCCGGATGCACGGAATCGCCTTTGCCGCCGGGCTCGTTGTTTCGATGTGGATTCTTGCCGGAATCATCATGACGATTCGAAATGTCGTTGGGCAAGATGTTAATTGGGGCGCACAAATGGGGAATCCCTATTTCGTCGTTGCAATTATTGTTTTGTTGTTCGTCCTTGGCCTGAATCTGGCGGGTGTTTTTGAAATTGGGACTTCACTCTCAAGCGTTGGGGGAGGGCAAAAGAAAGGCTATTTTGGCTCTTTCCTCTCTGGAATTCTCACCACCTTGATTGCGACTCCCTGCTCTGGTCCGTTTCTCGGTGTTGCCATGAGTTATACCATGGCCCAGCCAACTTTGACCGCAATGTTCCTGTTTACGATTTTCGCTTTGGGGATCGCTCTGCCGTACCTCATCCTTTCGTTTTTTCCAGCTTTGATCAGAATGCTTCCCAAGCCGGGGCCCTGGATGATTACCTTCAAAGTGACCATGGCATTTGCTTTATTTGCAACGGTTGCCTTTTTCATGCAGGCTTTTGGTGGCCAGACGGGCGTTGCGGGCTTGTCGTGGCTGGCGATGGCGTTGGTCGTTATTGGATTGGCGACTTACTTTTATGGAACATGGAGTGAGAATGACGGTAAGAGTGCTGCGAAAGATTTGGACTTGGATTTGTCTTGCCAAGCTTGATCGCAGGCGTTGGTTTGTGGATGTGTTATGACGCCGCCAACCAACGACCGCTTCGTGGAGGTGCATCGCACGCCATCGGCGGATTGGCTTGGCAGAATTGGAACCCAGGGAAAATCGAATACTCCCTCGCCAATAGAGGGAAAATTATCTGGGTGGATTACACCGCAGATTGGTGACCGACTTGTAAAGTAAACGAGAAGCGTGTCTTCTCGGATAAGAAAGTACTCGCCAAGCTTGAAGAGTTAGGCGTTGAGTTGGTCGTGGTCGATGATACTTTGCGTGAGGAACGAATTGCGAAGGACCTGAAACGGGCGGACCAAGTAATCATTCCAGTCAATTTGGTCTACCCACACAATTATCCTGAGGAGCCAGCCATTCTCTTGGATGCGTTGATCTCACCCGCTGATGCACTCAAGGTGTTGGCGCGGATGGAACAGATTCAAAACGGTGAAGCCGGAAGTTTCGGGATTTAGGCTGATTCGAAATTAAGCGGTGAATTCAGAGTCTTGAATCGGGTTTGCTTGCTGGCTCGAAAGCGAGTTATTCAAGCACTGCCGTCTTCGCGAATCATTGAACTGAGAGTTCTTTCGAGCTCTACTCATCCCCTAGGTGATCGGCTTCGTTGCTCCTGCGAGTCAGGAATCATGAGCACAATCAAACGTTACTTGTTGTGAGCGGTGACGCGTTTGGTGCCGGATTTTACTGAACCAATCACCCAACTCCGGTGTCCATGCTGTTCGAGCATGCGGCAGATGCTATCGGCATAGTACGGGCTGACAATTAATGCCAAGCCAAGTCCCATGTTGAAGACTCGGTACATTTCTTCGGTTTCAACCTTGCCCAGTTTTTGAAGCCAGTCAAACACCGGTGGCCGCTCCCAAGAGTTTGCGTCGATGTCAATTTCCATGCCTTCCGGGGTGATTCGCTCGATATTTTCTTCGAGTCCGCCACCCGTGATATGAGCGATGCCATGGACGACATTCTTGACCTTATAGTGCGTGAGTACCTGTCGAATGACTTTAGTGTAAATCAGTGTTGGTTCAATGAGAGTGTCGCCAACAGTTTTATCGGTCCCGTCAAACAAGTCATTCGGATTCTTTTGGCCCACATCAAAAGCAATTTTACGAACGAGGCTGAAGCCATTGGAGTGCACGCCACTCGAAGCAACACCGATCACTACATCGTCGTTTGCGATCGCATGTCCATCGATCACGTGCTTTCGTTCGACAACGCCAACGCAGAATCCGGCGAGGTCGTATTCGCCACGTTGATAAAGGTCCGGCATGATTGCTGTCTCTCCGCCTAACAGCGCACAATCAGCTTGCAGGCAACCATCGCTAATTCCCTGAACGATTTGCTCTAGGGCGACAGGGTCATCATGCGACATCGCTACATAATCTAAAAAGAATAACGGTTCCGCACCGCAGCAAATTGCATCGTTGACGCACATCGCCACCAAGTCAATTCCAACGGTGTCATGTCGGCCGAGCATTTGGGCGAGTTTTAATTTTGTTCCCACACCGTCGGTGCAAGCAACGAGCATCGGGTCTTCGTAGTTACGACGGAAAAGTTTGTTATCAAAATCGAGTTGAAACAAACCAGCAAATCCACCATCAAGTCGTCGAACCCGGGGTGAAAAAGTTCGATGCATCAACTTGGGTAAGCGTTTCATCGCCTCGTTATAAACTTCGAGGTCAACGCCAGAGTCTTTGTAGGAAACGCCAGTCATGGATGGTGCAACTTTAGTAGGGGAATTCTTTTCCAGCGGCTTATTCTACACGTCGAAACATTCAACGGTGATTAGAATTTCAATTCTCTTACAGAGTGATTAAAGAAACAGTTTGCCTGATTGATTCAATTCGGGCAACCGTGCGACGGGGCCGCAGTAAACCCGTTTAACGGCGAGCTCTCTGCCACCGCTTAGGCGACCTAATAAGTTATTCCGGTTTCGAAATAGTTGCTAGTCGCTCTGATCGTCCCGATCGTGCACCGGGCTTTGGGGCCGGAAAAAACCGTCAATAACTGGCCCAAGAAACGCGAATGAATAGGTATCCCGACCTTCAGACCGCAGGCACAAGGCGGCCGTTACTACCTTCGTTTCCGATCAAGGGGCAAATCCGGAAGCTCTTCGGCAAGGATTGCGGCGTCTGGGATTGTCAATCAGCAGGAAATGACCAATGTTAATGCACATGCGCCACACACATCCAAAGCTTCAATTCACACATATGCTCCCCTACGGAGCTGTCATTCATGACCAAGGCGTTCAGTTTGTGATCTTTAGTCGGCATGCGACTGAAATGCGTCTGCTGCTTTACAATGAAATTGACGATCTCGAGCCAGCCGAGATTATCAACTTTGATTCCAACAACGATCGCTGGGGTGATATCTGGAGTATTTTTGTGCCCGGTGTCGAAGCGGGCCAGCTTTATCATTTCCAGGCCAGCGGACCTAATGACCCTAGTCGTGGTTTGAGGTTTAGCCCAACGGCTCGATTGATTGATCCGTACGCCAAAGCCCTTGCAGGAACCTATCAAGCTTCAGGCGATGGTATTCTTCGCCCCCCCAAGTGTGTGGTCGTCGATGATAATTTTGATTGGGAAGGCGATCGGCATCTTCGGCGCGAACTTTCAGAAACAATTATTTATGAAATGCACGTTCGTGGGTTTACCAAGCATGAATCAAGTGGGGTTGAGCATCCAGGGACTTATCTCGGCGTCATCGAAAAGATTCCTTATTTGCAGTCGCTGGGCGTGACGGCTGTTGAGTTGATGCCAGTTCACGAGTTTCCCATATTCGGAACCGACGGGAAAAAACCTCCGCGTCCCAATTATTGGGGTTACGACCCGTTGGCCTTTTTTGCCCCCCACCGTGGCTACGCCCATGATCAATCACCAGGCGGTCAGGTCATCGAGTTTAAGCAGATGGTCAAAGCACTTCATGAAGCCGGGATCGAAGTAATTCTTGACGTCGTTTTTAATCACACGTCTGAAGGAAACGAGCTTGGCCCGTCGGTGAGTTTCAAAGGGCTTGAAAATCCAGTTTATTACATGCTGGAATCGGATCAGCGTTACTACAAAAATTATTCGGGTTGCGGAAACACGATCAATGGAAATCACCCCATTGTCCGTGAAATGATATTTCATTGCTTGCGACATTGGGTTCACAATTACCATGTCGACGGGTTCCGCTTTGATTTGGCCTCAATTCTTAGTCGTGATCGAAGTGGCCATTTGGTTCCCAATCCGCCACTCGTCGAAGCGATCGGTGAAGATCCCATGCTGGCCGATACCAAAATCATTGCCGAGGCATGGGACGCTGCGGGGGCCTACCAAGTTGGTTCGTTTGGCGATGATCGCTGGGCGGAATGGAATGGACGCTACCGAGATGATGTGCGTGGCTATTGGCGCGGAGACTCTGGTACACGTGGTCCGTTGGCGACACGGTTGGCTGGCTCGGCAGACCTTTACCAACCGGGCGGACGCCCTCCTTGCAGTAGCATCAATTTCATTACGTCACACGATGGTTTTACCCTCAATGACATGGTCAGCTATCGTGAAAAACATAATTTGGCCAATGGCGAAGATAATCGTGACGGCGATAACAATAATTTCAGCGAGAACTTTGGTGTTGAAGGTCCAGCTGATGATCCGGTAATTGATCAGCTGAGATTGCGGCAAATCAAGAACCTGATTGCGACGCTGATGCTTAGCCAAGGGGTTCCCATGTTGGTCGCGGGGGATGAATTTCGCCGAACCCAAAATGGAAATAATAACGCTTATTGTCAAGACAACGAAGTTTCATGGCTGGACTGGAAGCTAGTCGAGCAGAGTTCCGAGTTGGTCCGGTTTTGTCGAAGTCTGATCTCCTTTCGACGCAATCAGCCGACCGTGCGTCGGCAGCAGTTTCTAACTGGAGTGCCGGACAGCAAAGACGGTTGGGCCGACGTTAGTTGGTTCAATACGCATGGATCGGCTGTCGATTGGCATGTCGATGAGCAACCAATTATCTGTTTGCTGGCTGCCCCCGGAAGCGAAGATGATCCAGAAGAAAAGGGGCGAGATGTCTTGTTGATGATGAATTCCGGCGGCGATGATTGCCAGTTTACGATTCCCGCGATTTCGAAATCGAAGAATTGGAGCCTCTTCATTGACACCTCACTGCCGGCGCCAAAGGATGTTTATCCCGAATTAAATGGCCCCGAGTTGCCAATCAGCGGAAGCCATGCTCTTCCTTGCAAGTCGATGGCTGTTTACGTGGCGGAGCGGTAGTTCTGGAGGTGAATCTTCTGATCGCTCTTTCCAAGAGACAATCTCTGTTTCTAAGTGCGACGGAGATTATTTCGGGCCAAGTTAAACCTGCCGATCTCGAGGCAGACATTGAACTTTGACATGAGGTTAAGGAATCTTCAGACAAACAAGCTTGTTGGTGCAGGTGCGGAGGTGGGAGGGGCCAAGATGCTTCGAATGGAAATAGGTCTAGGAATGAATCCACCTCGTCGAAGTCGTCAATGAATCTTGGAGGGCCTCTAAATCGAAACCTTTGATGGCCCATGGGCGACGAAAGGCTGATAATCCAAACGTTTGACTTGCGTTGCGCTCTTTAGTTCGTATGTGATATCGCGCCACTTAATTCGCTTGATCAGAATCGCTCTCGCACACGAGATACCATAAACAAGGTGCCCTAGACCGCTGAGCCAAAAGACTTCGAATTGTCGGCGAAGCGTCATTGGGCCAAGTTTTGCTCCACGAAGTTGACAGCTTTGGGCGACGCAACTGCGAGCAAACAGGTAGGCCAGGTTGCACATGATTCCGGCAGCAATCAACGAAAAAGCTGAGATCAATCCGCCCGAGATGGAGCCCAATCCAGTACTCCAGAGCAATATTCCAAAATTGGCTAACATTACCGTGTTGCTGAACAGGGCGTGGATGATGGAAAGGTAAAAAGTCTTTTCATAAAGTCTCGACCACGTCAGCATGCGCGTGACCCAGCGATTGGCGTAGCCGAACGTACAGGGTTCTCGATTGACCATGATTAAAGAGGGGGCAAATTCAATTCTCAGGCCAATTTTGCCAATCGCTTGCTTAATTGGACCGTCATCAACAACGGATTGAGTCCACGTTTTGTCCAAGCCAGAGCTCCAAACATCTTTGACTCGCATGGCAAAGCTACCGGCCCAAGGATTGGCGAAGAAAATGGTTGGAACTAGCGCCCCGCCATTCCAAGTACTGCGAACCAGTGATCCAATTCCCGCTGACGAGTCCGGTTCAAACCATTGATTTCCGGTGACTCCACCAATGGCTGGATCCTGCAAAGGTCCGGTCAGTTCGGTCAGCCAGCCAGGGTGAGGTTGAACGTCGGCATCGAGTAATGCGACGTAAACGGTTTCCTCATCGATATGCCCGAGTGCTTGAACGATTGCGTGGCATTTGAGGCTGCATGTTTCCGATGGATTAACCATTTCAAGGATTTTTAGACGGTCCAGTGGATCATTTTCTAACTTGATGCGATGGACCAGGTCCCAAGCTTGATCGGTTGGATGGTCGGCCACCAGCAAAACAGAATAGTCCGCGTAATTTTGATTAAGCACTCCCTTGAGTGAATTGATGAGAGAGGGATCACAACCTCGGACACTCATGATCACGACCGCTTTTTCCTGTTGGTCAACTGGGAGCAAGAGGGGTTGTTTTTTTGCAAATGATTTCTGAAAGCAGATCGAGATCGCCAATTGCACAGCGGCAGCGGCAATCAATAAAGTTCCTGCGATAGATGCGATCAATGTCATGGGAATGTTTCGTTTGGCTTGATGCCGGTCTTCGAATTCAGGCTTGCTCTGCTTTTGAAAGTGTCAGTTTTTTTGTCAGATATTTGAAATAACTTTTAATGTTAAGCACTCCCCAACTTACCTCACTCAGTTATCCGTTACTCATCAGATTCATCATCAGCCTGCCGAATCGTGGAATGTCGGACCAGAACGAGGGGTTAAGGAACAGTGGCTTTTCGCGTTGCAATCCGGTGGGCGTCAATCGCCAGTTGCCATAAGAGCCCGAAATCAGGTGGCGTCCGCCTGCCAATCGTTGGTTTTGCCGAGCCTCCTCACCAGAGACGTAGCACCCACGTCGACCCGTGCTGGTGTGGCTATAGCTATGGTCTTGATGGATTACAGTGACGATATCCGAGAGATTGATGACCGCGTGTTTGTCTTGTTTAGCGGAATGAATCATCCAGTTGTCCCAGTTTCCACGTCCGATCGCAAATTCGGGGATCTGTTGATAGAGCTCCCGGGAAAAAATGAAATACTCTTTGCATGCGTTGGTTGCTAATTTCCCGGAGGTAACGCAGTCGCTCAACAGATTTTCAATTTCGGATTTATTTTCAAAGTCAATTGGATGGTCGACTTTGAGGTTGGTCCTTTGGCCAAAGGCAACGAATTTTTCAAATGATTCGTGGGCCGCTAATAGTTCAATTGCACGGACGAAATCTTTCATCAAAATGACGTCGCTGTTGCAGTAAACTAAAAAAGGGGAGTTGGTTTCGCGGTGGGCAATCTCAAATGCAGAGCTGACCAGAGGCGTGCCATGAGAGTTGAACTCAAGCTGGTTTGAGTGACGAGCTCCGAATTCCGTAGCCGTCTCCGCGATTCCGTCTTCATCACCAATGAGGAGGACTTCAACGTGAGGTGATAGCTGGGTCCATGATTTGATGGCATTCTTCTGAATCAAATCTGTTTCAACGCCAAAAGGTTTGGGTAACGCAAAGAGGGTAACCAAGGGGGCGGGACGGTGTTTTGAGTCAATGGGAGCGCAGACCACGTCCGGCATCGCTGGCTTGCGATCGGAAACTTTGGGGTTGAGGTTAGATGGATTCATACACCAATGGGTTCTAAAACATCTATGACGTTAAACGCCCGCGAAGCTTTCGGTAGTTGACGACAAGTTGACGAATGACCCCGACGGCTTTCAGGTCCCACCAGCGTTTCAGGCTGAAGTCAGGTTTGCTGGGGCGCCAGCCAGTCCAAGCGGTTTGATCGAGTTCGTCATAAAATGCTTGGCGATTGGGATGGAAAGGGTGGAAGTTCCACGGCTTGAATTCGGTCGTAAAATGAATCAATGCAGGACGATCTCGCATCTCGACAAACGCGGTCGGATCAATGGGACTGTGGTTTTCGTCAGGATATTCGAAGACATGGGCCCCTTGGTTCCATCGTGCTGGCAGTTGCCCCCATTGCTTTGCGAACACAATGTTCAGAGCGTACTGATCCCAGCACCAAACGAATTTTTGATTGTCACGCAGACAGGCCAGTAATTTCTGATCGATTGATTCTCGGCGCCACCTTGCAAGATTTAACACCATTACACCGCTATTAAAATAGGGTTGGGATCCATCCAAATTCAATTGTCTCCAATTGGGGATCGGTGAGATCGCAGCAAGATGCGGTATGGCTGGTTTTAATGATTTGTGTTTTGCTTGTGCGGCGTACGCATCAACGAAGGGACAAGCGATATCGAC
>JAQWLH010000075.1 GCA_029247405.1 Mariniblastus sp.
TCCTCAAGCCGCGCGTATCACCTTGGTCATTTCGAGTCAAATTTTGCTTTGAGCCGATTGTGGCCTGGTCCCCTTTGCCCCTGTTTCGATCGTCACGGATCGCGATCATTAGAGATCTTAGCCATTTTGCGACAAGAAATCGTATTCCACAATCGATCAGCTTCGACTCATTAAAGCCATCATTGTATTTCTACGTCGTTTAGACAAACGCCGCAGTTCCGATGGGAAAATTTGCCTCCGCTTGAATTGATAAGAATTTAGCCAATCAGGGAGTCTAGCCACCCCGCGATGAGGTATAGCACCGTCTTGAAAAACAATCAAAATTCTTGGGGCGGAATCTGGCTTAACATTTTCGAATAATGATTTTTTACTCGCGTTAAATCAATTCGATTGAGAAAACTAGAATAGGTCAAATAGCACAACAAAAATCGAATATCTTTCGCCCACGAAGGGAGAAAAACGGGCGGTTGGCAGATGCCTTGCTCCGCTAAGTGACCGAGCACGGGTAAATCCTCAAGATCAATTTTCCCACAAAACAAAAGTCGGAGGCAATCGGCTCGCCCCGCAGCAACCATCGTACGCAAGAAATTGTGAACTCGGATTAATCCGTCCAGATAAACAATGTCTTTGGTGAAAGGTGCTCCACCTCTCAACACGCCACCACGAAACACTCGCCGGGCACTTTCAAAAGCTTGCTCGCGGTCGCCGATCCGCTCCAGAAAATATCGGTAGACTTCAAGAAAGTCGGCCCCCTCAACTGCCATTTGGATGGCGATCACCCGATCAGCTAATCGACGAAATCGATCTAAGTCCATCGATCCAGTAATAAATTCGGCGAATACGGCAAGCCCTTCTTGGGTCTTGGTCGTGCCGGGATGGCTCGCCGCTAGTATTTGCAAATCTCCTTGATTGATTCCATTCAAGGAAGTCGCCACATGAATATGAGCCTCGTGATGAATCAATTGGTTGACATCACGATCACTAAACCTCGCCCCTTCACGAATCCGAATGCGTGAGGGACCCGCGAGGGCGTTGGCAGAAAGTGCGTCGACGACATAAACATCGGGAGCAAGGTCACCAAAAAAACGCCGAACTTCAATTCGCATCTGATCCGCCAACATCTCGGCGGTTACGTTTTTTGTCTCAGGTCCGCCGAGATCGAGTCCCTTAAATTCTTCAAAAGCATTATCAAACTGGATCGCCAAATCCAAAGTCGTCGTTTCTTGATCGGATAAGACACCTTTGGGAACACCGTAGAGTTCGGAAGAATAACGAAAAAAGTCAGGCGAACCGCAGGACGCCAACATTTTCGCACTCGTCTCAATATTGTAGGCCGTAATGTTTAGCCACTCGTTGATCATCCGAGGAAGCCCAAAGGCTGAACGCGCCAAAGCAAGTCGCTCAAGTGCATCTGAGGGATCAAACTTTTAATATTTAACGTCAGGAAGTTCGTTTTCACCTTGGGCAAAAAATTTTTCACGAACCCGATTCGGCCACGAGATCTGAGTCAATATTCGAATTGACCGAGTGGCTTGGTAAACTAATCCACAAGCATTGCGAATTCTTTTCGAATCTCGATCAGACACCATACATTTCATCGTAATTGGGGAGGCAGGGATTGATTAGCTTATGGGATATTGAATCCCCACACATCACCGATTCACCACACCTCCGTCACTTTCGGCAATAAATCACGACAAGCAAAATCAATTATCTAGACCATCGATTTCTCGTTGCGAAATGAAAACTGTCCAAGAAACGCCACAGCTGATTTAATTCTGCAGTTTTTTTGAACGACTTGGCAGACCCGAAGTGCGTTTCCAGAATGAAGTTGCCTTAGTTTGAAACAATGAACGGTGCTCGAGGGCCCCGGGTCGATCAAATTGTCAAAACCCAGTTCAGCATGTGGCAAGTCTACCCAATCCCCGTGATTTGGCGTAATTACTTTAATGATTCAAACAATCATTGCTTTAAAGAATTCTGGTTCGTATTATCATGAGGCAAGAAATCCACCCCTTACTGGCTGACAACAACTTTCCTGTCAAACACACCCTTGGCAGTAAAAGACAACCTTAATTCCGTTCATGGAGATAAATTGTGGGACGTATTAAATCAATATCACGTTTTGGACTGGCAGTCGTTTGCACGTTTGCCTTTTGCGTTCTGACCGAAACGCTTCAGGCGCAAGACGTCGAGGAACCGAAAATGTCGATCGGCTCTAAAGCTCCCGACATCGATATCGAACATTGGGTCAGTGACAACGATGGCATGTTTGAACATGTCACCAAAATTGAAACTGGCAAAGTTTACGTGATCGAATTCTGGGCGACCTGGTGCGGACCGTGCATCGCGTCCATGCCGCATATTGCAGAAATTCAAAAACAATACGAAGACCAAGACGTTCAGATCATCAGCATCAGCGACGAAGACCTTGAGACAGTCGAAGACTTTTTAGAGCGAAATGTTCGCGGCAAATCCGAAGATGATGAACCAAAGAAAACCTACGAAGATCTAACTAACTCATATTGCTTGACGACTGACCCGGATAAATCAGTCATGAAAGATTATTTCCGAGCCGCTGGCAGAACCGGTATCCCATGTGCGTTTATCGTAGGCAAATCTGGATTGGTCGAATGGATCGGTCATCCAATGGCGATTGACAAACCTCTCAAGAGCGTCGTTGCTGACGATTGGGATCGGGAGAAATTTAAAATTGAATACGTGGCAGCGGAAAAGAAAAAGATGGAAGTTGCTCGAAAACGCGCTGAGCTTCGCAAGAAAATGAACGGTGCAATGCGTGGAGTTCAAGAAAAAATGGCCGATGGTGACCAAGACGGGGCCGTCGATTTGATCGGGGACTTACTCAAAGACGAAGACCTGAAACCTGCACATGAAATGTTCACAAAAATGCGGCTTCAGTTGATGATTACAATCGAGCACGAGGATGCCGCAACAGCCTTAGAACAATTCGTTAACAAAAACAAGAACAATGGACAGGCGTTGAATGAAGTTGCTTGGGGCATTTACGAATTGTTCGAAGAGAACGGTGGCGACGTCGATACCGAGATTCTCAAACAAGCCAAAATTGCCGCTGAATATGCAGCCAAAGCCGAACCCAAGAACGGTGCAATTCTCGACACGCTTGCTCACTTCACCTACCTCGTTGATGAAGACCTTGATAAAGCGATTGAAATTCAAAAGAGAGCCGTCGCGAATGCTGGCCCTCAAGTGGACGACATCAAGCCGTTTCTTGATGAGCTTTTGAAAGAAAAGAAAACAGGCAAAAAGAAGAAGAAAAAGAAAACCGAATCTGACTTTTAGTTTTCTTGGGAATCCCCGAGTCCCCTCGGAACCCTGAAAAAATTGAGACCAAGGCCAGCACCGACGTGCTGGCCTTTTTTCATGCTGGATTGTGTAGAAATGATCCCAAGAATTTGACTACGAAAACCGATCCAGATCGCCGCAACAAAACAAACATTTCACTCACGAACTATCCCATCCAGCCTCTCCCTAGCAATCTTCGACTGAAGCTTCACGTGTTGTTGAAACCGCTTCGACGGCTTGGACTCAAAGTTTTCGATCGATACGATCTCGACACTCACACCTCGCAAAATCGATTTTAAATAACTCACTTCTTGAGGGGTTTCAAGTAAACCGTCGTCCGCTTTCACGACAATGAATGACTGAAGATCTTTCAGACCAGACAACTCTCTGATTGTCGAGTTGGTTGGAGTCCCAAAATAAACGAGCGTTTGCAAATTATTGCAAACACTAAAATCGACCCTTTCTACCACTGAGTTAGAAAATCGAACCTGTAAATGCTCGATGGCAGGGAGCGATCGGAGAAAGTCTGGGTCATCAATGACCACTTTGGAAGTGAGGTCGAGTCGCTTTAATCTTGGCAGATCCTTGAAGCCAGACATGGAAATTGGGTTGTCATGATTAAAGCTCCGGGTTCCCGAACCATGCTTAAAATTTGGGTCAGTCCCACTAAGCCAGTTGGGATCAAAACAGAGTGTTTCCAACGCAACTAAATGCTCAAGCAAGGCAGTCGAGGATTCAAATGCAGATTCCCCATTGGGCAAAAACAAATGAGTGATATCTCCGTTTTCATTCTGACCAAACTGCCATCCGAGCATCTTTGCCTTTTTTTGAAACGCCCCCTCCCAACTCAAATCAGATGCGAGAATCTCTTCCTGATAGTCTGGCACTCCGCTCTTGCCCTTAGCAAACGCGAGATCCCAAAAGGCAGTCCTTGAAAAATCTCGGGGGCGTTCCGCTCGAACCATCCCTTGGGAGTTAAAAATCAACGAAACATCGTTTTGCAATATGTATCGCTGCAACTCATCGCTATCCCCATCAATCAACGCAGGATTAAATTGGATGACAAGATTTTTCATCGACATTCCCGAAGAGTAACCGCTTGCAACCATCCGTTCCAAAACGGCTCCCCCCAGCAACACTTGCACGCGCTGACTAAACCGAACAATCTCATCCAACGCCTCTTCCTCGAGGCAATCTTGACTGCAGGTAAGCACCGGAAAGACATTCTTTACCGAACGAATCGACCGCAGAAGGGATTGAGGAGAATTGCCCTCGTCAAATTGCAAGTGCAACGTGGTTGCACTCAGATCCAATTCAGCCTCGGGATCAACGACTTCAACATTGGACAACATCACAAAGCGAGGAGCTCTTAATAGTTGGGAAAGCTGAGTTGTGCTGACTTTTGAGTTACTAATCATTACTTCCTGAACCACACCGCCGAACACTTCCGTCTTTATTTCCGGCACCATATTTTCAATCGAAAGCAATGAAAGCCGTGGAATTTGGATTTCACCGAACACTCCCGGATCGACCCCTTCATTAAAATCGCACCGCAGTTGATAGGCCCAAGGCTCGTCTGTCACCACCGTGAGTTGTCGATTGGATTCCGACTTAACAAACCGAACAAAACGAGCAGACTCCCAAGCTGTGCCGGCTGACTGAACCAACGGGATCGGATCGAAGAAAGAAATAATTACCACAAAGCACAACACTGAAAAACCGACGAACGATGCCCAAATAGAGGGCCCTGGGTGGCAGGAGAATCCGATGAAAAAAGTGCCCTTAGCGACCGAACCCAAAGCGGTTTCGCCGCCGCCGCCGACGGTTATTGAGGTCAAAAGAAACATATTCAGCCCAGTGACAATCGCTAGGCGAACGGAAAAATCGTGTGATTGAACTGTTTGCCCCAACGTCACAAAGCTACACGCCCAAACAATACTCGCGACGCAAACGAGACAAAAAATTGCGTACTTTCTGAAAAGTCGGTTGCCCGATGAAAACCCCCAACTGGCAATTCCCAGAATTCCGACTCCGATCAAAACAATCACTGCTCGAAAAACATATCCACCGATCCCCTTGGCAGTATTCATGGCATCGATCGCGAAGAGAAATCCCTGCGGGAAAAAAATATTTTGCACCGTACCAATGAGTATCAAAATGAGTCCAATTCCGGCAAGCAGTTTGGGTCGCGTTATGCTCCAGCTTCGATTTCGAGCTTGGATCAATCCGGTTAGCAGTAAAACTGCACGTGCAAAACAGAAAATGACCAGCCCCGCCAACAGCATCCCGATCACAAAGATCAACCAAAACACAAACGCTCGATCACCGATGACGATCGGTTGGACTTCATGCGGAACAAACAACGAGACATCAGAAACATAGCCATTCCACGCGAGATAACTTGAGTAGCTCAATGCCAACCCGCCCAAGACCGTCCCGATGAAGGCGACTTTCGCCGAATCCCACCGGCCATTTTTCCAACCAAAGCTTGCCGCCACCCCCAGCACTGTTCCGACCATCCCGGCGATTCCAGACCAGGTCATCCCGTCGCTGATTTCGCCCTGAAAAAGAAAAACATACTGCTCGACAATCGGATCGATTAAACCGATCAAAATTAACAAGCTGCACTGGATTAGCAAACCATCACGCTGGGTAGGCCAAAGCCAGGAGGTCATTCGCCAGTAGAGCGGCAAAGGTTTTGCTTGTTCCATTTAAGTCATCCACGATTCAATCAGGGCTGCACCATGAATTTCCATCATTTGGTTTCTGGAACGACCTTCAAGAAAAAGGTCTGAGCCACGCGTTCAATCATACACAGTTGAGCCGAATAGCAGTGTGGTTGTTGAGGGCGGAATCGGGGGATGGTAGATTAAGGGCTTGCCTGATTCAGTTCATGGCAAGTTTACAGCAGAATATTAACGGCATTGTCTCCTTACCTTGGTCATTAAAATGAAACCCTCGCTGCCTTACTTACAATACCAATCAGTGATTGGCTTTCTCGTTCTTATTTTAACGGGTGGCCTCGGTCTTGAATCTAGTGCCCAAGAGCCAGCAACTGTTCCAGTTTTTAAGGACGGCGAGGCACAAGTGGTCGATGGCTTTAAGAACTCAAAGGACTGGATTCGCCACGACTTATGGGTCGCAACCGATTTTGACTCCGACAACGACGGCGCGACTGACCGAATGCACGTCTCGGTCACAAGACAAAAACAAACCGAAACCGAGGGGCTGAAGGTTCCCGTCGTCTACATTACCAGCCCCTATTTTGCCGGAATTGGTTCGACCAAACCCGAATTCATGTGGGACCCAAAACACGAACTGGGAGCCACTCCACCGACTCGAAATAATCCACCAGCGATCAAGCAAAAGAGCCTCCGACCGACGATCTCAAATTCGCACACACGTAGCTGGGTGCCGCGAGGATACGCAGTCGTCCACTCCTGCTCTCCCGGAACCGGGTTGTCGCAAGGCTGCCCAACGGTCGGGGGGGACAATGAATCACTCGCTCCCAAAGCTGTGATTGATTGGCTATGCGGACGCGGAAAAGGCTATACCACGCCTGATGGTAACGAAGAGGTCGTGGCAAACTGGTGCACAGGAAAAGTCGGAATGACTGGCACTTCGTATAACGGCACGCTTCCAATTGCCGCTGCCACGACGGGTGTCGAGGGACTCGAGGCCATCATTCCGATCGCACCCAACACATCTTACTACCATTACTATCGGGCCAACGGATTGGTTCGGCATCCGGGTGGTTACATGGGAGAAGATGTGGATGTCCTCTACAACTTTATTCACAGCGGTGATCCTGAGATGCAGGACCAGTGCAATGGAGAAGTTCGGGACAAGTTAATGGCTAACGGGCAGGATCGAGAGAGCGGTGATTACAACGAGTTCTGGGCCAGCCGAGACTACTTTAATGACTTGGGACCCTACAAAGCGGCAACCTTGATGGCGCATGGTCTCAATGATTGGAATGTCATGCCGAACCATACGATTCGAATTCACGAAGCCCTGAAGAAGAAAGGCGTCCCTCTACAATGCTTCTTGCATCAAGGAGGACACGGCGGCCCGCCAACGATGAAACTGCAGAACCGGTGGTTCACTCGCTACTTACATGGCATCGAAAATGATGTTGAAAAAGACCCAAAATCCTGGATTGTCCGGGAAGGTGCCCGCAGGAGCGAACCGACCGCCTACGACGCGTACCCTCATCCTGAAGCCTCTCTCGTTAAACTCCATCTGTCCAACGGTGGGAAAACTGCGGGCGGATTGTCGATGAAATCCGCCACAACGAAACAAGCTCCAGAAAAACTAATCGACGATGTTGGAATCAGTGGCAGCGCACTTGCCAAAGCACCCGACTCTGAAAATCGCTTGATCTACACCACTCCTGTTTTTAAGCAGCCAGTTCATCTCTCAGGAACATCAAAGCTCAAAATCAAACTTGCCTCAAGCAAACCTGCAGCCAATCTCTCCGTCTGGATGGTTTCGCTGCCTTGGACCGACTCCCGGCAGATTAACGACAACATTATCACGCGTGGATGGGCCGATCCGCAAAATCACAAATCACTGACTGAAAGTTCACCACTTGTTCCTGGCGAGTTTTACGAACTTAGCTTCGACTTGGAACCAGATGATCAAATCATCCCCAAGGGCCAAAAAATTGGCTTGATGATTTTCTCAAGTGACCGTGATTTTACGCTGTGGCCCAAAGCAGGTACCGAACTAACGGTTGATCTCGACGGGACTTCAATTGAAATTCCGGTTGTTGGCGGAGTTGAAGCCTTCAACAAGGCAACCGGTAATGAGCGATTGAATCGACTTTGAAACCTGCGGAGCGTCAAAAATCGCTTTCAGCATCGGAGAACGTCGAGTGGTAATACAGTAGAAATTTTGGTTGGCCGAAATCAGTTTCGGGCGAAGCTCAAATCCCAACGCTTACCATTACCCCAAAACGACTTTTGCCGAGATCCTTTATCTGGACCTTGAACCGGTCAATAGTGTCTATCAACTGGAATAATAAACGCGATCGGCCACATAGTGGTCGCCATCGCGATTATTCCGCGGTTTTAGGCTTGATTGTGTGGTTTTCCGTCTTATGCCGGTCAATCCAAACGACCTGATTGCGGAGGTAATCTTGGCGAAAAATGGGATACTTGACACCCGAAACCGTAAGACCGATACACTATACAGTGCGCCGCCACGTGCAATTGAGCATTTTAACATTCAACCCATTAAAACCTTCCCATGTTGGCGACTCAATCATCAATTTATCAAGATCTGCATGACCTGCGATATTCGAATCGTAGCGGCTTGTCTCTTCTTGAGCTTTTGGTTGTGCTCACCATCCTGATCGCACTTGGCGGGATCGTAGTTTCGACGCTCCCAGGCATGTTGAGGCGAACCCAAGTTGCCACCGCAGCGGCGAACATCCCTGAGATCGATGCGACGATCCGACGTAACGCAACGTTGACCCAAGGCCAAATCGGCAATCGTTTTGATTCACTTATTTCAGGCTCAGCATCTTTGGATGGAGGAATCCCTGATTACATTGGGGGAAGCGAAATCTTCATGGCTGCAAGCCTCTCTGCGAGTGAAACTCAGGCTCTCCAAAGCATTGGCATCACCGAACTTGTGCCAGCCATTGCTGAGACACTCAACGCAACGTTTGGCTCCCATGACCAACTGCCTGTCCAGATAGGAACTGACACCCGAGTCTGTGTGCTGGAATCTGAGGCGGCCTTGCAGATCCTACTTGAAGGCTGGAACTTCGAACCTGTTGAGGAATCTAAGTATCTCGTTTTTGGGTTAGGTGAGCAGTGCACGCTTGTCGGTGCCGGTCCCAAGGCAACCTTCTCCGAACCACCGGTACATTTTTCTGACGATCGGGATCAAAGTCCGGAAGAAATGTACTCTAGATACCTAATCTTGGTCGAAGTTAGACCATTAAGCGATTCCGAGTCAGTCGCCCGTTATGTAGGGGCAGGAATTCCGGGAAAGAACGGAATCCACAGCGTTTCAAAAGAGTTGGAAATTTATTACTCCGACCAGAACTAGAGTGTCCATTGGTCTTCCACTTGACTTCAATCATGTTCCAAAAAAACTTAAAACTCAAAACTTTTCCGCGTCGGTTTAGCTCTCGTTTTGAGAGAGCAATACTGGCCCGTCGGGCAGGTTTGACTTTATTGGAAATGATGGTTGTCCTGCTGATCTTAATCGCAACTGCATTGATCATTGTCCCGTCTTTCAGCAACATGGAAGTGGTTACCCCTGCAGGCAAAACTGAGAGTCCAGTCGAAATTGCAACCCAAGCGACCCTGAACACCGTTCGCAATGCGATGGCAGGCGAGGATGGTGTGATT
>JAQWLH010000088.1 GCA_029247405.1 Mariniblastus sp.
GGCTGACTTTTGAGCAATGGCAGAATCACTGCCAAGGCGTCATTCTCCCCGGTTCCATTCAGGATAAACCATTTTTGCTTCAGGCGACCGTCGAAGGTTTGCGTCGAACTTCGAGCAGATGGGGTAATGCTTTTGACAAGGCATTCAATTCAAACTCTGGAGGCACTGGCGGTTACCCTCAGCAGTACAATGGTTACCCTCAGCAGTACAACCAAGTTCCGATGGTTCAACCTGAGTACGTGCCAACGCCTGCTGCCATGGTTCCACAGCAATAAGAATTTTGACCGTTAGATTTTGCGAACAAAATTGATGCCGAATCCGAATTGGGTTCGGCATTTTTTATGTTCGCTGGTCGGCAGGTAAGCGAACCGAATATGTCGGAGTTGGTGCCACGGATTCAGCTGGGGATTAACCTGCAGCAACCCTTGGCTGGGATTGTTGTTCATCGAAATGTTAATCTTGGGCGAGAGGCTTTTCAGCCCGATCGAAAAGTGTCTTTTATCAACGGGGCAATAAGGGTGTTCCGAGAGAGGTTGATTGCGTGCCGTAATTCTCCTGATGAAAAGGCCGTGGTGGTTGTACGGATCGTCTAAACTTCTTTTATACTTGTTTGCCTAGTCCGTGCATTGAACGATCAGTTGTAGCGGCGGTAACATTTGATGAGAGCATACCATGAAATTTTTTCTCGCAGGTAAATGGCAGGATCGCGAGGATCGGATTGAAGTCATCAATCCAGGCACAGGTGAAGTCATTGATTCAGTTCCGCGTGCCACGATGGCGGACGTTGAACTCGCGCTGCAGACGGCTGAGCAAGCAACTGTCACGATGGCGGGCATGACTGGTTATGAGCGATTTAGGATTCTCAGGCGCGCGGCCGATTTGCTCCTCGAAAGACGTGATGAATTAGCGAAGATTTTAAGCCAAGAAGAAGGCAAGGCGATTCGTGAGGCTCGATCCGAAGTGGAGCGTTCGGTTCACACACTCGAACTAAGTGGTGAAGAAGCCAAACGGCTTTGCGGTGAGGTGTTGCCACTCGATGGTGGAATTGGGGTGCGAAATAAACTTGGATTTACATTGCGTGTCCCTTGTGGTGTCGTCGCGGCAATCACGCCATTCAACTATCCGTTAAATCTTGTCTGTCACAAAATTGGTCCTGCTCTCGCGGCTGGTAATAGTGTTGTTCTCAAGCCTGCCAGCGATACACCGTTGGTTGCGCTCAAGTTGGTTGAGGTTCTTCTTGAAGCAGGACTCCCAGACACTGCGATTTCCTGTTTGACAGGAAGTGGAGGCATGATTGGAAGTGCGATCTGTGCAGATCGACGTGTGCGAAAAATCAGTTTTACTGGGAGCCCGGAGGTCGGCGAACAGATTTGTCGGGTTGCGGGAATGAAACGAGTCACCATGGAATTGGGCTCCAACAGTCCTTTGGTAATCCTGCCAGATGCTGATTTGGATAAGGTTGCAAAGGTCACGGCGCGGCAAGGGTTTGTGAACGCGGGTCAGGTATGCATCTCGGCCCAGCGGGTAATTGTTGCCGAGGAAATCCACGATGAGTTCGTCGGAAAGTTGGTGTCCCAGGTGGAGAAAATTGTCGTTGGGGACCAGCTCCAGGCGCGGACTGAGATGGGGCCCATGGTTCGAACTGCCGATGCCGAGCGAGTTCAATCATGGGTTCAGGAGGCAATTTCTGGGGGAGCCAAACTCGCTTGTGGTGGAGGGCGAAACGGTGCGTTTATGGAACCAACGGTTCTGTTGAACGCCAATCAAGAAATGAAGGTCGTCCAGGATGAAGTCTTTGGGCCGACCGTCGCTATTTTGAAGGTGGCAGATATTGACCAAGCGATTGGTCTAGCCAATGACACCCGCTATGGTTTGAGCGCGGGTGTATTTACCCAAGATATTGATGCCGCCATGCGTTTTGCCCGAGAGGTTCACTCGGGAAATGTTCACATCAATTGGGGGCCGTTGTGGCGAACTGACGGCATGCCCTACGGTGGATTGAAAAATAGTGGGCTTGGTAAAGAGGGGCCCAAATATGCGATTCAAGAAATGACAGAAACAAAAACGATAGTGATTCATTAGGTCGTTTGATTTTTTGGTGCATTCAGAGTGCGCACAAAAAAAGCAACCCGCCAGTGAGACGGGTTGCCAAGTGGTGCCTTTGGAGATCTCACTCCAGCGGAACAGATTTAGAAATCATCGGTTGGGAAGCCGCCGCCACCTTGGAATGCATCAAAGCCAACTTTGATCAATCCAAGAATGCCGTCTTGCATTTGAAATTGCATCTTAAATCCGTTTTCGACCAATGACGAGGTCATGCTCATGCGGTCGTTGCCAGCTTTTTGGAGAGCTTCGGCCATCATTTCCACACTTGGATCGCCTTCCATTTTTGCTGCGAAGGCAAGGATGGGGCTGATGTTCAAGCTGTACATTGACAAAACCTTTTCCGTTTTGTCGCTGTTGGATTCCATAAGTTCGTCAACGGTCTTATTGTCGACCGAAGTTGAATCGACTGCTTTTTTCAGCAGTTCAACCGGGTTGCTTCCGCCGGCGAGATAAACTTCCTTTTTGCCGACTCCAATGATCAGGGTTAGCTGATCACCGAGGGCGTCTCGCATTTCATCTTCTCCCTCGGGAACTTGAATTACGATTTCGTGAAGCGTGATATTTTTGTGGCTGCCTGAATTCAGGTTGACTTCGATTTCGTCACCCATCTTGCCTTCGATCATTCCCACAAGGTCCTTAACTGTGGATTCGAGTTTTGCGGGGTTGGAGACCTGAATGCCACCTGCAAAATTCATTTCGCCATCTTCGAGCATGATAACAGCACCCATGTCGAGCAAGCCTTCGCTCATCGTCTGATTGACTACGTCAACAAGACTGTTCATGGATTTTTTGATCGTTGCGATCTCTTGATCGCTCATATCACCGTCCTGATCCATTTCTGTGATCACAGTGTTTTTGAGGTCGTTGAGCATGGTTGAGTACTGTTCAGCATCTTCTTTGACCATCGCTGCACACATGACGGTAGAGAAAGTTGATCCTTCCATCACGAACCCAGAAAAACGAGAGCCTTTGTCCGGTGTTGATTGAGCCATTCGCACGGCCAATTCAGAGTTCGGCAAACCTGTAAACTCAACATCCATGAACATCGTTTTTTTGTTCTGATCGGCTCGCATTCCGATGGTCAGAGAATCAGCGTCGTTGAGCAGCATCTCCATTTGCTTCATTTGCATTTCGAGGTTCTTCTGTTGAACTTCGGTTTGCAAATCGTCCCCAAAACTATCAAAAGTGTCTTCGGAACTTTGACGAATCAACTCGATCAAGCCGTTTCGCATTTCTTCAGGAACTCGTTGGGCGAAAATTTTGGCAGAGAGGTTGTAATTCTCAGGGAGCTTGCCAAGCAGTTGGATTGGATTGTCAGGCAGTTCGTCGAACATGGATTTGTTGTTCGACATGAACGCAAAACCGTCCTGCTCCTTGATCATCAGTTCAACGCCACTGTCTGCAATGATGGTTGTCAAACCGTCGTTCTCTTCGACTTCGGCGAACTGCGCAACGACGTCGAGCATTTCTTCAATATCCGTGACGGGAACGAATCCGAGAAAATCTGGTACTTCAGAACCTTCGTTGAAATACAAGAGTACGCCAGCATCTTTGCCTTCGTCGATTCCTTTTGTATAGCCTTTGACCATGGCTCCTGCCATGAACTTCATTTGGGCGAACCCTGATGCGGTCAACAGATAATTGACGTCACTCATCTGTTCTTTGAATTTTGCGACCGAAATGACAACCGCTGGTTCAGGTAGACTTTGAGCGGATGCTTTGCCAATTGGCAACATGGTCATGACGCCAAACATCAAAACCAGTAGCGTGGATTTACAAAAGGACTTCACGTTTTTCTCCAAAAATCGAATGATTTAAACAAATTGTAAGTTGGAAAGATGCGGACTAATTAGCAAGCCTTAGATTGTCATGCATCCCCTAAGAGATGCAATGACTATTTGTCAATCTAAAGTGAAAGGTTGAATGAGTTTGATGAATTCAACCAGTACGACGGGGCAAATCAAGTTGCAAATTGAGACTCAAAACCGAACGCTGGTCAAGAGTTACCGATTCAACAGCTTTACTCTGCAAATTAGCCGTAGGTTTTCGAAAAATTAGAACTTCGTTCAGACAAGACGGTTCTCCGGTGAACCTTGGTGACTTTTCACCAAGGCGAATCATCCGTGCTGGCAGATTCAGGACGAAGATTCCTCCAAGAAGCCGTAAATTTGGAGCAATTAAGTTCAAGCGTTATTTCAATTTGGTCGCTTGAACCTGGCTGAAAGAGGGTGCTGAGCACCGCGTTAGAGCTTTAACGCTCTCTGTAGACGATTCGACCCTTGGTCAAATCATAAGGTGAAAGTTCAACACGAACTTTGTCTCCCGGGACGATACGAATGAAGTGTTTGCGCATTCGTCCAGCCACGTGTGCTAACACTTCATCGCCAGTTTCAAGTTCAACTCGAAACCGCGTGTTCGCGAGAGCCTGCGTTACCGTGCCATCAACTTCAAAAGCTTCTTCTTTAGCCATAACTCCTCTTTTCAAAATAGTAAGCTCGGTATTGTACAAGGGCCTTGTGGATAAAGTCCAGAGCAACGATCGAGTTTTGGGACCGGTTTAGGCGAGATTGCTCCGGTTTAATCTGATTCCATCGAAAGTTGGTACCAAATTTGGGTTCGATAGCGATCGCTTGGCCCTCTCAGAAAATCAATTTTTGAGGTGTGAGCGGCTCGATCGACAGCTCGCGAGGTTTGCACTTCAGCCGCGACTGAGGCTCAAAATTGGGATTGTTATCTCGCAGCCGACTTGAATCCCATGCAAAAATGAATTTTTGGTTCCTGAATTGCAGCTCAACGGTTGAGAAATTAATTGTTTCTCAGCAGGAGTATGTGATAACTTTTCGGTTGAACAATTACGATGAACCGCACCTCGCGTGGCTTGGTCCGCGTCCGGGCCTCGGTTTCTTGACAATGGGTTCGCGTTGCCCCGAGGTTTCTCACGTGTGACAGTCGCGAAGAAAAGACAGCTTATGTCCAAGAATTCACTCGAAACTTTTCCGACGAACACCGAATTGCCGGGCAAAAATTCGACCAATGATAAGTTCAGTGATTCGGCTTCGCGACGTGTGCTGACGTTATTTGACTGTTGTTGCATTATCGTGGGAACGATAATTGGTTCGGGTATTTTCAAAATTCCGTCTTTGGTCGCCACAACGGTTCCGGACGTTTTTTCCATGATACTGGTTTGGGTTTCGGGGGGACTTGTCGCACTGATCGGTGCCATGTGTTTCGCTGAGCTCACGACAACCTACCCAGATCGAGGCGGAGATTACGGTTATCTCAAGCGGGCATTTCATCCTCGCGTTGGATTCGCATTTTCATGGACCGCATTTTGGATAGTCAGGCCTGCTAACATTGGTGCGATGGCCATCATTTTTGGCGAGTTTGCCTCCTCTGCGTTGCCGAATTGGCTGTCCTTGTTCGGGTTTGCTGTCTTGTCCATCGTCCTCGTCAGCGCGACTAATTTGCTTGGTGTGGTTGTTGGGAAAACGGCCCAGAACATTTTGACGATCGCTAAAGTGCTCGGGATTTTATTGATTGTTGCTTCGGCCTTTCTGTTTGCACCCAATGAAACAGTGGATTCGCCAGAGGGTGAAACAGTGGTTCAGGTTCTCGACGGAGACATTGAGGCAGTCCAGGTGGACGAGATGCTGGCAGAAGGCCCTCGCCAAGCTGATCCTGGTTGGTTTTGGCTGGCGATGGTGTTCGTGATGTTTTCCTTTGGCGGCTGGAACGATATCGCGTTTGTGGCCAGTGAAGTCCAAAATCCGAAAGTCAATTTAGTTCGATCACTGGTAATTGGTGTGTTGACGGTGATAGGGATATACCTGCTTGTTAATTGTGCGTTGTTGTACGGCCTCGGTTTTGGGGGCATGTCTGACGTTGGTTTTACAGGAAACGTGACCTCGGAGCTGGTGCAGCAAAACCTGGGGGCGATTGGGAATCGGTTGCTTTCGGTCGTTGTTTGCGTTTCTTGTCTCGGGGCAATTAATGCAATGATCTTTACGAGTCCTCGAATTTACTCGGCGACGGCTGCTGACTATCAAAGCCTAAGTTGGCTCGCGGGTAACGAGAAACAGCAGGCGTGGTGGCGGGCAATGTTGCTTCAGGGGGTTGTAACGTTTGTTTTTGTGGTTGTTTTTGGGCGATCGAATGACGGGTTTGAGAATTTGGCGGTTGCCAACGCTCCATTCTTCTGGTCGTTCCTCGGTTTGACGGTATTTTCATTGATTGTGCTCCGTCATCGGTCACAGGGGGAATTTGAAGGCTTCCGAAGCCCATTTTATCCGTTGCTACCGATTATCTTTGTTGCAGCGTGCGGATTCATGGTTTATCGAAGTTGGATTTTCATGGTTCAGAGCGAACTCATGGTTCCGACTATCGCGATGGCTGGTTGGGTTGCGGTTGGTGTCGGGCTCAGTTTCATCCTTCACCGCAAACAATAGGCTTTTTGCGCGGCCCAGCCGGTCATGGAATTGCCTTTGCCCAATGAGCTGCCAACTCCTGATTGGAGATTGGGCGGATTAACCGCTAACCAACCGGTTTTCAACAGGCTCGACACGAACCGTGCCGATAAGTCTCCAACCCCCTCACTGAAAGGTTTTTCCGCTTGTCAATTTGGGGGCCTGTTTGTAGGATACTCCCTCAGTAAATCACACAGATATTCATTTTAGCCAACAAAGGGCAACCGCGTGGGAACCAAAAAGACCGGAAAAGGTCGTCGCAAAGTCGGACGTAAAAAGCGTCGTATGCGAGCCAAAATTCGACACCGCAAGAAGTAGTCGATTTCATTTGCCGACATCGTTTCTGCAATGACAGTGTCGGATCTCTTTTTTCAGAAGATTTGACCCGTTAGGGCCGGCTTCTGCTGCGCGGTAGTTGCTTAGACCCTCAGCGAGGGTTTTGTTCTCGATACGATAATCGGTCGAGTTGACTCAAGGTAGGTTGCAAATTTCTGACAACCTCCTCGTTTACGATTAGCGTTTATTTTAGTGGGTTTAAGCAACGACTTGACGCAAAACCTCGGCATAGGTGGGCTCGGTTGACATGAAGGAATCGGAAACAGCCGAAACGGAGCCTAACTCAGCCTGGCAGGGACGTCTGCTGGTAATCGCGGCGGCATTGATGTGGAGCACCAGCGGTTTTTTTGCCAAGGCTCCCATTTTTGACGATTGGCCGGAGGATTCGCGGGGGATGCTCTTGGCATTTTGGCGAGCTTTGTTTGCTTCGGTCGTTTTAGCGACGATGGTTCGCCGCGTTCAATTGACCTGGAGACTGGTTCCCATGGTCACTTTATTTGCTGTGATGAATTGGACGTTTCTCAATGCTTTGGTTTATTGTGAGCCAACTCTCGCAATTTGGTTGCAGTACACGGCACCCGCTTGGGTCTTTTTGATCAGTTGGGTTTGGTTCCGACAACATCCCACATGGGGCGACTGGATTTTATTGTTTTTTGCAACTGTCGGCGTAACAGTCATTTTACGCGCTGAGATCTTTGGGGCTTCACCGATTGGCGTACGATACGGTCTAGGTTCCGGAGTCTGCTTTGCTGGGGTCATGGTAACGTTAAGGTGGTTGAAAGAGTACGATGCGGCCTGGCTGGTATTTTTGAATCATGCGGTGACGGCAATTGTATTTTCGCCGTTTTTGATAAGCACAGGGATTTACCCATCGGGCCAACAGTGGATTTATTTGGCAGGCTTTGGAATGCTCCAGCTTGGGATTCCGTACTTGTTATTTGCCAGGGCTGTTAATTCAATTTCCAGCCATGAGGCATCTGGGTTGGCACTGCTGGAACCGTTGTTGGTTCCGGTTTGGGTATTCTTGGCGTGGCACAATTCGTCTAGCTATGAACCACCGGCTTGGACAACGATCGTTGGCGGATGCTTCATTCTGTCTGGATTGATCGTACGTTATTTTGGCGTAAAAAAGAAAATATGATGTCGTGAAGATACCGCCAGTTGATATTCCGGGTGCTGTGCTCTGAGTTTCTCAACGCTCTGGGTAACTGTTTCATGCAGAAATGGCAGCGCAAGGAGGTGCTGCTCAGTCATTTAGCTCGTAAATCTCGACGTACCCATCGACCATCTTCGATTTGTTGAATTTCGTTTGCACATGCTGTTGGCCTTGATCAGCCAGTTGTTCACCGGATTCGGTCTGCTCAATTAGGTACTTCGTCCAGCGAGCAAATTCATCTCTCGCGCCGAAATTCACTGCAAATCCTGTTTCCTGATGCCGGATGATTGAGTTCGTGCCAGCTCCCAGAACGGATATTGCCGGAACTCCAGATGACATCGCGTTAAGCAGGTTCGTTGGATTCGGCTCTTGTAAATGTGAGTTCCAGTAAAAATCCAATCCAGCAATAATTGTTTCGAGGTTGTCTGGTTGCCCAAGGAAATGGACATGTGATTTTGATTGAGTTAATCCAGCGAAGTGCTGGAGCTGTTTCAATTGGGTACCCGTTCCGATGATGAGAAGGTGAAAGTCATCTCGAATACAGGTCAACAATTCGGTTGCCCAAATTAGATCTTTGAGTCGTGTTCGATGTTGCAGCGGCGCGACCGTGCCGGCAATATTGGCATCTTCAGAAACGCCCAACATGCTTGTCAGTTCGGATTTGGCTTCGGTCCGGATGAGCGGTAACGAAGAAGTGACCGCGTTGGGAACGATTGCAATTCGCGATTCCCGATAACCGTTTTCAACCAGATGCTGTTTTACCGATTCGTGCGGGACGATCATTCGCTCGATTCGCCGCGCCATTTTGTTTTCCAGCGTCTGTCGGAAAAACCGTTTGGATGGTTGAAGATAGAGTTCGGTGCTAATCAAGCGAATTCTTCGCAGTCGTTTGGTGAATGGGTATTGTTGAATGGCCAGTAGCATCAACAGTTCTGCTCGCCCGCACCACGAATGAATGATTTCGGGATTGATGGATCGGATTAACTGCCTGAGTTCAGCAATGACTTGAAACCCATCCCGCATCGTATGCAGTGGCGTTTTGTCATCGCCGTTAAGGAAGTAGACGTCGATGTTTGAATCAAGCCAATCTTTGGGTACAAATGCCTTTTGCCCCAGCACTGCGATATGAATTTCGTAGTGCTTTACAATTAACTCATCAGCGAGCAACTTTAGCTGTTGCACGGGGCCCATGGGGAGCAGATCTTCAATTACAAACAGGATGCGTTGCACAGTTGGCTCAATCAGAGGGTGATTCTCGAGACTGTGATCCTACCGCACTTGGAGTCGGTTTCATAAATGGGGTGAGAAAATAACCGAACGTTTCGGTGTCTTGCTCGGGTGAGAATGATTTGGCGGCTTTGAGTCCGAGTCGCTGGCGGACGCTCTCATCAGATAAAGTGTGGACAATAGCCTCGGCCATTTCATTGCTGGCGTGAGGGTTTATGAGGATGCCGTTCTCGTCTGTTTCAATAATTGAGGCAGAGGTTTCCGATATTGTGGAAATGCAACAGGTGCCCATTGCCATCGCCAGTTTGAGATTGCTGCAGTTTTGATTCGATCGAAGCGGGTGAACGTAAACGTCAGCGGCTCGAAAAACATCGCGAAGTTCGTCAAAACTTCCGGGCATAATCACCGAGTTGACCATTTGCTTTTTTAAAATTAGTTCCCAAACTTGGCGGGTTTTATTGCCTTCGCCCAAAATCCACAGTCGAGCTTTGGGGAAACGCTGGAGGACTCGCGACCAAGCCTCCACGAGGTCTAAAATTCCTTCATCACCGTCCATCGCAGCGCTCGTGACAACGAGCGGTTGGTCGGGTTCGATCATTAAAACCGGATGGGCATCCGAAATCGCGACCCGCGCGGTGTTCTTCTTGATGGGAGGTTGGTCTTGAATCGATTCCGAGAATACTGGATCGGGGGCGATGACTGCTTTTTCGCGAAGATGGGGGTGTTGCTCCAAAATTTGTTCGGCTGTTGAAGGCGAGTCAAAAATCAATTTTTGGGCGGTGTCGAGTGCATTGAGTTGTCTTGCGGATAATGACGTGGGCCCCGAGTTGAAGCCAACGGTGTGCGCGTCGATCCGAATCATAAACGGAATTTTATGACCAAATGCCTTGGCGATAGTCCAGGCCTCATTGCCCAAGCCAAAGACAACAATGCCGTCGGGGGACAATTCCCTTAATTGGTGAGTCAAGCCCCGCAGATAACGAAAACCACCCCAAGGACCGTTGAGGGGACGAACCATGCGGTGAATCCCAATGCCCTGGTATTTAAAAAATAAGGGCCAACCTTTTTCCCAACGAATGGTAAAAATATCAACTTCGTGCCCGGCTCGTTTGATCGCACAAGCGATTTCGCTGACTGCCGTCTCGGTCGTTCCCGTGATTGGCCAGAAGCGACGCGTCACTAATGCAATGCGTGCCGAGTGATCACTCGATTTACCAGAATGGACATCGTGCGGGTTCATTTTCACGAGCTTTGCGGGATGCGGGGTTGGTGCTGCAAGCCAGTTGGGACCTGATTAGGACAACAACAATTTGATTGAACACTAATGTTCAATTTTACGCCAACGCTCGGTGGCAGATAACCGAGATTCAAATCGACTTGTCAAACTTCAGTAAAGCCTTGGATATCGGCTGGCTCCAGGCAAGCCAAATAAGGAAGATTGCGAAATTCGTCGTTGAAGTCGAGTCCGTAGCCAACCACGAATTCGTCGGGGATATCAAAAGCTACAAATTCAGGCTTCCAGTCAACGAGTTGACGCCCCGTTTTGAGCAAAAGAACTGCGGATCGAAGACTCGTTGGCCCCAGCCCCTTCATCAATTGAGTGACTTCTTCAAGCGTGTTGCCTGTGTCGAAAATGTCATCAATTAGCAGGACGTCGCGGTCGGCAATGTCGAGCATCATTTCTGAGTTGATCGTCAAAGCCCCTCGCTCGGTTCCTTCATAACTGCTTGTTTGTACAACACCTACTCGTAGCGGCATCTTAAGTTTGCGAATTAGATCCGCCATTAAAATGACGCTTCCGGTTAAAACGCCGACGATGGTCAAGGGTTTATCGCCATAGGTTTCATTGATTTCGTCGGCTAGTCGTTCAACACCTTCGTTGAGCGCTTTTTCGTTTAAAAGGATCTTCACAGCGGTCCTGAGATTGGGGATCGTTCGTTTTGGGAAATTTATTGATCAACGTGATATATTCTATCCCAGATGATTTGTATCTTTCTACCGACTGCACCAGAATACGCGCACTTAAGCCAGCTTTTTCTGGATCTGAAGAAACACCCCCACATTTATGAGCGACGCATGAACCGATTAACACTAAGAATGGCGGTTGGCCTGGCCATTGCTACCTTGAGTACGACAGCTATGGCCGATGATTGGAATCAATGGCTGGGGGCCAATCGTGATGGTACTTGGGATGAGTCGGGTATCATCCAGGCGATCCCGAAGGAGGGATTAAAAGTTGTCTGGCGCAAACCGGTCGCTAACGGATTTTCCGGCCCAGCGGTTGCTGGTGAACGTGTATTTGTGACCGACTACGTCGTCAAAGATGGTGATGCGACATTTGATGCGGGCAAGAGAAGCCAGCTTAGCGGCACGGAGCGATTTCATTGTCTCGATCGAAAAACAGGCGACCTGATTTGGCAAAAGTCCTACGACCGTCAGTACAGTATTTCCTACGCCAACGGCCCCCGCGCCACGCCAACCATTGATGGCGATCGCGTCTATTTGCTTGGCGCTGAAGGTAATTTGTATTGTCTAAATGTGAGTGACGGCAAAGAGGTGTGGAGCCGAGACCTGAAGAAAGACTACCGACTCAAGGAAGCGCCCATGTGGGGCTTTGCGGCTCATCCGCTTGTCAGCGGTGAGTTGCTTTATTGCATGGTCGGTGGCGAAGGCAGCATTGCCGTTGCATTCAATAAAAATACGGGCGAAGAAGTCTGGCGGTCGCTGTCTTCCAAAGATGCGGGTTATTGCCCACCAACGATGATCACGGCTGGAGGGACGGAGCAGCTGTTGATTTTTCACCCGACCGCACTTTGCAGTGTCAATCCAAAGACTGGCAAAGAGTATTGGTCGACCGAACTAAGACCTGCTTACGATATGTCAATCATTGCACCGGTAAAGCATGGAGATTACTTGCTGGCAACTGCCTTGTCGGGGTCGACGTTGTTGCTCAAGCTTGATTCAGACAAGCCAGCAGTCGCCGAGGTCTGGCGCGGCAATGGAGTCCAGCCGGACCATAATCCACCGATGGTTTTTGAGGGGCATATTTACGGAGTTGATGTCAAAGGGCATTTGCGTTGCATCGAATTGGTTTCGGGAGAGCGGGTTTGGGAGAATCGGGTGACCTGCCCGGGTGGCCGCCCCGCGGCAAGCACGACTGGGTTTATTGTCCGCAACGGCGATCGGTGGTTCATCGTTACGGAGTGGGGTGAGTTGATCATGGCCAAGATGTCTCCCGAGGGTTTTGAGGAAATGGGGCGGGCTCAGTTGGTTGAGCCAACGGCAACCAATTGGGGGCGGAAAATCGTCTGGAGCCATCCTGCATTTTCACAGAAATGCATTTTTGTCAGGAACGATAAAGAGATCGTTTGCTATTCATTAGCCGATCCGACCAAGTAGTCGGATCTGAGCGAGATTGATTTTAAAGCTGTTCAACGGGAATTCCTTGCAATGAGCGATTGGAATTATTCGTTGTTTTGCAGACGATTGGCTGGGCTGGCCTCATCGCAACGAAGTTCGGGAGGGATGGGTGTGCCTGTCGAAACCCATCTTGCTCGGCATGGTTGAGCGAGTTTTAGGTGTCAAGGCGCTCGTGCGTCATTTGAATGGCTCGCAATAAGCCACGAGCCTTGTTGAGTGTTTCCTCGTACTCGCTCGTTGGGTCTGAATCAGCAACAATGCCTGCGCCAGCTTGAACGTAAGCTTTGTTGTCTTTGATGACCATCGTGCGAAGTGCAATACAAGTGTCCATGTTGTCGGAGTAATCGATGTAGCCGACGGCACCTGCGTAAGGTCCACGGCGGTGCGGTTCAAACTCATCGATGATTTCCATCGCACGGACTTTCGGGGCGCCTGAGACCGTTCCGGCTGGGAGGCTGGCCATCAATGCGTCAAACGAATCGCAGTCATCCCGCAGTTGACCGGTGACGGTTGAGGAGATGTGCATCACGTGGCTGTAACGCTCAACGACCATCACGTCGGGAAGTTCAATTGAGCCATATTGGGCGACACGGCCAACGTCATTGCGACCCAAGTCCACCAGCATCACGTGTTCAGCGCGTTCCTTCGAATCGTTTAGTAATTCCTGTTCTAGTTCGAGATCTTCTTTGTGTGTCTTGCCTCGCTTGCGGGTTCCCGCGAGCGGTCTGACAGTCATTTCATTATTGACGACGCGGCACATAATCTCGGGTGAGGCACCAACGAGTGTCGTGTCGTCGGTTCGCAAGAAGAACATGAACGGACTGGGGTTCAAGACTCGCAAGCTACGATAAATTTCAAACGGGTCGCAGCTGATTTCAAGTTCCAAACGTTGGCTTAAAACGACTTGAAATATATCGCCCGCTCGAATGTACTCGATACAATCCAAAACCGCTTGTTCAAACTGCTCTTTGGTAAAGTTCGATTTGAATTCAGGACTTAAGCCCGTCGGTAAATCGGCATCGAGGCAACTCAAATCGCTGGTTGGGTTGTTAAGCCGTTCGATCATTTCATCGATACGAGCGTTAGCATCACGGTAAGCATGATCAAGCGTGTCGTGTTTTTTGGTCCAAGCCAGCGCGACGACAGTGATCGTTTTGGTGATGTGATCAAACACCAGCATTCGGTCGTAAAACGCGAATGACATGTCGGGAAGATCGCGATCGTTGGGAGGGGCGTTGGGAAGGTCTTCGACATACCGGACGACGTCGTAGCCGGCATAGCCAACGGCGCCTCCGGTGAAAGGTGGCATGTCGGGGAAGGTCGCTACTTTGTATTGCTCGATCCGAGTGCGAATTTCCTGAAGTGGATTCTCCGATTCGAATGTCTCTGATTTTCCATCAGCGGTGAGGGTCACCATTTGGCCGCTGCTGGCGACCGTGACTTGGGGGTCCATTGCTAAAAAGCTGTATCTTCCGACGTTTTCTCCGCCGACGACCGATTCAAATAAGCAAGCAGTTCCTCCCTCATCGATCCGCTTGAATGCTGAAACGGGGGTCAGGGAATCGGAGAGCAAACGCCGGGTGATTGGAACGGCGTCGTAATCGCCGGCTAATTTGGAAAAATTTTCAAAGGTTGGGAAAAAAGCCATTGAAGAGTTCATCGCTGGGTGGGGTTGAGCCTTACAGCTTAAGCATGCATCGGTTTATGGGCAATGTCGAGAGTGCCTTGGTTCAATTCATGGAATTGGTGCCCCGTGACACCGGTTTTTTCTACTACCAATTTGTTACCCCGCACTTTCTTATGACCTTCCCCCCAAACGTCAGTTGTCTACTGGAGCGGGCGGTGGGCGTGGCAGCAGTGAAATTTGCACTTGGGCATATAAGGTTTTATCAACCAAATGCGAGGTCAAACCCATCTGGCCCCTTGGTCAAGATCACTTTGATATTGAAAGCCGAGCAAGTGTCCGGTTGGCCTTGTTATGGCTTGGGCCGTAAACTTGAAGTGCCAGCGTCCCCAAGAAACCTTGTATCGCGTTTGTTCGAGGGATAAAATTGGCTTCCGTCTTAGATGATGGATCGAAAAGACAACTTCAACTTGAAATGACGTCCCTGGATTGGGGCCGATCAATATAAAATATGAAATGCCAAAAATGCCAAAAGCAGGCAACGTTTCACATCACCGACTTGACGGGTGATGATCTCCTTGCGTTGCATCTTTGCCCCGACTGTGCCAAACAATACCTCAACACCGACGAAGCGCCCGAGCAGGACGCTCAGTTAATGTCTGGGGTTCTCCAGCAGCAGCTCAAACCGCTTGAAAAAGCTGCTGAGGATTTACGCGAGCTCGATTCGAAAGAATGTCCAATTTGTGGGATCTCTTTTTATGAGTTTCGTCAGGCCGGCCGATTGGGCTGCCCGCACGATTATGTTTTCTTCGGGA
>JAQWLH010000106.1 GCA_029247405.1 Mariniblastus sp.
GGTTGTATTAGTTTTTCTAAAGATTCTACCTGCGTTATTCCGAAGCAGATTAATACGGTGCAATGCATCAACTTTTCCTCGCTAGCATATTGCGCCAATTCGCAATCGTGATTGGTAACGGAGTGCATTATGAGTCCTTACATCACTGGCTTTTTTCTTGTCTTTGCTGGCATGCTAGTTGGCTACCTCCTCTGGAACCGCGACAGGCGGGAAGAGCGAACCAACCAAATCGAATTAGGGCAAGAGAACAACGACCTGAGAATCTCACTCAGGCTCGCACATGCTTCCCATCAAAAACTCGACGAAAAATACATTCGCCAAACGGGCCAATTGAATGTGCTGCAAAAACTGTGTGACGAATGGTCCAGCAATCGCGAGGACATGCAACAAGAGCACACCCAACTTAGCGCTGACGCGGCAGATAAGATTCTAGAAATTGATGATGTGTTAACAAAACTACAGCAGGAGAGAAGCAGGCGACTTGAACTCGAAGACCAAAACCATCGTCTAGCGCAAGAACAGCTGGACATAAAAAGACAGATAGAAGAAGAATGGAGATCCAAACATTCGAAACTTGAGTCATCATTTGCGTTGCGTGAAAACGACTTTAGCCGATTGGTCAATGAGAATGAGCGGTTAACTCAAACCCTTCACCAATCTCGAGCACACGTCGCTGAGCTACATTTAGAATCCACCAATCAAAGATCCCTCCTCGAAACAGTAACCACCGATGTCGACGGGTTAAAGCAGGAGTACGTGACCGCCGAATCTGCACTGCAAACGAATGCTGAGTTACTAAAGCAATCCAACGCAGATTGTGCGGCTGCCCGTTCAGCTCAACTCATCGCCGAAGAGTCATTAGCCGCCATCCGTGAAGACTATCAAGCTGCCCAAAGCCAGATCCAGTCTCTGCAAAACCAACTCTCTGAAATTGCGTCGCTTGAGTCACAGGTTTCTTCGCTGTCGCTGACTTTAAAAAACAATGCCGACCAGCTTAAAAATGTCTCCCTGCAGCGAGACGAAGCCCGTGAAGCGGAAAAGTCAGCTTTGAAACGAGCGACCGGGCTCCAACATCGAATATCCAATCAAGAAATGACGATTCATGCGATTCGCGAAAAACGTGATAGCGTATTAAACGACCTACAAATCGAATTACAAAATCGTAGCGAGATTGAGTTGGCGTTCGAACACAAAACTCAAGAACTTGAATCACGGCTGGACACAACGACAACGCAGTTCCAAACCGCTGCCACCGATCTTCAATCTAAAGCCGACGAAGCTAGTTCACGATTGGAGGCAGAAAGAAACGAATGGCAGAGTCGAATCAACGACCACGCATGTGAATTGGCTGAAACGACCAATCAGCGCAACCGGCTTTCGGCCGAGCTATCAGAGACCCAACAAAAATTAGCGACGACTCAACATGAGCTGCATGCTTCCCTAGAGCAATCAGAACTCCTCGCGACAGAGGTCGGTCGACTACAAGAAATATGCCAACGAATTAGTGAACTCGAGAAGCTCGTCAAGCAGCGTGATGCCGAAGAGGAACTAATCTCTGAAGAGTTGTACCAACTAAGGAATCAACAGGAAGATTCAAACAAGAAACAACAAGAACTCCTTCTCCAATTAGAAACTGAATTACAGGAACGCCAGCAATTAACTGGCAATTTGGGCCAGCTTTCTGAGCAAATTCAAGTTTTGCAAAACAAGCTCTCAGCCAGCGAAGGAACAATTCGCACGCTACGGCGCGAGAGAGCGGGCGTGCTGGCACGATTGGCAAACTACCGTACTGTCTCGGAACCCGACGCGACAGTAATCTCATTCACCGAAGCAATGGCTCAACGTGCAAAACAGGCAACAACTTATGACGAAGAGTACGGCGGTCCCACGAGTCATCATGAGACTCGCGGTTTAGTTTACAACAAGCCACCTGCTTCTCGGGATGATTTGAAACGAATATCCGGCATCGCTGAAGTCCTAGAAGGCCGTTTAAACGACTACGGCATCTATACCTTTAAACAAATCATGGAATGGTCGCCGACTGCAGTTGAAGAATTCTCACGAATCCTCGCCTTTAGAGATCGCATCGAGCGTGACGACTGGTTGGGGCAAGCAGCTTTCTTCTACAACAAAAAGAAAAAAACAACGCGACGCATCGCAGCCTAGCTTTAAATGTTGCGGTCAGAGCGCAAACAAACCTCGTCGGAATCTTGGGCAACATTTTTTAAAGATCGAATCGCGGTTTCGCATTGCAATTTAAAACTTGACCATGACGGATGCTGCTCCACGGAATTCTCGCAACATCGTCTTCGAGCATTCTTTTATGGCCGCCCAATGGTCTCCGCATTCGCGAATTTTACCGTCGAGCCACAAACACACTTCGATCAGCGATCGTTTCGAAATGGTCAACGCGACTAAAACCGGCACCTTCGATGAAGCTTCGCATCTCCGACGTTCCATAACATCGGCCCTGAGTTGAATGCATCAAGATCGTCGAGTATTCAGCAACCGGCAATGGTCCGGATTTGTCTTCATTCAGGAAAGCCTCGTGCACAATTAACCACCCTCCTGCTGCCATCGTCTCCGCAGAATTTGTCAATAAATGTTTAACATCTTTGACATTCCAATCGTGCAAAACATTTGAAAACAGGTGGATGTCGTAGCCTGTTGGAAAAGCATCTTTAAACATGTCACCCGGTTTAATCGACACCCGATCTCCGTGGCCCCTTTGAGACAAATACTGTCGGGTCACTTGGTCGACCGGAGGTTTCTCAAACACTGTTGCGGTAAGATCGGGGAAAACATCTACAAGTGCAGACGCATAGACGCCGGACCCCCCACCGATATCCAATACTCGCTTGCCCAGCCCAATCTCTGTTTTTTCAAGAAGTCGTTCAGCTAACGCACCCCCGAGGACAACACCTCGCGAATCCATCGCCGCCGTAAAGTACTTGGCAAAATCATCCTTCCCCATCTCATCGTGCCAGTCACCCTGACCTTGAGTGCCAGACCAGTTTGCAGGTTGACCGGTTTTCAAAACCTTAATGAAATCCTGACAAATGGGACGGTCTTTGAGGGAGGAATAATAAGGCTCAATACACCAAGGGGTCCCAGCCACCAAATGTTCTTTACCTAACCTCGTGACAGAGAAGACATCCTCATTTTTTTGAACCCAAGAGTTCGCAAGAAACAACGTCAGCATGACGTCAACAGGACGCTCCTTGAAGGCAAAGTGGCGACAGATTTCTGTTAGCGTGGCAGGATGGGAGTCCAACCAGGTGAAGAAATCAAATTCAACGATTGCAGCCGTCACTAAGTCAACTGCGTAAATACCATCACGATAGCGGTAGATGGCTGTCGGGTCCGTCGAAGGTCTTTTCATATTACCGCAAGTCGTCAAAACCAAACAATTTATCGATCGCTATCTTTGTTCGAATCAACCCCCTCAGTCTCGCCCTCAGCATCCTCTGCTTGAGTAAATGCTTTACCTTGCTGGTAAAGGGCCAAACGAGCTTTGTAAGGTTTGATATCTTCTTGCTCGACCACATCCTCTTCAAAATCGACGAGACTAACCACTTTGGCTTGAGTCTTTTTAGCAACCTCAAAATTTCCAACCGCCGCCTCAGCCGCCGCCAAGGTGTCTAAATTAATCGCCGAATCGCCGGCAAGGCGAATCGCTCGTTTGGCCAGCTGAACCGCCTCTTGTGCATTTCGAGTTTCGTCTTGGGGGCTGGTCGCTTTGAGCCAAGCACTTCTTTGATACGCAATCGCCGAATGTTTAATCGAAAGCGACTTTTCGAAATTCACCAATGCTTCTTCCCATTTCTCCATCCGTTGGAGCGCATCACCCAAGTTGATATAGACCATTGGATTTTCAGGAACAAGTTCGGCGACAACTTTATAGTCTGTTAAAGCCGCCTGATAATTCCCCAATGCAAACTGACAATGACCACGTCCAGTAAAAGACTGAGCATCATCAGAATCTAAACTGATTGCTACTTGATAGTCGTCTATTGCAGCTTCGAATTGCTTAAGGTGGTAAAGCGATTCAGCTCGATTAAACCATCCCGCGGAGAGTTCCGTTTTCATTTTAACCACGTTGGTAAAATCTAACGCAGCTTTGCGAAAGTTTTCAGACTCGGCATGGGCGATCCCTCGTGACATCCAAGAACGATACCGTTCGGGATCGCATACAATTGCTTCGTCAAAATCACTCATTGCTTGTTCAAAACTGGTGGCATGCTGAGAATTGCCAACCAATTTGAGTTGTTTGGACAATTCCAACCGCTTGCCACCACGCAGATTCAAAGCCCATCCTTTGAGCGACGTCACATACTTGTGGTTTGCGGGAACGAGGTCCTGGCGTTGGGCCGCTTCACATTGAGCGATAAAGTTGCTGAGCTCTTTGGCAGACTTTGTTGTTTTCGTCAGTTCATAAACTGAACGAACCAGCCTGGTTTCGCTGGCACTGATTTTGGGTGTCCCGCTTTGGACAGACTGAGATTCGCCCGCTGTCGACTGATCCGTTTTATCATCCTGCGACAGTCCCTGCGATTCAAATCCCATAAACGCCAGAAAAACTAGCCCGAGTAAAATTTGTGCTGGTGACTGGAATGATAATTTTTGAATGAACATTTCATCCCTCCTTGGAAGTAAGTTCTGTTTCGATTCGTTGGTTTAAAACGATCGTTATTCTTGAGGCTCTGTCATTCTCATTGGATCAAGAGCTTCGTTAAGTGTTTCTTCTGGCAGGATCTCTTGCTCGAGGCAAAGTTCCCGGATCGTCTTTCCGGATTTAAAAGCTTCCTTGGCCAATTTGGAGGCTTTTTCATATCCGATGTATGGATTGAGGCTCGTACACATGGAGAGTGATTTTTCCACAAAGGATTCACAAACCTCGATATTAGCTTGCATGTCGGTCGCACAAAAATCAACAAATGCATTGGTGCCACTGGCGAGCAACTGAATACTCTCCAATGTCGTATGGCACATGACCGGCATCATGATATTTAATTGAAATTGCCCTCCCGCAGCACCACTTAAGGTAATCGTTTGATCGTTCCCCATCACACGAGCAGTGAGCTGCATCATACTTTCGCACATCACGGGGTTTACTTTGCCGGGCATGATCGAACTCCCAGGCTGTCGCGTGGGCAGACTGACTTCGTAAAAACCGCACCGTGGCCCGGACCCCAGCCATCGAATATTATTTGCGACATTGAATAACGTCGAGGCAATCGTTCGTAGGTGCCCATGACATTCGACCAATCCATCGCGTTGAGCATTGGCTTCGAAATGGTCAACGGCCTCAACAAAAGGAATATCCGTCGCACTAGCCAACTCTTGGGAAACTCGGTCACCAAATTCCGGATGCGTGTTGATCCCTGAACCAACCGCAGTTCCACCCACCGGCAATTCACAAACTGCTGAGACGGCCTGCATTGCCCGTTCAATGGAAAGTTCGATCTGACGAGCGAAACCACCAATCTCCTGACCAAGTCGCAAAGGCGTCGCATCCATCAGGTGAGTGCGCCCGATCTTGATAATCTGATCCCAAGCCTCGGATTTTTCTCGTAATGTATCGGCAAATCGTTCCAGCGCCGGAATCAGGGTATTGGATATTTCAACCGCGACAGCAACATGAATCGCAGTCGGGAAAGTATCATTGGTACTTTGCCCCATGTTTACGTGGTCGTTTGGGTGAATCGGTTTTTCAGCCGCAAAACGGTCCCCTCCGGCAATCTCGATGGCGCGGTTCGAAATCACTTCGTTAACGTTCATGTTACTCGAAGTCCCCGAACCAGTTTGAAAGACATCAATCGGAAACTCGCTATTTAGCTTTCCATCAACGACATCCTGACAGGCTGACAACATCGCCTCGACCTGATCATCTGATAACGGATTTTTACCTGTCTCCGTAAGCTTTTTAAGATCGCGATTGGCGACCCCACAGGCATGCTTGACACGTCCCATCGCCGAAATCATGGGCTTGGGAATGGACCACCCAGAGATTGGAAAGTTATCAACCGCTCGCTGCGTTTGGGCACCATAATACGCTTTGGCCGGCACTTGGACGTCACCCATTGAGTCGCGTTCGGTTCGTTTTTCAATGCAAGGCTGAGTCATTGCGTCTAAATCTGTGGCCATTTAATTAATCTTTCGGGAACAGCACGGTATGATAACTTGTGGTGAAAAATGCACCAAGCCGAACGAATAGGGGAAAATTGCTAGCCAATTGGCAGCACCATCACAGGCTTGCTCAATCTTCCCATCATATCGTTTTTATCGTTTTGCAAAACAACCTTGAATCGCAAACCGAGACCTAGACAACAAATAAGGCCTCCGCCCAGACAACCGGTGGTGGTAATCCGGCACGAAGGACGAAGATGGACTTCCAAGAAATTCGAAAAGAATACGAGAACACCGGCATACAGGAATCGGATTTGCTGGACGATCCAATTCAGCTTTTTCGGAATTGGTACGCTGTAGCCGTTGAGAAATGCCCAGGCCGCTGGCTGGAACCCAATGTCATTGCTCTCGGAACCTCCGATTTGGAGGGAAATGTTTCGAATCGTTATGTGCTGATGAAAAGCATTTTGGATGAAGGAGTTCAGTTTTTCACCAATTACGATTCTCATAAAGGGAAGCAATTAGCGGAAAATTCGAAGTGCGCGATCGCCCTTCATTGGCCCTACCTCGGACGACAGGTTCGAATTGAGGGGACGACCAGCAAAACCTCTCGCGAGGTCTCCGAGGCGTATTTCCATTCTCGTCCACGGGGTTCACAACTGGGGGCTTCGGTTTCTCGTCAATCTTCAACGATCGAAACGAGAAAAGCATTAGAACTCCAAAAGCAGAAACTTGATGAACAACACAAAAACCAGCCAATTCCACTGCCCGAAAATTGGGGCGGTTATTTGATTCGGCCACATCGCTTTGAGTTTTGGCAGGGACGATTAGACCGGCTGCATGACCGTGTTGTCTACGAGCAGTCAGAAGGTCTATGGAAGCGGCGTTTTTTAGCCCCGTAAAAGGCTTAGTCTCTCGGTTGGGTAAACCAATAACGCATCAAGAGAAATCTCTTGCACGCTTATTTGAATCGCAGCTGCCAGTTTGAGCCATCTAATTTCAAAAAGACAATCGAGATCACTTGCCTCCGATTCAAGCCGTGGATTGCATCCGGGTGATTCTTCGTTTGTTCGAAGCGAGGATCTCGACGTACAAGATTGCGGCTTTTGAGCATGCGGGTGCCACTTAGTAATAAACTCGCTCATCTGGCGGATCGAGCGGCTTGTCCCGTCTCGCGCTTCGCTCAAGCAAATAGATTTCCTTGTTTTTGAGAAAATAGTCAGCCACTTGCACAACTTTAAATTCCTTCGGCAACCGCTGTTTCAACTCCTCCAAATGGTCCGTCGAAGTTAAAAATACAGAGTCCGGATTCTCAGTCAAAAAAGCTTCGACAGTCAAACGAGGTTTATCTTGCCAAAAATGCTGTCGAAGACTGGCATGCCGTTGAGGAGATTCGACTCCGGGAGAAATCAATTCCTGGATTGGTTTGCCGCCGTAAAAAACCCAACTCGATTCAAGACAGCCAAATGCAGCGACCTCGGTCGCAGGGTTATCTCCAAGTTCTTTCAGTACGAGGTGACTTTCCTGCTCTCGGTCAATCGAAACCGTGCCAAAACCGAACAAAAGCCAGCAGAACACAACGCTTCCAAATGCAAAAAGATTCGGCAACGCTTTCGTCTGTTTTCGGGCTAAAAGAATCATCAACGAAACACCGACCATAAATGGACCGACTCCGAGTCCGGCAAGCCAAATTTGATCAGGCAGGAACCGGGTTGAGGCAAAACCAAGCCCGGCCGATATCATCACCCCCGAAAGTGCGAGACCACCAAACGCAGCATAGTACCAACCAAGATGGATTTTTGATCGACCCATGGCCAGTTCTTGCAAACAAATCGCCGCCAAAATGGCAAGCGCAGGATAGCACGGAGTCACATAACTCGGCAGTTTGGTTTGCGCTAAGGAAAATACGCCGACCTGGACACCAATCCAACACAGCATCAAGACGCTAACGTAATCCAAGCTCTTCATTTTTTGTTTATGGAACAAACCGACCACGACGGGTCCCCATAAAACCGACCAAGGAAAGAAACCAACCAGAATCGCTACCGGATAGTACCAGAGTCCGCCACTGTGATTTTCCAATGCCACCGTCGCTCGTCCAAAATGCTCGCCGACGAAAAAACGTTTTATAAATTCACCGTCGGTCGCATCTGCTACCAAAAAATACCACGGAGCTGCGATTACCAAGATCATCGCTACAGCAAGCAATGGTTTCATTGCCCACAACGTTTTGACAAAATGAACGGGTTGAAATGGACGAAGAACACGTCCAATCCAATCGATAACTCGTTGTTGAAAATCAAAACTTGAATCAGATTCTTGTGACGGCAGTCGCATCACCAACATGAACATGCCTATCATCGCCATCGGCAAAACAAAACCAATGGGGCCTTTCGCCAGCACCCCTAATCCCATGACTCCGTACATCAACATCGCGACTAAATTCGACGGGAAAAAGTTCGGAGCTGGTTCCGTTCGGTTAAAGTTAGGCGAAAAAGCATCCTGCCCGGCACCGTTGGAATTGGAGAACGTTCCCACGACGTACAAATAAATGGCGACTGTGCTGCAACAAATCAAGACTGAGTCGGGCGTCGCTGCTCGCGCTGCAACATCGAACATCAAACTCGTTGCCAGTGCGATGGCTGCCAACAAGGCAATTATTGGATTGGTTAACCGACGAGCAATTCCGTAGGTCGCCAGCGTTGTTACCAGTGCTAAAGTCGCCGACCAAAAACGGGCCGAAAACTCATTAACTCCAAACAACGAATAGGCTGACATGATCAACCAATAAAGCAAAACTGGTTTTTGATGCCGCAATTCATCATTGAAAGTTGGAACGATCCAATCACCACGCTCCATCATCTCAGCCGCACAACCTGCGTTACGCGGTTCATCGCGATCCCACAATCGTGCTTCACCAAGATTGGTAAAAAAAACCGATCCGGATATCATCAAAATGATGATGATGTGCCAAACAGATTCGCGCATCGACACCTGTTCCCAAAAACCGAGTGGACAATCTGGGGAGTTTAGAAAATTTACAAAATCAAAACAACGCCAAGATAAGCATTATTTGGCGGGGAGCTATGGAATGAACCACGACTGTTGTTCAGAAATACCGAACCGTACGAGGCCTAGGCCAAGCAGACCATAAGAGCGAGCAACGATCTTGATCAAACGACCTCAACCGTCTCCATTAACCCAAACCGTTTGCGACTTAACTTGAATGAGTCAGCGAAACCATCGTTCTCTGAGATTCCCTTCATGCACCGGCTTCAAATTAAGTTTTCAAAAGTTGCCGGGCATTATTCTCAAATCGGAATTCACTCCACCTCGACACCCAACCATTTACTGAAGTGATCCTCGCAATCAATCGTGCCCGAAATGAAAGGCCGACCACTATTCCTGCCTCTGCTTTTCGAGCAACTGTTGTTCGCGAAACTGTTTTTCTCCGACGAGCGGCTGGGTCGTTTGAAAATATGCGAATAAATCTCGCAGCTGCTGATCCGACAAATCGGTCAGCAAACCATCGGGCATTAAAGATTTAACTGACGGTTTGATCTCATCAACCTCTTCTTTATTCAATGAAACGGCTTGTCCCTCGGCCACTCGAATCACAAGCACCTTTTCATCCTCGTCAGCTTTAAAACCAGTCACCACGCGCCCATCTTCTGTTAAAACGACGAAGCTCTCGAACCCCTCACGAATTTCCGCGCCTGGATTAATTATATGTAGCAACATCGTCTCCTTGTTGGACCTTTGATAGCTCGTCAAGTCCGGACCTATATTTCCACCTGACGAATAAAGTCGATGGCAGCTCCCGCACCGATCGGTAAAAATTGGCTTGCCGTCGTAAGGATTACTTTTTCCGGAGGCAATCACATCAGCCACTCGGTTGATTTCCTTTTGGAAATGTTCAGGCGTCGGCAGCCGAAGTTTTCCCCAAACATCATTGACCCGCGCGAGAAGTTTCGTGTCTTGTAGTAAACGCAATTGCGAAACCTTTTCACTGGCAAAAATGTCTTTATCGATTCTGCCGTCGACAATTGAATCGATCAACTCATTGGCAAACTCAACTCGACTAATCAACAGTGCGGTCGCAATCTCCCTGGAAAGTTGATCCAACGAATTGAATTGAGCTATCACCGCCGCGCCAATCTTCGGATCTGCATAGGATTGCAGCGAAGCCAAAGCGGTCTGCGCAATTTCACTCTCTTCATCTGCCACCAGTTCAATCATTGAATCGATCGCTTGGGGCACATTGATTTCACCAAACAATGCTAGGTAGGTGATGCGTCGAGTCAGCAATTGGTTTGAGTCAGCAACGACTTCGAGGGCTTCAGCAATCGCTTCATGATCGCCATTTCTGATGCGCAACGCCAACGAAGCTCCGCCCGCATCTCCAATCGCTTTCACCAACTGAATCGGTAAACCGGTCAAAGCACGCCCGCTGAATGCATGCTCAAACCCGGCCATCAATCGGGTCTTTGATTCTTTATCAGGGGCTAATTCAAGTAGCCTTGCACATCGAATCATCTCACGACGCTGCCCTACTGCAGCAAATCGACTCATCAAACGCCACAAAATTTCATTTTGCACAATCGGTCGCTGCCAGAGTTTGGATTCCAAGAACATCTCAACTACCGAATCACCATGAGTTTCACATTTTGATTCCAAAGCCCACCAAATTTGCAGTGGGATGTATCGGTCTGTCAAATCTTCATCGCGGCTCAACAAGGAAGCCACTATGGGAATCGCTGAATCTGCGGGCAATCGTTTTGCGGTTGCCGCCAACTGACTACGAACTTCTGGATGTGGTTCCTGGGCGGCAAGGGCCGCTAATTGGTTCGCAATCACACGCGAAACAATTTTCTTGTCTCCCAACAAGCGAACCGTCCAGGCCCGAACAAAAGGATCGGCATGTTGCAGCAGTTCCGCAGCAACCTCTTCATTGAACCCACCGCTTAAATTTAAACCCCACAACAATTCCAGAGCCAATTGCCCGTCGGATTCAAAGATCATTTTTTTCATGATTGGAATTGCGGAAAGATCTCGTCGATCTCCCATAATCCGACGTGCCTGCTCTCGGCACCAACGATTGGGGTGACGCAGCCATTCCAACAACTGAACGGTTGAAGATTGGTTTAGATCAGGAAATTTCGAAAACTTAGGATCCGAATTTCTCAGCCGATAGATTCGCCCTCGACGTTTGTCAATCTTCCCCTCATGATTGCGAAAATGATTAACCTGCTTGTCATACCAGTCGGCGACGTAGACGAAACCGTCGGGTCCATGCTTGATATCGACGGGACGAAACCACTCATCTTCGGTCATAACTGCCGCCGAGACGTCGCTGGTGGCGAAGGTGGAGCCTTGCTCGATTCGATCCACCACGGGAACATACCGATTGATGGGATCCACGCCGAATAATTTACCTCGATATTGAGCCGGCAGTGAGGCACCTTCGTAAACGATAAAGTTGTGCGTAAATCGTTTTACTTTTTCATGCGGCATATGCGGAAAGTACCCATACGCGAATCGATTTGAGTGATCGCCGTGTTTATTGAAGCCCTTTCTCAGGTACCCCCCCTGCACATAATGGAAGCCTCTTGCATCGCCACCATTGTGTCCGGAGAAAACTCTTCCTTTCTGATCAATTTCGCAACCGAACGCATTTCCACCGCCTTCGGCGAAAACTTCGAAAATCCGTTGCTCCGGGTGGTAGCGCCAAATCTGTTGCCCTTGTGTGTGAATCACATCCGACTCACGCCCGTCCTCACCAATGACAACCACATCTGACGACACCGTTGACCCTTGAGCGGCATACAACCAACCATCCGGTCCCCACCTTAGAGAATTACAAATCGAATGCGAATCCTCTAAACCAAAACCCTTTAAATGAACTGTGGGCGGCCCATCCGGTAAATCATTTCTGTCCTCATCAGGATAAAACATCAAATAGGGTGGGTTCAAAACCCATACCCCGCCGCGACCATGTGCCACTGAAGTTGCCAGACTTAAACCTTCCAAAAAGGTCTTTGAGCTTTCGAAGCGGCCGTCTCCGTCTGTATCTTCATGTATCGAAATTCGATCAGCGCCGCGAAATGGCGAATCGACGGCATGGGGTGGTGGAGGCGGTACTCGGTCATACACGTTTCGCCATACGGAATCACGACTAAGAATCTTCAATCCCGCCGGATGGGGATATTGTCGATATTCAACAACCCACATCCGTCCACGTTCATCAAAATTCAAAAAAACAGGCTGTTCGATTTCTGGCTCAGCAAGCACCAAGTCAATGGATAAGCCGTCCCCTGCCTTAAGCGTTTCGAGTGCGCTGATAGGCGTCAGAGAACCCTCCGCCCAAGCCTCGTTGGGGTGCTTTGTTTGCCAGCCGTCTGGATTCAATGGTGTCGCATTGGATTCCTGGCAAGCCAGACAGTTCGCACTGGCCATGGCTAGAAATATTACAAACAAGCTCTGTACAAAAACTGAATTCATAGGAAGCCCAAGGTAAGGTTGGCGACACGATAGTCTAACGCGCCAAGCTTCCTTTACGAAATCGTTTTTGGGGCATTGCAATCACGCCCACCAACCACCGTTTACATGTATCGTTTGGCCTGTCACGTATGTCGACATATCGCTGGCGAGAAAAAGAATAACGTCGCCAATCTCACTCGGTTCAGCAAAACGTCCGAGAGGAACATTGGTCAGCATGGCTTTCCGGTTTTCTTCCGGGATCGACTTTCCCATCTCGGTATCGACCACACCGGGTGCAACAGCATTGACCCGAATGTTTTGCCGGGCCAATTCTTTACTCAATACTTTGGTAAATGTCATCACTCCAGCTTTAGCAGAAGCGTAGTTGGCCTGGCCAAAGAACCCCATGACCGCCGATAGGGAGGCAACATTAATAATAACCCCTCCATGATTCATCGTTCCGACCGCCGCCTTACAAGAATTAAAGACGCCAGTCAGATTGGTATCAATCACATCGGTCCATTCCAAATGGCTCATTTTTTTGAAACTTCGGTCGCGCAGGATTCCCGCGTTGTTGACCAAAATATCAAGTCCACCAAATTCGCTTACGGTTAATTCGTTCATCGCAGCCAGTTGTTCGGGATTACGAACATCTGCTGCGACTGGCAAAGCTCGCTCACCAAAATCATTAACCACTTGTTCGGCCAACATTTTGTTATTTCCGTCTGGATCATCAAAATAGTTAACTACCACGCTCGCACCGGCCGCATGAAGTGACTTTGCGGTTGCCAAACCGATACCTTGCCCAGCCCCCGTTACGATTGCAGTTTTGCCTGTTAGGTCGATATGTCTCATGGTTTTATCTTGAAAGCTAAATTAGATCTATGATTTTATAAAAACGGAAAATGAAATCTTCAAAGCGCGCTTCAATTGACCCTTGGGGCTTGCTGAAGCGGATCATCAAACCTTACTCGTATTACTTCAAGGCTCTGTCTGCCAACTCGGTTTTCTTTTTTCTAAAAATGCAGCTAGACCTTCCCGCGCGTCATCGGTCTCTCTCGCCTCCGCTGAGACTTGAATCGACATCGCCAACTGGTCATCCAGTCTCTCATTCCCGCAACGATGCAGATGTTCCTTTGTAATCGCCAATGCAGAGGACGAGCCGGCCATGATTGATGTGATCAAGAGATTGACTCGGTCGTTTAAGTCTGCCGATTTGACCACATCGTAAATCAAGCCACTCCTCGACGCGTCTGCAGCTGCCAAGCGTTCACCACTCAGTAACAGATGAGTTGCAGCCCCAATACCGACCCGCTCAACCAGCAAAGGGGTCACCATCGCCGCTGTAATTCCACGGGCAGGCTCCGGGAGCATGATAAACGAATCTGCATTTGCCACGATAAAATCACAGGCCAAAACCATCCCAACGCCACCCGCCAATACTGGCCCCTGAAGCACGGCAATGGTCGGTACCTTGAGATGATAGATGCCTGACAAGAGTTTCGCGTAGACTTCCGAGTCCTTTTGCCACTCTTGCTTACCGGAGTCCGACTGCGCTCGTTCTTGCATCTCACTGAGGTCCATGCCGGCACAAAACACAGTCCCCTCAGCTTGAATCACAACAACTCGCAACGAGTCATCAATTGAAAACGCTTCTACAGCGGCGTTTAGTTGATCAATGAAGTCTCGCTTCAAGGCATTCCGTTTTTCGGCACGACAAAGCGTGATCCGCCCAACTCCCGATCTGACTTCCGTCTTTACAAACTTTTCCATATTCGCTCGCGGTGTATTTTGCTATCAACTACTACCCCTATTCTACGATCTCCATGATTAGCATCAAAGGGAGCAGGTGAGAGCGTCCGAAAACCGCCCGTTTACCTCAGCACGATCAAGCTCGGAAAAAGACAACTGACACACATTAAAGTTTTGGTGCGAGCTACCAGTGGAATTTAAACCTCGCAAAAGTCCCCTAGTTTGCAGGGCTAAGCAGCAGCTTCAAGCATGCCTCCTCAAATTGTCCAACATTTGGCCCACTTGCCTCCACGAGTCGTTTTATTTTCGGACACCCGTTTCCCGAACCGACGACTCGTCGATATCGAGACGTTTCGTTAAACTTTCGGTAATTCAGTCTTCAACAAAAATTGGAATTGGCCCTCATGGCAGATAATAAAGCAACAAAAGAAAAAGTCCTGATCGCTAACGGGCAGGGATTTTGGGGCGACAGTATTCTTGGCCCCATTCGATTGGTCGAAGAAGGTCCGCTCGACTACTTGACGCTTGATTATCTCGCTGAGGTCACCATGAGCATTATGCAAAAGCTCAAAAGCCGCGATCCGAGCAAAGGCTATGCAACAGACTTTATTGAAATGTGCCGTCGGGTTTTACCGACGTGCCACGAAAAAGGAATCAAGATTATCGCCAACGCAGGGGGCGTGAATCCTGTCGCTTGCCGAGAAGCACTTGCTGAAGTCATTCGTGAGCTTGGCTTAACCGGAATGAAAATCGGAATCGTCGAGGGAGATGATATTCTCGGCGACTTGGAATCGTTAATTTCGTCCGGTGAAGAATTCAAAAACATGGACAACGGGCAGCCGCTTGAACCGCATTTGGATCAAGTGAAGACAGCCAACGTCTACATTGGCGCCGAAGCGATAGTCGAAGCCCTTGAACAAGGCGCTGACATCGTGATTGCTGGGCGGGCAACCGACCCTTCCATCGTTCTGGCTCCGCTGATTTACGAATTTGGTTGGTCCATGGAAGACATGGACTTGATGGCCGCCGGCACCATCGCGGGACATATTGTCGAATGTGGCGCCCAATGCACGGGTGGCAATTTCGTTCATTGGAAAGAGATTCCAAACATGGCAAAAATCGGCTATCCAGTCGTCGAAGCCACCGCGGATGGCACTTTTCATGTGACCAAGCATCCGAACACCGGTGGCCGGGTATCCATCGAGACCGTGACTTCGCAGTTAGTCTACGAAATGAGCGATCCGTCGAACTACATTACTCCTGACTGCGTCGCTGATTTTACCACAATCAACTTAAAGGAAGATGGCGACGATCGAGTCCACATATCGGGAATCAAAGGGCGGGAAGCCACTCCAACCTATAAGGTCTCCATTTCGTTTCATGAGGGCTATAAGCTAATCAGTCAACTCACCGTCGCCGGTCCCGATGCTGTCGAGAAAGCCAAACTTTGTGCTGATATCGTTTTCGAACGAGTTGCTATGGATGGCGTCACCTTTACCGATGAAGAAAAATTCATTGAGATTGTTGGCACCAACGTTTGTCATGCCGGGATCGCCACGGCCCCCGTGGAACCAGCTGAAGTCATCCTTCGGTTGGGCGCCCGCAGCAATGACAAAGCAAAACTGGACCGACTCGGGATGGAAATTGTCCCTCTCGTCACAAGTGGACCTCCGGGAGTCACGGGATTCGCTGGTGGGCGACCTAAAGCGACCGAGATTATCAGTTATTGGCCGGCTCTGTTGAGCAAAGACAAGGTAAAAACGAGAGTGTCAGTCGAAGAAGTAAAATAAACCAATCCATTGTTTTCCGGCAAGCAATCGAGAAACTTACCCATCAGCCGACTTGAAATGTCGCTGCTCGAATTTGCCAAGGATTCAACGGATTTGGTTGATCTCAATTTTTACTGAGACGGCCTGATTGAATAGACCTTTTGTAAATTGATCGTCTCCAGACTCTCTCTTCTTACATTGCGAATGTTTGATGTTGATTCGAGTTCGCGAAGCCGCGGCTGGATGATAAATTGCTGAACGTTTCCCCCAAGATACCACCCCAGACGTTTGAAAAAAGCAACACCCAACCCTTGTCTCCTTTATCAACCACCCTCTCCTCCGTAATCTTTTGTCACCGACAGTAGTTCGCAAAATGCCAGCGTGAGCACAACCAAAAAAACTCCACGCTGGCTTAACTCAGACTGAAGTTGAGTTCGAGCGGCCTCTCAGTTCCAGGTCGCACTTCATAAGTCGGTGTGCCGCAGAAATCACCGAACTGTCGAGAAGTCCGACCAACGGTGAATCGGTGGCAATTATTGTTGGCCCACGCAACTCCAAGCACCGAAAACAAACAACCAGCTCAACCTCGCTAAAAACTTGTTTCACTCGTCCAACGACTCGCCTGATTAATGGCATCGGTGACTTTGGCAAATTTGCGGCCTGAGTAGGTAGGATTTTTGTTTAGGGCACCTCCAATCGCACCTGCTGCTGAGAAGGCCCTACAACCTCGCCTCACAACTAAGTAAACTAACGTCTGACAAATCATCTTAGGATTACAAAATGCGAAATGCGGTTGCTTTAATACTTGGCGGTGGACGTGGAACAAGGCTTGCGCCTTTAACTACAATTCGAAGTAAACCCGCCGTGCCATTGGCTGGAATGTATCGCTTGATCGACATTCCAATTTCAAATTGCCTCAACAGCGGGATTAGCCGTGTCTATGTCCTGACGCAGTTTATGTCGGTTAGCTTACACAGCCACATACGCTTGACTTATTCTTTCGACAATTTCAGCGGAGGATTTGTTGAGCTGCTGGCGGCTCAAGAGACGCTAAGTGACGGAAGCGATTGGTACCAAGGCACCGCCGACGCCGTCCGCAAAAATCTGGTTTACTTTAATCAACATGGAATTGACTATGTCGTGATTCTTTCTGGCGACCAACTGTACCGAATGGATTACAGTGAATTGATCGATACACACATCAAAAGTGGCGCGGATGTAACGCTTTCCTGCATGCCAGTTTCCCGCGACGACGCGAGAGGCTTGGGAGTGGTTCAGGTTGATGACTCCGGCAAGGTCAATGGTTTTGTAGAAAAGCCGCAAACCGATGAGGAAATTGAATCCGTCGCCACAGACCCTGAATGGATCAAGGGCAAAGGCATCGACCCTAAAGGCCGCGATTGTATTGCGAGCATGGGTATCTATGTCTTCAACCGAGACCTCCTGTTTGATGTTCTTAGCGAGACGGATTACACGGATTTTGGGAAAGAAGTATTCCCACAAACCATCAACACTCATCACGTACAAATGCACTTGTTTGATGGCTATTGGGAAGACATTGGGACCATTCGATCTTTCTACGAATCGAACCTTAGCCTGTGCGCCAAAGAACCTGAGTTTGACTTGTTTCAACCCGCGGCTCCGATTTACACACGTGCAAGATTCCTACCGCCAACCCGAATGTCGGGGGCGACCGTTAAAGGGAGCTTGATCTCGAATGGTTGTTTTATTGGCGACGGGGCGGTCATTGAAAATAGCGTTATCGGGTTGCGCACGATCGTTGGTGAAAATGTCACGATCAAGGACTCGATCATCATGGGGGGGGATTTTTATGATGCTGACAAACGCAAGCCAGCTCCAATGGAAATTGGCTCCGGTTCAGTGATCGAAGGTGCAATCATCGACAAAAATGTATGCGTTGGGAAAAATGTGAAAGTCGTCAACAGCTCGAATCGCGACCAAACTGACCTCGAACATCCGGCTTGTGTTATCCGCGAAGGGATTCCAATCGTCGTCAAGAATGCTGTTTTGCCCGATAATTGGGATATCGAAAAAGAGGTCTAGATCATCTGGTTTTGAGAACTTGGTAGCCTAACCTACTTCGTTCCGGCCGAATCCGCTTCCGGTTCCTTCGGGAGATACCTTGGTCAGTCATGGGTGAGCTTGGAATCAATGAATCGCATTGAAATTAGGGCGAGCTCGGGGTCACTCCGGTGATCCAGCTCACCCCAACGCAGAACGCCTCGTTTCTACCGCCCCAAACAACGGTTTCAGCAGAAGAGGCATTTGGTTAGGAGGAACGTTACTCCCAGAGTTTTCGCTGCTGCTTTGCCCCGGCCGTCTTTTTGTCGGATTCAAGTGTAGGCGACCCTACCGTGGGAGAATCCCCCGCATCGCTCCCTTTTTTGACCGGTTCGGTTTTGGGCCGTTGGATCTCAGGCGTAAGTGGCGAATTCTGCATGGAATTGTGAACTATCGGCGAGGCCTCCTGTTGTGCAGCACTGACCTTTTCCACGGAATGGTCCATTAGTTCGAGGTTGACGACTTGACCGGTGTTTAAAAACACCAGACGAGTCGAGATCTTTTCCATTGGAATCCGAGCAAATTTGCTTACCGCATCGCGATATCCATTTAGCTGCGGCGAGTAGAACTCGATCAGTGACTGCAAATTCGCTTCATCTACGGCGTCAGTCTTAAAGTCAATTATATCCGCAGCCACGATTTTGCCGGCCTGGTGAACCAAAACCAACCGATCGATGACGCCCTGCAATAATCCAGATTTTGTTTGCACGGCAAACGCCCGCTCATTTTTGACCTCAAGCCGATTCGCTTCCAAAATGATCTCATCAGGTTTTGCGAACTCAAGTAGATAAGCCTCTTGATAGGTTCCTCGAGACAGGAGTTCACAAATATTCCCCTGCTTGGTCATGAGATGAAACTCATCGATAAAAGGCTCATAATCCTCAACCGTTGCGTCAATCGACTTGAGGTGCGTCCTCAATTGCTCACGGCTGGGCATCGACTCGTCCATCCACTTCACTAGTTCAAAACAACCGTGAATCATTGCTCCGCGTGTAACCGCCTGATAGTTGTCATGCGAATCAAAAATATCTCCCAGCCTCAACTCATTCCCGCCTTCCAGTTGTGCCGGGCTGGTTCTGGGAACTCCTCTACCAGAACGGATTTGCTTAGAAACCGAACCAGGCTTCAGACTCACTGTTTCTGGAAGGTAGAACTCATCTAAATCAAACGATTCTGACACTTGAGGAGTCGTTGATTTCTCATACCAGCGGTCATCTCCGTGTTCGTATAACACTCCCTCGGCTCGTTCCGAATCGGGGCAAAGTGTCGCCAACAATATTCCGGAAGCTGACTTGTGCTCAGGTTTAGCTCCGTGCGAAACGATCACGTGGGTCGCATGCACTGACCGCGTTAATGCAACATACAAAACACACATCGACTCACGAGCATTTCTTTGGCGGTCTTGTTCAAATAGCCGCTGAAAGCTGTTCGGTAAGAGTTTGCGAACGCTTTCATTCGCGTAACGAGTTGCGATCTCGATTGGAGCGGTCGCACTTTCTCGCCCAACGACTACCGTTGGCGTCATCCCGCCCCACCCCTTGGAAGACAGTTTTATCGGTAAAACAACCACGTCGAATTCAAGTCCTTTACATTTGTGAATTGTCATGACTCGAACGCGGGCCGAACTTTCATCGCTAACTTTCAGCTCTTCTCGAATGTACTGGGCGAAACGCCCCGGTCTAAGTTCCCATTGATCATCCTCAGAATTCTTTTGATATGCGACTCGTACCAGATGCTGGAGTCGGAAGAGCTCGCGTTCAGTACAATGATCAATCAACAAACTGGCAAGTGACTCAATGGTTGGCCCATACCCTTGAGTCATTAATTGCGCACGTAAATCAGCAGCAGCAACTCTAGCCACCTCGGCATTCTCTTTCTGATTTGATTTAAGCTCCGGTTCCAAACCAAATCGCGATGCCAGAGGACTATGGGAAAGATGGAAGCGAGCAACGCTGTCTCCAGGATGATCCGCAAGCGTAACCGCGGAAAGAACCAATTCAACGGCAGCCGAATCTGTGAGCAGACTTCCCCCTTCTTCACTCGCGACGACCCCGCCCGCTTGAAGTCGGCCAATCAGTTCTGAGACCTCCTGATTGGTCCTAACGATCACCCCAATTTCTTGATGTGATGGAATCGTACGTAACAACTCCCGGACACGATCAACAGTTTTTTGAATGACTTTTTGGTTTCTAGCTCGATCTTTCGTTTCTTCAAAAAACTTCTGTGACGGACTGCACTCACTGGCCATTTCAATCGTCACGTACCCGGGCAATTCGGCACGATTGGTCGAGTGTTCCTCAAACCAAGTCCTTCCCCATTCGTGAATTGCCTCATTGTAGAGCTCTTTGTCGCAAGAATATTTATCGACATTCATAAAAACATCGTTGACCATATCGATCACGGGTTGCGAACTTCGATAACTCGCTGTTAGCTTCGTCGTCTGCTCGAGATTTGAAAGTTCACTATCCACCAAGTCGAAAATCTCTGCGACTCCGCCACGCCAGCCGAAAATCGCTTGCTTCATGTCTCCGACGCAAAAGAAGGATCTCAACGTCTCAGCATTCTCTGTGACCGCTTTGGCAAACGGCCGTATCACCTTCCATTGAGCCAGAGAGGTATCCTGAAATTCATCCAACAAAAGGTGTTGGATCTGGTGATCGAGGCGGAACGAAAACCGTTCGGTATCCCACATCGAAACAAATTCCATTAGCCGTTCGGTCACATCATCAAATCGAAGCGACCCTGTTTCGTCTTTTGCGATCTCAAGTAGTTCACCAAAGGATTTGAGCAAATCGCGAGTTGAGTGATTTTGCGATATCAGCTTATGGGAGACATACCGGGCGCAATGCGGCTTGAGCGCCGAATAAATTTCAAGGATATCTGCCGTGAGGTTTGTGTTCCCATACTTATTTTTACCATCGAGGAAGTTTTTAAAAGAAGTCGTTTCCGCTATCACAGCCCAGTCGCCAGCCATGGCGGCGGCCTTTACCACTTGCCAGTGTTTCTTGAGCGACTTTTTGTCCGGCTCCAACTCTTCAATTCTCGTTAGTATCATTTCGAGCTGTTCTGACGGCAAAAACTCGCCCACCAAAGGTAATTGATCCCATGGTTCTGGACCTGCCTCGCGGTACGTCGAATAGATGCTGTCGACCGTCTCCCTAACCATTGAGGCCACTCGACGGTTCGCCTCCCCCTTGGAAAGCATGTGAAGCAGACTCAACACCGATTCATCTCGAAGCACCGACTGGATCGCCTCGTCATGCATTCGGTTAATTTTTTGCTCGTCAACAATTTCCCAATTGGGTGGAAGACGTAACTCAAGTGAAAATACTTTAGCGACCCGATTGAAAAAGCTATCGAGGGTACTGATCTCAAGTCGATGCAGGTTTCCCAACAAATCGAATAAAATCTTGGCCGCCCGCTCACGAGTCAGTTTGAATTCCAGATTCTTAGATAATTCAGCCGCTTTGTCTTCACAAAGAGCCGCATCGGAGAGCCGCTCAATAATCCGATCAAGAATTTCTCCCGCCCCCTTCTTCGTAAATGTCGTTGCCAAAATGGTCTGACATTCCGCCCCAGAGGCAAGTAGCTTCAAATAACGATTGGAAAGGGCGAACGTTTTACCAGTTCCGGCGGAAGCTTTAATAATTTGATTGGGAAACTCTCCCCTCAATTCGCGAATTGCTGTTTCACCTACCACGGCATCGCCTCCTCTCCGGAAGAATCGCACACGAACTGCTCGAACGTATTGTCCTGACAAATCGCTGAGTAATCTGTGTACTGCGGGGGATTTGAATTAGGCGGCCAATAAACTCCCTTGCGAATTGCCCGAATGACACGACGGGCCGTTTCATCCGCATCCAACAATAATTCGCGGTCCCAACTGGAAGGGTAAAAACCGACATCATCGAGTTTTTTAGGAAGCAGAATAAAGCCCATGAC
>JAQWLH010000284.1 GCA_029247405.1 Mariniblastus sp.
GCGGTTTCCAATCCGCAGTCTGCTCAATCTTCGCCCTTCAGTTTTTCGCAATCCAAAATTTTTGGCAGAAGTGGCAACAGCAGTGCTGGTTCACGACAGCAGCAGTCGTACCTAGGTAATCAGCCGATTCCTGGGCCTGGGCAAGGTGATTATCAGCAACAGTACGCAGCGGTCGTCAATCAGGTTCAACAATTGAATCAACGGCTTGGAGCTTATGACAATGATAATCAACTGCTCAACACGGAAGTTGCGTCACTCAAGCAAAAGCTGCAACTTGCCAGTCAGTTTAATCAAACGTTAAAGAGTCAACTGGCTGATACGACCAGTCGAATTCAGCGTTCGGAGATGGAAAAGAATTCTGCGCTTCAGCAACTTGCGGCGGCCAAATCGCAGTTTGGTCAATCAGGAAATGCAACCCAAACTGCCCAAGGATTTGGTCAAGCTGGACAGACTCCGAATCGTCTGGCAGGTTTTAGTGGTGGAAGTGTTCCTGCTGGTGGAGCGACGATTCGAGCTAATAATAGTTTGATGCAAAAGTTGTCGAATATTCAGATTCCTGGTGGGCAAGCCAGAATGGATGGAGATGTAGTCCGGATTGAGTTTCCAACCGATCGAATGTTTGTGCCTGGCACCTATCAGATTCAACCGGCACAGCTTCCTGTGTTGCAAAATATTGCGGCGACAATTCGTCAGAGCTTTCCTAAGCAGATTGTCGGGATTGAGGCACACTGGGACAACACGCCACTCAATCCGTCGTCAACGACGCACCATCAGTTGACTGCGACTCAATCGCTGGCAGTTTTTGATAATTTGGTGCGGCTCGGGTTGCCTAAGACTCAGTTGTTTACGATGGCGATGGCGAGCAACCGTCCACGCCATCCTCAGGGGATGGTGGCTGGGATAAGCCCAAACCGTCGTATCGAATTGGTGATTTATCCTGAGACCTATGATGGATCTTATTGAGGCCAGATCGGTCGCTCGGCACTTCTGAAGCCGGCAAACATTGGGTCGAGGTCGGGAGCGGAATTTACGGTTCCGCGCGATTTTATACCAGTCTCGCAAGGCATTCTGTGTGCCATTTTGATCGCAATGCGGATGCCGTTGCCTTTGTTTAATTCGGTACTCCAAAGCCTGAGTTAGGTTGGATCGGGTCGTCTTCTGCTCGGTTGGATTGACCTGCTTGATGTTGTTTACAGGTTTTCAACAAGACGTTTTCTCTTTTTTTTCGATAGCGACGGTAGTCGAAAATTTGCTTGCAAAGTATTCGCAGTCTGCGTAAATGTACGTTTGTTCATTAGTGGACATTATTTTAGATTTTTGGTCGATGAATGACCAAAGGTGTCCGTGGAGCGTGCAAATTGGTTTTTCAGAGCTTTCACGGGTGAAAGTACAGAAGAATCGCTGGGATGCATTATGTTGGCTGACAATCAATCAGAGGCCCAATCAAATCTGGGCAAAAGCAATTTGACCCGTCAGTCAGGTTTGATTGGTGAGTTGCGAAACAAGATTCGTTCGGTGGAAACAGCTAGCCGAGTTGATGGAGAGGTGCGTGTCTCCGGTGGTTGCGCGGCGATAGACCGATTGCTGCCCGAAGGCGGTTACCAGCGAGGGACGTTGGTGCAGTGGTTAACCAAGGGGGGGCAGGCGGCAGATTATCTTTCACTATTAGCGGCCAAGCAGGCTGCGGTTGATGGTGGAGCGATTGTTGTCTTTGATCCATTTAATCAGTTTTATCCACCTGCTGTAGCAGCGATTGGGATCAATCTTGATAACTTGATTATCTTGAGAAGTTCTGTTCGGAATCGATCTAATAACTCTTCTTTGAGCGGGGGCAGACCCCTTTCATGGATTGCCAAAGGCTCAAAGGCCTCTCCTTCAATTTCACGGGCAAGTTCGCAATCGACCCGGGGAGAGACTGGGCGACCCGATGCGATCAGCAACCCAACCGTACAAGGCAATCATTCAGGTGTTGCGCTGAGTAACAGCGAACTTGATATCGATTTGTTGTGGTCCATTGATCAAGCCTTGCGTTGCCCCGCAGTGGCTGCCGTTTGGGGGCCCATCGGTCGCATTGATGAACGTTGGTTTCGCCGGTTCCAGCTTTCGGCCGAATCGAGTGGATGCCTCGGTTTTTTTGTTCAGCCAATTCAGCAGGCACGTCAGCCAAGCTGGGCCGATGTGCAGTGGCTTGTCGGCAGTACTGACTCAGGTGGAAAACGTGATGTTTTGAAAAGGGGCCACCTGCGGGGGGCAGCATTGCAGCAGCCAACTTTGGAGCATGTCTCCGAGCAGTTGGTCCGACTTCAGTTGACCCGTTGCCGCGGGGCACAAACAGGAAAGAAAGTAAACCTTTCGATCAACACCATCACCGGAGACGTGCGAGTAGCACGACGTGATCATGAGCAGCAACTTGGGTTCCAGCAAGAAAATGTCAGCTCAGGCATCCGAGCAAAACATGACAGTTCAGAACAGCAGGCTAGGTGTTTGCAGAAAAGTCAGTGGGCGTCTTCAAAGAATTCTTTGTTTGTGGCTACCCAATTGGCCAATCCAGCGAATCGTTGTCGCGGAGCCTGATCTGCGTCGTCAGCGATTGGTCTTGTTTCGGCGTGACGTGCGGCGTGGGCGAGTCATTTCGGCGGTAAGCCCTTTGGCAATGCGAGGTGGAGTCTGTGTCGATATGCCGCTTTCGGAAGCTAAATCTTTGCTGCGGTCCAGCGGTGAGTTTTATGTTTTTGAACACGATTTGGAAGCAGATTTTGAAGCGATCAAGGAGTTGGCTGACAAGCTGGAAAGCTTCAGTCCGATTGTGGGACTAGAAACAATAGGTTCGGACGAGTTCAAGCGTGGGCGTCGTCCCGATTCATTGTTGTTGGAAGTGACGGGATTGGCCCATTTATTTGGTGATGAAAGCCAGCTCGCGCGGCAGCTTTTAATGCATTGCGATAATGTTGGTTATTTGCCACGAGTGGCGATTGCAGACACCGTAGCAATGGCATGGGCAACGGCGCGTTATTTTGCGGGTCAATATTTTGTGGTGCACCAACAGCCGGTCGTATTGCCGGTGGGTGATCAGGAAACGGTTAAGCAGCTGCCGGTTGAAGGTCTCCGCTTAGAAGCCGTGACAACTGACAGGCTTCATCAGTTGGGAATTGAAACGATCGGGCAAGTTCAGCAGTTGCCACGAAGTGATTTGGCGATGCGGTTTGGAACCGCGATCCACCGGCGGCTCGATCAACTGTCGGGCAAAGTTGAAGAACTGATCGTAGCACAGCGTAAGCCAGCTGAATTTGTTGCCGAGCAGTTACTTGAGTATCCGACTAATCATCGTGAGACTATTGCCGTCATTATTGCGAGGTTGGTCACGACGCTTTGTTCACAAATGAGGTCACTGCAGCGAGGGGCATTGGAGTGGACGGTCAAAATGACCAATCCCGCGGACTCTAAAAGTGGATCGGTGATCGAGTTTCGGGTGAACCTGTTTCGGCCAACGGCGACCACGAAGGAGGTGATGCCGCTCATGGAAATGCAATTGGAGCAGGTATTGTCGCCACACACTCGTAAATTTCGTAAGCGCAAGAGGAGTTCGGCTTTTAAGCCAAAGGAAAAAACAATCTATGCTCAGGAGACGAGTGGAAATGCAGGTGATGCGGCGAATAAGAAAATGGAATCCAACGTTGAAGTTGATCTGTTTTTGGATCGGCAGTTTCATTGTTACACGACGATTCAGATTCAGGAAATTGTGGTGAGTGTGACATCGGATGTTTTACTCGTTCAGCAGCAGCGGCAGTTGTTCGATGAAAATCCGCGGTTGGATCGACAGTCATTGGCCCACTTGATCAATCGTTTGGCGAGTCGGTTGGGAGCGGAGAATGTGGTTTACCCGATGCTTCAGTCAGGAGCTCAGCCGGAATATTCGTTTCGGCTGCGGCCCTTGGTCGATGCGAATCGCAAACGACGAAGCCGAAAAACGAAACCGCCCAGCCGGTCTCACATTTTGGCTCGACCGCTTCGTTTATTTCACCCGCCCAAGCGTTTGAAAGTTGTTGGTGCGAGTGAGAATGGCAATGGGGAATTGATGGGCCATTCATCTGAGTCGCGTCGGCGGTCGGGGCTAAATTCAATACCCCCTGCCCTGCTTCGAGGGGTTGATTCGGCTGCAAATTCAATCCCAGGAAATTTTCAGTCACAAAGAGTGGTGGCTTCTTATGGTCCCGAGCGAATTGAGACCGGGTGGTGGCGTGGGTTGTCAGTCTGCCGAGACTATTGGCGAGTCGAAACAGAAACGTGTCAGCACTTTTGGGTGTATCGGGATCTGCGTAGTAAGGAATGGTTTTTACATGGTGAGTTTTAGTTGGCGGCGCCACGATACTAAGCTGCTTGAGGGGGGATCGCAATTTCGCTGACAAGCTAAGTTCTGCGAAAACTTCAGATCTCCTTCGTTTTTTTATTCATTGTTTATCCCGCTCCCCAGAGCTTACTCATTTTCAAAACAAACTTATGTACTCTGAGCTTCATTGCAAAACAAACTACTCGTTCCTGACGGGTGGGTCACATGCTGACGAACTTGTAGTTCGGGCTGCGCAGTTGGGTTATCGCGCTCTGGCGATAACGGACGAGAACACTCTGGCTGGAGTGGTGCGTGCTTATGGAGCCACGCGGGAAATAAATGGAAAATCCAATGCAATTTCTGATGGGACAAAAGAAACGAATTCACTTTCCACATTGGGCTCACTTAAGTTAATCATCGGAGCGGAAATTGTCCCCAATGATGGTCCTCCGATTTTGCTTTGGGCCCCTGACCGGCTCGCGTATGCCGATCTCTCCAAGCTAATTACGGTGGGGCGTCGTCGTGCTTCTAAGGGAGAGTGCTGGTTGTCAGTCAATGATATTGCCAACTACAGCAAGCGTTTACTTGCAGGAGTTGTGCCTTATTTCAGAGGCGACCGCTTGCGGACCGATCACATTGATGAAACGCACCGCAGCTATCAATGGCATGCAGGAGATGCAGCAACCCGGACGAGTGGGGCGGATGATGAATGGGATGGGGAAACGGGAATGCGAAGCACCCGATGGAAAGGGTGGGAAAAGGTCTCGAACCAGTATCGCGAGATGTTTGGCGATCGTGCCTATTTGATGGCGGCACTTTATCACGGTGTCGATGATGCTTGGCGAATTGAGCAGCTTAAACAGCTCTCAAGAAAAACAAATCTTCCTCTGGTGGCTTCGGGGGATGTACTTTATCACGCCCGCGCTCGGTTGCCGCTTCACGATGTGCAGACTGCGATCAAGCATCGAACGACCGTAGCTTTGGCGGGTGACCTGTTGTTGCCCAACGCTCAACGGCATTTGCAGAGCATCGAGGAACGTCAGCAAGCGTTTCAAGGAATCCCGGATGCGGTTGAACGAATCAATGAGATTGTCGAACGATGCGATTTTTGTCTCAGTCAATTGCGTTATGAATACCCAGAAGAACTCGCTCCCGAGGGGCAAGAGCCAATTGAGCATCTGCGTAACCTAACCATGACCGGGGCTGCTAACCGCTATCCCCAGGGGATGCCAGCTAAGGTCCAGGCACAGATCGATCATGAGTTACAGTTGATCCGCGAGTTGCGTTACGAAGCTTATTTTTTAACTGTTTGGGATTTGGTTCGTTTCGCACGAAGTCGGGGGATTCTGTGTCAGGGGCGTGGGTCAGCGGCTAACTCGGCTGTTTGTTATTGCTTGGGAGTCACGTCAGTTGACCCGGAGACGACCGATTTGTTGTTTGAACGATTCATCAGCAAAGAGCGAGACGAAGCTCCTGACATCGATGTCGATTTCGAACACGAGCGACGAGAGGAGGTGCTTCAGTATTTGTACAACAAATATGGCCGTGACCGCGCGGGTTTGGCGGCAACGGTAATCAGTTATCGAATCCGAAGTGCGGTACGCGATGTTGGTAAGGCCCTTGGGTTATCGCTTGATCGCGTCGATGCGTTGGCCAAGCAGGTTGAAGGTAACTCGTCCGAAAGTGATCTTTCGGGAAAGATGCAGGCAGTCGGAATTGATCCCGAATCCGAAGTCGGCGTTCAAATGAATCACCTCGTTGGAGAATTGTTGGGGTTTCCGAGACACCTTTCGCAGCATGTGGGTGGGATGGTGATCACCCAGGGGAAACTGGATGAATTGGTGCCGATCGAAAATGCGTCGATGGATGACCGAACGGTAATTCAGTGGGACAAGGATGATTTGGAAGAGTTGGGTTTACTTAAGGTTGATTGTTTGTGTCTTGGGATGCTGTCGGCGATTCGTAAGTGTTTTCACATGGTCGAGCAGCATTGGGGGCGGCCGTGCACACTGGCCAATTTGCCCCCAGATGATCCCAAGGTTTACGACATGATTTGCGCCGCTGACACAGTGGGCGTTTTTCAAATCGAAAGCCGTGGTCAGATGAGTATGCTGCCACGACTGAAACCGCGATGTTGGTATGATTTGGTTATCGAAGTTGCCATCGTTCGTCCAGGCCCAATCCAAGGCAATATGGTTCATCCTTATTTGCGTCGCAGGAGTGGTGAAGAAGCCGCGGTCTATCCAAATGAAGAAATTAAAGCGGTTCTTCAACGTACATTAGGCGTGCCAATTTTTCAGGAACAAGCCATGAAGCTGGCTGTTGTGGCGGCTGGGTTTACTCCAGGCGAAGCCGATCAGTTGCGTCGAGCAATGGGCAAGTGGCGAAAAACGGGAGTGATTCAGCAATTCCACGAAAAACTCATCAAGGGGATGAAGGCTCGCGGATTGACAGGTGAGTTTGCTGAGCAAGTTTTTCGTCAGATCAGCGGATTTGGCGAATATGGTTTTCCTGAATCGCATGCTGCCAGTTTTGCCAAGCTTGTCTACGTCTCGGCGTGGTTGAAGTATTATTATCCAGCCGCATTTTGCGCTGCGATCATTAATAGTTTTCCGATGGGCTTTTATGCTCCAGCCCAATTGGTGGCCGATGCCAAAAAACATGGTGTCAAGGTTTTACCCGTTGATGTGAATCATAGTCAGTGGGACTGCACGATTGAACATGGTGAGGAAAACAGGTGTGCGGTAGGCGAATCAAAGGACGGGGGGGCGTTGAAGAAAGCGAATTCAACAAGTCGTCTTGATGGCTTTTCAGCAAAGACAGATCAGCCATTTCTTGATCAGCGATTTTTGCGGTTGGGTCTGCGAATGATTTCTGGGTTGCGGTCAAATGTTGCGGAGCTAATCATTGACCAACGTCGTCACGGGCCTTTTACGAGCGTCTCAGATTTCACGCGGCGGACACGATTGGGCCAGGCCGTTATTGCACAGCTAAGTCAAGCTGACGCATTTGGCTCGGTGAATCAAGATCGCCGTGCAGCGCTTTGGCAGGCGCTTGGCCAGGAAAAGAAGGCCAAAGATCAGCCGCTTTTTGCCGGCCTTGAAACCGAAGACGACGAAACTTTGGCGCTCCCGGAGTTGGTGGCGCAGGATCAAGTCACCGCAGACTATCGGTCTGTGGGGTTGTCTTTGCGAGCTCACCCTTTGTCATTTCATCGCGATTTGTTGAACGAACTGAAAGTAACGTGTTGTGCTGAATTATCTGAGAAGCCTAATAACCGGCATCTGCGTGTGGCAGGTTTAGTGATTCTGAGGCAGCGTCCCTCCACAGCCAAGGGGATTACGTTTGTAACGCTCGAAGACGAAACGGGAACTGCAAATCTGGTCGTCAAACAAGGTGTCTGGCAGCGGTATTACAAAGTCGCTCGTCGGAGTTCGGCTTGGATTGCTCATGGAAAGCTCGAAATGAAGAGCGGCGTAATCCATGTCGTCGTTAACCGGCTTGAGGATATGTCATTCCGGCTGGAGGAGTTGCAGGTCAAGTCGCGAGATTTTCGTTAAATCTAAATCGCAATGAGATGCCCCAACCTTTCAAGTTAAGTCAAGTTTAAAGGTTCCGCCCATAAAAATAGCTCCCAAGGGAGCTATGGAGTTTGGATTGGTTACAAACAGAGAACCGAGGTTTCCCAAACAATGACGTGTAGGATTTAGCTTGAAAAGCTAAAACCATGCTTTCTTTTCCACGACATAAGTTTGAACAAATTCTTCATCGGATTTGGTTAAATAGATAATGCCTTCGATCAAGCCGATAAGTGAACCCGCTCCGCACGTCACCACCGTAATCCCGATTCGAATAAGTCCGCCGGTCGTATCACCCAAAATGAAACGGTGAACGCCTAGCCCGCCAATCAAAATACCAAGGACTCCCGCAAGAACTTTCTTATCTGCTCCTGGAATTTTGTCTGCCATTTTTTTCCTAACGATTTTTAGTTTAGTAAGCTAGTAGACCGCACAACTAGAGATAGGTGCGACGACCTGTAAGTATCGTGCATTAGGTTCACGAATCAAGTGAATGGTGCGAATCTGAAAGATATATTTTGGTTTTGGTCTTAAATTATTGATTTTCCCCAATTACCCCCTGATTTTCCAAGTTTATCTTTGGAGTTATCGGCCAACAATTCGCGCCAGGTACTCTTTCGTGATTCTCGCGGTCTGATCAAGGTATTCTCCGCTTGGAATGACCAGATCGGGTGAGCTCAAATAATGATCAGCCAGAAAGTTTGAGGGAATCGGATGCGCTTCGAGTCCGTTGCTCTTAGCCAGTCGAATTGCACGTTGTAGATGAGAGGCCGACGTCAAGATGCCGAGTCGTTTTGGCGCTAACGCTCCCGACTCATTTTGCTGGTCAATCCAGAGTTTAATGTTTCGCATTTCCTCAGACGTATTGTTACCTTTAAGTTGGATTAATGATTCTCTTGGAACACCGATTCCCGCGAGGATTTTTATGGCTTCTTCTCTTGGGTGGAGATCTTTTGGGGTCGATCGGTTGGGTTGTGAGCCAGTGCAAATCAGTTTGGAGGTGATCCCGCCATGATAGAGTTTCGCCGCGACTAAAATTCGATCGCCTGCTCCAGCTCCCTGTGCGTGGCCACCAAGAGTGGTGTTGGTCCCGCCGCCAAGAACAATCACCGCATCAAATCGTTCGAGCTCGAGCACATTGATGTTCTGATAAGGTGCCTCAATCATCCTCGCGAGGCTATTTGAGAATATGGAATTTCCACCAATGGTTAGCATCAGCCAGCAAAAAAAACCAAGCAAAGCTAACCAAGTTTGGCGGAGTAAAATCGAGAAGTAGACCAGCGTGATCAAAGCCAGCCATACAATTCCCACGGGCGATGCTAACGAAGTCAGAATTTTTTCGACCATTCTGGGGCCACTGGTAAATCCAGCGGTGGCGACGAGTATCGCGACGAACAAACCGAGCGTTAAAGCGTGCAAGAAAAATCGGAATCGCTCTGGTTTCTTTGTCAGCTCAGTTTTCAGATTCTGCGCTTCGTTCTTGTTTTCCCCATTTTGTTTGTCGTGCCAAAAAGCCATAAGTACTTTCTCAATTTTACGTCGGGGTTTGATTGGAGTTGATTGCCATCTAAAACTACAAACGCGACTGGATTTTCGGTGGGGGCAAACTTAAACTTGTAGTTAAAACGAGGTTTGCGGGTAATCCTAGAATTGATTTTGATTGATGGATTGCTTGATGAACAGGTACTAATTTTCAGCTCGCGATTTTGAGTCGCTTTCAACCTTCTTAACAGCATTATCCATGACCAACACACTAACAGGTACTCATCCGCTTTCTGGTCAGGAGGTTTTGATTGACCAACTTCGAGAATGTGGGCGGCTTTTTCATTCGCGTGGCTGGTCGGTTGGCACCAGCAGCAACTACAGCGTGGTTCTCAGTAATGACCCTGTCGAACTCGCGGTAACGGCCAGTGGCAAAGATAAGGGGCGACTGGAGCAAACTGATTTTGTGCACATTGGAGCTGATGGATCGCCCATCGAAACAAATCAACCTAAGTCTTCGGCTGAGACGATGCTGCACGTTGTTTTAGCTGAGCAACCTGAGGTTGGCTGCATTCTCCATACGCACAGCGTTTGGGGAACGTTGCTTTCGGATCACTTTTTCGAACAGGGGGGATTTGATATCGAAGGTTTCGAAATGCTCAAGGGGCTTGAGGGCATTAAGACACACGAACATAGTCATTGGATTCCTGTTTTTGAAAATACTCAAGACATTCCAATGCTGGCTGACAAGGTCCGCGAGCGACTCGATGACCCGATGGAGCCGATGACTCACGGGTTTCTTATCCGTAAGCATGGACTTTATACGTGGGGCAAAGACGTTTTTTCTGCTCGTCGTCACATCGAAATTTATGAGTTTTTGTTTGAATGCGTCGCGCGGAAAATTGGGATGCCCGGGATTTAGTGTCTGCCGGAATGGGGCGTTTTTCGGTAAACTAAGGGACAAATCATTCAGGTTAAGCCCTGATTCGAATTAGATTTTTGAAATCTTAAAGAGGTGATATTGATGGCGCGAGTTCAAATTCCAGATGAAAAACGTGAGATTCGGGAACCTGCTGAAATGAAGGCATTCCTTAAACAATTTGGGATAAACTTTGAACAGTGGGATGTGGCTGGGAGGATTGGTGCCGAGGCAACCAATGAAGAGATATTAGATGCTTACTCACCAGAGATTGAGCGGCTCAAAGAGGCTCACGGTTTTGTCACCGCTGACGTAATTAATGTTTCGCCTGAGACACCCGGTTTGGACGAGATGCTTGCCAAGTTCGACAAAGAACATCTCCATACCGAAGACGAAGTTCGATTCACCGTCGAAGGTTCAGGGGTTTTTCATATACATCCTGAATCAGCCCCTGTGTTTGCGATTACAGTCGAGTCCGGTGATTTAATCAGTGTTCCCAAAGGAACCCACCACTGGTTCAATTTATGTTCTGACAGGCGGATCCGCTGCATTCGTTTGTTTGAGGATATGGCGGGTTGGACGCCTCATTATATGGAGACTCCGGTGCATGCGGATTATTCTCCGCTTTGTATGGGGCCAAGTTATCTAGAAGGGGATTCGGGAAGCGACGTCGACGAACTTCCCAAGTTCGAATGATCTGTTAGCGATTCTTAAATGATATATCAGCGAGGTCTTGGCCTCGCTTTTTTAGTGCAGGACGAAAAATGTTTGAAACCAACGCCCGTGGCATCTTGCTCGATATTGAGGGAACGACATCGTCAATCAGTTTTGTTTATGACGTCATGTTTCCATACGCCCGCGAAAATGTTGCGTCTTTTTTAGCGTCTTCGTGGGAAGATGAATCGGTTCAAGGCGGTGTCGAGGCGCTGGCAACCGATTTAGATAAAGATTCAGCGGAAAGTTGGCTGGGGGCGATGCCGACGAGCCAACAACAATCTGAAGTCGCTCAGGGTGTCATTAGCTTGATGGACGCTGATGTAAAAGCGACCGGGCTCAAGCAGATTCAGGGGCTGATTTGGAAGGATGGATTCACTCAGGGGCAAATGGTGGCTCACCTTTATGACGAGGTTGCCGGATGTATTTCTGCGTGGAATCAAGCTGGAATTGATGTGCGGATTTATTCATCGGGGAGTATTCAGGCTCAAAAACTGTTTTTTGGGCATACTCTTGCAGGGGATTTGCTGGACAAGTTGAATGGTCATTACGACACGACGACTGGCCCGAAACAGGAATTGACTAGCTACCAGAAGATCGCCGCTGATTTTAATTGCCTGCCCAGTGCGATACTGTTCGTTAGTGACGTGGTGGCGGAGTTGGACGCCGCCAAGGCGGCCGGTCTTCAGACATTGCTCAGTCTCCGACCCGGCAACAAACCGGTTGAGGATGATCACGGCTTCCCAGTCGTCAAAAGCTTTAGCGAGATCGCGATTGAAGACTGTTGAGATAACATCATGCGAAAGGCTACACCCGCGGTATTTGTAAATATTTCAAAATGCATTCTTATTCGAACTCTTCGAGAATGGCGACCGTAAAATAGATTGACCCAAAAGAAGCAGAAGCTATGTTTCGCCGCACTCCATGACGGAGTTTCCAAATTGGATCTGTCAAGATTTCAGGATTGAATCTGCTGATCCGCCCGTCTTTGAGGGAGTGTCCGAATGTCTGGTCGGTTAATCGCCAATCCGTTTGCGTGCTATTGCATTGCTTTTCTAGTCTTCGTCTCGCCAGCTTGTGGCGATGAACCTGCAATCAAATTTGATGTCCCGGCTTTGATCGGGGTTAAAGAGGCAATCTATGTCGAGGGCCAGATACCACTTGGCGATGAAAAGATCATTGAGGTTGTGATTCCTGTTACTTCGGAAGTGAGGTCTCGGGATCGTGGTAACGTTGCCGAATTTCGATTCGATATATATTGGAATCGAAGCGTTTATCCGGTTGCGGATTACGTACCGAAGACTCAAACGGTCAGCGAGATCGAGGGGCTGATCTCCGTCGAGGAGAGCAACGACAAAAATGCGGGACTCGGGATAAACCTGTCCAGTGGTTACCATGATGTGGTTTCAGGAATTGCCAAGGCGGATGTTTCACAGCGGACCGGAACAAAAACCAAATATCAGGAAGTTCCCTTGCATGAGGTGCTGGTGGCCAGTGGAACGGTGCAACGTGGAACGGGTGCCTTCTTCCGCTTTCATCCTTCCAGGCGAGAAACTCTCGAGGGGGGGCGAGATCTGGTTGTTGCTTATCGGGTCCCGCAGTCATGGAGAGGTGGTGTCTTGAAGGTCGAGTGTCGAGCCGACGGGCACCGCAAGGTCATCGGCTCTTGGCGCGAGCCGTTTAACGAAAGCCTCGCTTTTGTCCTGCCAATCTACCTTGAAGGCGATGATGAGGCGCGGCAAGCAGCCATTAGCTTCGTACGCTCCGAGCAGAATCTAAGAATCAATTGGAAGCAACACAAAGCTGAGGAGACTCGGCCTACCAGTGGCCTCCTCGGATTTGCAACGCCCTCCCCAAAAACAATTCCGGATCAATGGATGCATTATCTGATTCAATCGGGAAGTGATGACTATTTGGCCAAATACCGATCTAGGTTATCCCCAATGTTGGCAGACGCTGCGAATGATTTTGTCGCGGCACGGAGAGATTTACTTAAGTTCAGTAGATGAAATTTGTGGGGCCGAACAACGAAAAATTAAAAGCCAGGGTTTTGATGGCGACCGAGACAGCGCCTGCCAGTGTTACTGAAAACGGTGGAAGCCGTGCCTTCACCGCAGTTTAAGATCGGTGACCACAAACTTAAAGCCATCTTCTTGGGGGACGATTTTTAAGGTGGTGCGAGAAACGCGGTTTAAATCCGTAGCGTCACGTGCGATCGCCATGGCCTCGGCTTTTCGAATCATTTTGAGAGTGGATTCGGGATAAAACTGGGATTGAACTGTGCCGCTCAGATCAACGTTTGCCCGCTTACAAAGTTCTTGATCCCAGAACCGCATGCGATGTTTCTTGTGTTGAAATCGTATCGTCTGGTTTTCGTTTTTTCGATCGGAATGAATAACTTTGAGAGTGCCGCCAACATCGTGAACTCGCCAGATCTTATTTTCTGTCGTGTGAATGACACCAATGTCGATTTGGAAAAAGCTTAATTGCTTGGCGTAGGTGTTGATGTTCGTGGCCTCGTATTGAATGACCCAGCGCTGGTGCTCGGGAACCGTGTAAATCACGATGGGGGCTGGAAGGCGGTGAACTCCGTGCCCAAACCCGAATCCTATCTTTTTGTCGTTACCGGTATTTGTTTCATGAGCACCGGTGACCGTTGAAACGACGTCAGTTACCGCTTCAAGAGTTTTTGCCAGTTGCGGGGTTGCGACCTCTGGGAATTCTTCGTTTCCCGGTTCTAAAAGATCTTCCTCAAGACCAAATTCTACTTGCTTGGTTTCTGTGGGCGTCAAGATTCCAGGGAATGAGATTGAGTCGGGTGGAATCAAGTTAAACCAAACGATGAATAAAATCGTAAACAGCAACCCGAATATCAGGACGGAGGCAACTACCGCTGCGCTCACTCGGTCGTAGAGAGAGGGTTGCGTTTCAATGCTTAGGCTTGGGCGCAGTCCTGTGAGACCTTCGGTGTGCATCGTTTCTCTCCGGCTGGGGTTTGTCGGGTTTGGTCGAGAATTATCTGCCGGAAGTGAAGCTTACGATTCTCGTCTTTTTAATTTTGACTGAAGCCAAGTTTTGCGGCGGCCTCCATCGCCAGTGGGTTATTCACATACTCGCGGTGGCAACTTGAGCAGAGGTCGAAACGACGACGCTGGTAGGCAAATCGGCTAATTTCTTCTTTTTCAGAATCGTCCAGTCTCTCGAGAATCTCGTGGAGTTCATTGAGGTGATCTCGATCTTCACCCATTTCGTATTCGGTGGAATCTAAAGCAACCTGGATTTCAATGGAAACTGAATAGCGAATTTCTTCGTCCATCTGAAGTGAGCGTCTGCAACGATCGCAAGAATAATGAATCATAACTCTCGTCCTTTGAGAAGCCTTCTGCCAAATCCTCCAAGTGATTGTTATGCATGGGCATAAATCAATTACCTCAAGGCAGATACGGATGTTTCTTCTTTGACTTCATCGTAATGGGCTTTGAAATCAACATGCAAGCGAATTCCAGAACTGTTTTAACTGGATTTTGAGATCTTGCTGAATAACGAAGTTTGACGAAGCAACCGATTGGACTTAATTCTAACTGTCCACCTTGGTTTGCATTCGAGTGGAGAGAAGTTCATATGATTTGCTCAGAGTATGCCTGTTAGTTGAATTGAGTGAAAAACCGGAGGGGTTTTTGGGTAGACTCGCCCCGGATCACTCGCGAATTTGGCATTAATTCAGGCGATGTCGTCTTGAGTCAGTAAATTCAGGTTGGATCGTTGGCAATTTCTCAGCGGGGGAGACAAAAAGCACAAATGTTTTTCTGTCCCAAGAACTAATCTTCACCAGATGGATCAGATGACGTGCTTGGGGACGAGTTGATTGGGGCCCGCAAAAAGAGTTTCCCCAACATCCCGTTGCCCGCATCACCTAAACCAAGGGCTGAAGGTCGCATTCAACCGCTCGGGGATTTTCCCTTAGGTTGCCCCGAGTTGCGTTATTTCCTTTTTGAGGAATTTGACTTTTTCGACTTAGCTTTGTTTGCACGTTTTGATTTAGACTTTGCGGAAGTTTTTTTCGACGCCTTCTTTTTGGCTGCCTTCTTTCTCGAAGATTTCTTTTTCGATGATTTTAATTTGTCTTTAACTTTTTCTTTTTTACGCTTGGGCTTGTTCGTTTCTTCGGGGACGTCGGCGCCGAGGTCTCTCGGTTTTCTGCGTTTTCGTTTTTGACCAGTCTGAGGTCCCGTGGCACGGCGGGCTTCCCAGTCGACGTTTTTGGATCTTCGCTCGGCATTGGAAAGTCGTTTGGGTTTGCTGAATGATCGTTTCTTACTTGATTCTGATTTGGGGCGCGAGGTTGAGTCGGATCGAAAGCCCGAGGTTGTCCGTGAGCTTGAGCGATGCCTTCGCTGTGTTACATTTTCGCTGGACGGTTTGACACCAAAGATTTCAAATTCAAGAAGACGTCGATCGGGATCGACCAAGGAAACTTGAACTTGGATTTGGTCGCCCAGTCGGTAATCATTCCCGGCTTTGTGTCCGGTCAGCGTTCGTGTCGCGCGGTCATATTGGTAAGTGTCTGCGGGCAAGTTGGTAAGAGGAATCAATCCCTCGGCGGGGATGTCCAATCCCTGCGCAAAGACGCCGAATGCTTCAACGCCGGTGATCACTGCTTGCATCTTGTGTCCAACTTTGTCGGACATGAAATTCAGGAGCTTTAGCTTGATTAGATCTCGTTCGGCTTCGGCCGCGCGTTTCTCAAGTTCACTGCAATGCTTGCCTAACATGGCAAGTCGATCAAAGTCAGAGTCAGGTTTTTTTCCGTCGATGAGGTCGCCAATCATCCGGTGAATAATTAAGTCAGGGTAGCGACGGATGGGCGACGTGAAGTGGCAATAGTTATCGCTGTTGAGAGCGTAATGTCCGACTTCCTCAGGACTGTAAACCGCTTTTTGCATGCTTCTTAAAACGGCGTAATGGATCGCGTGTCGTTCCGGCATGCCCTCAGATTGTTCAATCACTCGTTTGACTTCAAAGCGGCTTTTTAATGAATCGGTCTGAATTCCAAGTTGATGGACGAACTCTGTTAGTTCGTTGATCTTTGACTCGGAGGGTTGGGGGTGAATCCGACGCAGATAAAACAACTCGAGGTCTGCCATGTGGCGAGCAACGGCCTCGTTAGCCGCTAACATGAATTCTTCGATGACCTGGTGGCTTTCGGTGTTGTCAACGGTATGAGCACCCTCGACTCGTCCGTCTTCGTCGAGATCGATTTTGACTTCGGGCAATATCAAATTGATCGCGCCCGCCTTCATTCGACGCTTGCGGAGTCTCATTGCCAACGTGTGCATGTTGCGTACAAGCCCAAAAACTTCAGGCGTTAATTTGGCTTGCCAAGGTCGATCGTTTTCGAGGTACTCGTCAATTTCTTGGTAAGTAAATCGGTGAGCCGATTTGATCGCACCTCGGTGAAGATCCGTTCCGATGGG
>JAQWLH010000111.1 GCA_029247405.1 Mariniblastus sp.
CAGTCATCGGGGATATTTCTTCCTGGCAATCACGATTGCGACCCCATCGTTGTGAAGCAACCCAGCTCTCTCGCCGAACGCGATCCGAGATTTAGCTGGTTCGATCACCACGTCCAAATAAAAAACAGTCTTTTCTTTCACGGCGACATTCTTGACGGCGGTGGCTCACTCGAGCGATTGGAAATTTATCGGCGAAAGTTTCATCACGTTGAGCCTCAGTCGCAATTTTCGCATCGCTCCTACGACCTTGCCGTTGCGATGAGATTCCACAAACTGATTCCAAAAATCCGACACATTCCCCATCGCACGTGCGGTCAAATTTTAAAAATGATTGAATGCTTTGATTCAGTCAATTCAAGTTCAGTGAAAAACATTTACTTTGGTCACACTCATGTACCCATCAATGGGATTGAGGTTGGTGGCATTAGATTTTTTAATCCTGGCGCAGCACTTCGACACATGAATCCAAGGCTCCATCAATTTCAATTAAATGAAAACATTGCGGTTGGAGTTGACGCCCATGATTGATCGCGAAACCGGGCCCTCCCCTACTCCCGCGGCCGACTGTTACTCGGATGGCGAACGAGAGTGGATGGTCAAATATCAGGCGATTCGATTGAATTTGACTCGCCCCATCCTTGTCCGCCTAACGGCTCTCAATGTGACGGCCGACATCGTTACCATGTTAGCTGGCGTCGTCGGACTGTGTTTCGTTCCCCATTGGCTCATGAACCACAAAATTCTGGCGATCACTTGCCTGCTAGTGCATATCCTGCTTGACGGACTTGATGGCACACTGGCTCGGTATCAAAACCTTGCGTCAAGCCGAGGAAGTTTTACCGATACCGCGGTCGATCAATTCGTGATGACATGCGTGACGATTACTTGGCTGATCACTGAACCGTCGAGCGAAAACATCGCCGCTGCTTCAGCCTACATTTTTCTATATACCATCGTCGTTTCATTGGCGATGGTGAGAAACGCAATGTCGGTCCCTTTCGCGTTTGTTGTGCGACCCAGATTCTTCGTCTATCTGGCGATGGCGACTGACTATTGGTTTGAATTAAACTCGACGATCTACATTCTCGTGATTGCCAACTTATTACTTGGCATTTCGGCACTGACGGGATGCTATGTCCTTCGACAAAACTTGCCCGGCCCAGAAATAAATCAGTCCTAGCTTATTTATTTTTTCGCCCACTGACCACGCAGCATGTAAAGGTACTCAATGGCCTCCATCTCGTAATCAGCAAAGGAGGAATCGACAGATTTAGCCTCCAGAACGGCAAAGTCTTCGACCCTGATCGTCCGATCCTTCAAATACCCCTTGGCTTCATCCCCCAACGATTCGAGGAGATCGAGATCCTCCAAGAAAACTTCGTCTGCCCCACCGTCGCCATCAAACTTCGTATGCTCTGCATTGACCATTTGAAGCATTTGCAACGTACTCTCAAATTCAATGCTGTTGTAGGAAGCAACTAGTGTTTCGCGTCCCCCCGATCCAGTCAGGTAGGCACGATCCTCTCCCCCACGAAGATCAAGCTCAGTTTTATCAACTCCGATAACACGATTTGTTCGACCGTCAGAATTATCGATCCGGATCCGATCCACCTCCACATGGGCAGCATCAGCACCATCAGTTCCGTTGACAAATGCTTGATCGAAGCCTCCCTTGTTCGCAACGATGTTGACCACTTGAAATTCATTTGCCGACACGGTTTGATGCGAAGAAATAATCTTTGCATTTCCTGCATCGCTGAGGATCTGATCATTTCCGGCGGTATCAAAAATCTGGGCTATATCCTGTCCACCTACGGAAACTGCCTCGACGCGTGCAAACCCTCGAGAGAATAACATGTAATCATCGCCATACATGACGCTGTTACCGTCACGATGATCAAAAATGTCCGCGTTCGCTGAATCCGTCATCAATACCGCATCACCCTTGAAGTTTGAGAATGCGTTAATTCGATCAAAGGCGTCAATCGAGACGCTGACGACTGCAGATTCAATTTCAGCTGATTTTGGCGAAAGCTCGAACCGGTCCTGAGCTGAAGTAGAGTTCAGATTTGCCAAATCATTCCCGCCGGCTCCATCAATTTGGACGTTTAAAAAATTATTGAAAACCAAGTTGGTTCCCTCGACTCGCAGCGAGTTTTGAATTCCACGAGAAACATATACATCATTTGAAGCTGTACCGACGACATCCGCGGCGTCGCCTCCGCCCCGGGATCCAATAAAGGTCAAGTCAAACCCAATCGCTGTGCTCTTAAATTCGCTTCCCTCCAGCGTGGCGGCATACCCCCCGTCTGACTGGTACCCCGTCAACATTTCGTAGCCGAGAGTATCATTTATCGCAACGACATCATGCCCACCTCCACCGGCTACAACGACGGTCTGAAACCCAAATGCGTTAACTCGGAAATTTGAATTGACCACCGACAATCCGGTCGAGTTCGTTCGAACGGTGTCGTGCTCGTCACCAAGTTGTACATCGATTGAATCTTTCCCATGATGTCCAAGCACAGTAACGTTGAATACTTCAGAATCGGCAAATTGATAAGCAATCCCGTTAACGTTGACATTAAAACCATCGCCAGCCTGAACCGTGATCGAATCGTGATGATTGGTACCGTGAATGGTCAGCAACCCGTCTTTCAATGAGACCAGATTATCAAAACTGATATCAACGGAATTCGACGATCCGACTGCCTTCACAAAGAAAACTTGCCCCTTCCGCGCGGAAACGTCAAATCGTGTTTTGCCATGACCGTCATCAGTGGCGGCGTCCAACAACTGCATCCGCGCGTCATATATTTCGACCTTGATTGGTTCACCGGTCGAATCGCGGTTAGTGGTTTCAATCGTCAAAAGCCCATCACGGACCGCAACGACGTCATATACGGCGAGATCGTCGATTACTTGTGCGGACAATTCAGTGGACACAGCACGGCCGACATTAACAATCTCAATTTCGTTAAGACTGACGCCAATTTTATAGTGCCCTTCACCGCCGGCCGATGAGACAGCAAAGTCATAGGTCTCTCCCGCCACTACATTGATTGTGACTTGATTTTCATCGATCTCGACCTCTTGCCCATAAACATCAACCAACGGGATCATCTCATCGGTAGATTCAAACGACAGCTTGATTTTCCCCGACTCCGTCGCCGTGAAACGAAAAACATCCACTTCACTTACGCTCGCAATGTGCCCTTGAATGCTCTCACCACCCCCGAGCCCCCCTACCTCCGTCACACTTTGAACGGCAGGTACCGGATCCCCAACAACAGCATGAAGTGCAGCATCGAGGTTGAGACGATGGTAGTATTTGCTCGTCACGGCATCATAGATCTGGTCTGCGGAGTCCAAAAACTGCTGATAAAGCATATCCTGATTTATATTTTCGACACCCACTGACTCGTTGGCTTGTCGAAGAATCGCACTCGCACCGGCGACATAAGGCGCGGCCATACTGGTACCCGTTGAGCCAACAAACTGACCGGTTTTTCCACCGACAAAAATGTGATCCGGCACTGTGCTTCGAAGCATCTCGCCTGGGGCCACGAGAACGCCTTCATCCCGCTGTGAAAAATCGCTGAGATTTCCCTCAGCGTCGTGACTCGCAACTGGCACCACGTGAGAACTGACAGCCGGGTAGCTCAATCCGACTTCACCAAAATTTCGAAAACCGTTACCCGCCGCAACGCTTATAAACAGCCCGTCAGCTTTGAGCTGGGCGAACTCGTTTTCAAGTGATGCCCAGTCGGGCAAATCTTCGGCGTTCCACTCCGTTCCAATCGAAAGGTTCACCGTGGTAATTGGATTCGCAAAATCGTCTTTGTGATCGTGCACCCATTGAAGCGCCGCTTCCACCCACTCTAGCTCTCCTTGACCATCATCGCCAAACACTCGGAGACCAACCAAATCAGCGCCCGGGGCAACGCCACGAAACTGAGCGTCGCTGCTGCCAATGATTCCAGATGTGTGAGTGCCATGAAAGCCAGCGGGCCCATCATCGTAGGGATTCCCGTCATTTTCGGCGAAATCCCAGCCTCCGACAACTTTGTGGCCTTCGCCAAAACCATTTCCAAGGGCGTAGTGATCCCATGCGATCCCGGAATCAATGACAGCTACCGTTTGTCCACTGCCATCAAATCCATACTCCATTGCGAGCGAACTGGCTTGTGTTCCGGCGTCCTCAAGCGAAACCACCTGCTGCGTTAATACAGACTCGGCCACATCAATTTCTGGAAGCAAGCTGGCCACTGCTTGGGCCGACATTACAAGCTTCTTTTCGAACTGTTCGAACTGGAGCCTTCTGGTTTGGCTGTTTGTTCTTTTGCTGGACATATTAATTACTCGTTACGCGTGAAAGGACGATTTGGATTTGCGCGAACGCAAAAGTTGAACCGTCCCCGGTTCGGGAAACGCCTAAATCCCTTGGGCGTAGAGAGCAGCTGGGCGCGTTGGTTAACACCAACGACTCGTCGTTATCCAACTTTAAAATCTCGTTAGGAGTTTCAAAGTCGAATCAAGCCAGTGCCGCGACCCGCGACAGTACAAATCTTGTTTCCAAAATCTGCATGGGGAAATCGAAAAATCCTTTTCCGATCTGGCTTGTCAAAACCATCAAAAAATCAAAATTGAGAAAACGAGCAAAGCATTATTGGCTGACATTGAGCCGCAACCCATCGTTTTCATCGCGGAAAACTATACGTCGGCGAACAACAAATACGCGAGAAATTATCGCTCCAGCCTGCCGCAGATTGCGTTGTCGTCGACTTTTCCGGTTGTGCTAATTGGGCGGGGGACTGAAGGTCTGACAAAAATATGACATCTGAGTTGTTTCATGGCGAAACGGGCGAATTCGGAATATTCGGTCGATGAGGAATAAAGCTAACAAATGAACCTCTTCGTCCTCCCTTTTTGACAGGCATCCAGTGAATCCATTATCTTCTCTGGGCTACATGAATTTGACCATGTTGGCCAAGCCAATTTGTGACCGTCAGATATACAAAGCGATCCGTAAAAATCGCTGCCGTTCATTGGTCGAAATCGGACTTGGGGACGGATCAAGATCGGTCAATATGATTCGTGTTGCGCAAAAGTTTGCCGTTTCATCCAATGTGAAATACACGGGCATTGACCTCTTTGATAGCCGTGAAAATTCCGAGCCCAAACTGTCTTTGATCGAAGTACACCGACAGTTAAAAGCCATTCAAGGGGTTAAAGTGCAACTGGTCCCAGGTGAAATGGGACCAGCCATCGCCCGAATTGCAAACTCCCACGTGCGTACCGATCTGATTGTGATTTCCAACGGCGTATCGGAAAAGTCGCTCGAACAAGCATGGTTTTATTTCCCGCGAATGTTGCAATCGAGTTCGATCGTCATGACTCAGCGGCAGTTCAACGGTCCATTTGAAACGCTGAATCGCCTTCAAGTGGAGAAGCTAACAGCCAACCGCAGCGTTCGACGTGCTGCGTAAAGGGATCAGCCTAACGGCTCAACTAAGTCAGAAACCAGAAAAGTCACGTTACAATTGTTCCTGTACAGCGGACTTGATTAATAACCCCAGCGATTCCACATTTTGGACACGGCCTTAAAACCGGCTCGATAACGTTGATAGCGGGCTTTTAAAGCAAGAAACCTTGCTCACCACCTTCATTAAGACAGATTTTTTTGCTAGCTTTGCCAAGCGGTATCGCACCAATTGACCCCTACAGACCAAAAATACGGGCCGTCGATGACCCGGATCAAGGAATTTTGTGAAGTACGCAGCCGTTGGGCCCATTGCCGTTCACCTGCCCGAACGCATTGAAACGAACGAAGACTTAAAGGCTGACAACCCTAAGTGGGATGTCGAATTAATCGCTTCGAAAACCGGGATTTACAATCGTCATATCGCTGCGCCTAACGAGTGCAGTTCCGATCTCGGCGTTAAAGCATGCGAAAAACTATTTGAGGAATTTGGTGTTGATCGGTCCTCAATCGATTTCCTCCTGTTTTGCACGCAAACACCTGACTACCCGCTACCTACAACGGCCTGCTTGATGCAAGACCGACTTGGGTTGCGAACAAACTGCGGTGCCCTAGATTTCAATCTCGGCTGCAGCGGTTATGTGTACGGTCTTTCGCTTTGCGATGGTTTAATTCGATCGGGCGTAGCAAAGAGAATTCTCTTTGTCACTGCCGAGACCTACACCAAATTGATCGACAAAAAAGACCGAAGTTTGAGGACAATTTTTGGCGATGGTGCCGCGGCAACTTTAATTCAGGCCGATGATGAACCGTCGATTAGCAATTTTAAATTTGGAACCGACGGTTCGGGCGCGAACACACTTCTGGCGACCGAAAACGGATTTCGCAATTCCGAAGATGCGATCCAATCGAGGCACCGACGTCGCTGGGGTAGCGATCTGTACATGGACGGTCCCGCCTTAATCAACTTTACCATCGGCAGCATTCCCTCTTTGCTAAGGGAAATTACTGCGGAAGCCGACTTGACCATGGACGACATCGGTTATTTCCTTTTTCACCAAGCAACCTACAAGATGCTAAGCGAGTTGCAGCAAACAATTGATGTTCATCCGGATCGCGTGCCAATCTTGTTGCGTGACATGGGCAACACGGTCTCATCAACTTTGCCGATCTTGATTAACCAGATGCGCGAGGCAGGAACCATGACCGCCGAAATGAAAAACCTCTTGGTTGGTTTCGGCGTTGGTTGGTCTTGGGCGGGATGTGTTTGGCAGGATGTTTGGCAGAAAAAAGGCCTTAGCGCCTAACCAACCTCCAGGTTCGTTGATTGAGCTTCGACCGCAGGAACCCACTTGATCTGCCTCTCTGCCTCACCAATCAATTGGTTTGGCTGGAAACAACGCTGAAACAAAAATCACGATTAACGTTCGTTGACGTCATCCGTTCAGGCCTGAGTTCACTCACCTAACGCGACACCTTTAACCTCACCGTCAACAACGAGTGATTTGTTCACAAAGCCCTGAAAGCAGGCCGTGAACATTGCATTTCTTCTGGCTTTCCCTTTTTTCAGCATCAGTAGCAATCGGTCGCCGGGCACTACCGGGCCTCTGAATCGAACGTTGGTCATCCCGCCCAGACCGACAAATCCATTGTCCACCAGTTTGGTGGTTAGTGCATAATAGGACGAGAGTTGAGCCGCACATTCAAGAATAAGCACGCCGGGCATTAAGGGGCGACCGGGAAAATGGCCCCGCACCCAGAAGGCATCCTCCTTGACATCCAAATACCCGCAAGCTCGATCTTCGTCGATATAAAAAATGCCATCGAGCAATTCAAAATCAAACCTTTGAGGGTTGACCGCAAGAATTTCTTCCTTGGTTACAACGACTCTACTTTCATCAAATTCCGAGTAATCTACTAGTGTTTTTTTTGACATAAAGTGGGCTATTTTTCAACGGCGGGACGGGTATTTACTTGATCGCTGGCCCGAAAGATCAGCGACATTAACTCACCTACATGTTCGCCGAAACAGACGTATTTTGAAAGTGGGGATAAAAATTCAGACCTAAATTATTGGATTTATCTCACATTGTATCAATCGACGTTATAGTGAGTGTAAATCTGCGTTCAGTGCTCCGGTTGAATTTAACGTGAGAGCGATTGCCCATTATAAACGGCAACTTTTACGTATTCACCCGAGGAAAGTTAATTAGCTTCGAGTCAATCGCATTCGGAGTTTCCAAACTTCCCTGCCGGTTCATTTTGACTGCTTCGAATCTGCCCTATTCAGTCCAGATTCCAGTCAGAACTTATGGAGAAATCCGCAGATTGCCATGACGGCAATTCAATTGATCGTCCCTTTTCCACTTTGAAAATTTGAACTGCTCCCCGGAGTCACAGATGTTTCCTGTCAAATTGCCTGTACTCGTGTGCTCGCCCGAAACTACCCCCAATCAAGATGAAGACAATGGGGGCACTGCAACAAGCCCAAATGAGATCGATGCCACCCCAACGAGCCAATCAGACTCTTCGCTTGCTCAACCAACACTTGAATCGCCATTTGCTTCATCAGCGTCCAATACGAACAACGAAACAGCCGCTATAGATATCCCCATCCTGGACTTGGGTGAGGAAGCACTTGCCGCGGGGACAAGCCAGCCAGCAAAAACTTTCACGAGCTATGCTGGTGAGCTTACCGACAATAGCTGGCTCCTTATTTGCGTTGCATCAGCCGTGCTGATTGGGATCGTTTCATTTTGGTTGCTTGCGAAGTTTCTTAATCGTCGCAGAAAAATAAGACCACGGCTTCAAATTTCGGTTGACGAAAAAAAGAAAATTCGCGGACAGTTTAAAAAATCAACTCGCTTCGCATCTAGCTCGAACAGCCCTCAAGCAACGCTGCCGTCGGCAGCCGTCAACGGAAGTACAGTGATGCCTTCTCAGAATGGCGTCAGCCACTTCGATAACGGCGAAGAGTTTGATTTCTCAGCAGATTTGGATGACGAAATCGAAGCTGGCTGTCCAGAGCCTGGCCATACCGCCACAAAGTCAAAACAATTTACGCTCAGCACTGCCGCTAAGGACTCAACCACCAGATTTAACCGGGACGAGTTCAAGGTCCTGAATCTCCCGGGGGACGACTCAGACTCGAATTTTGTTTTTGAACTCGGTGAGAATTCGGAAGCTAGATCCGCTACATATGAGATGGCAAATTCTACTATTTCTGCGCCGCAGAGCGCGTCAGCCAATCCAGTTGCTGTCGAAACCTCAAAAGGTGTCAGTGAGCTTGAAATTGAGTTGGAAGGATTGAAAAACCTCCTTGCAGCACAAGGATCAACCATTGAAGAGCTCAGAGTGTTACGAAGAAAACTGGAAAATCAGGTAACCGAGCGAGAATCACTCGCCGCCGAATGTCAAGCTCTCAAATCGAGGGTCGCCGCCCTCAAGGAAAACGAATCTTCGTTCTCAGAAGAACGAACGCAATCTTGAAACGATTTTTCAATCACGTCAAAGTAGGCCAGTAACGCCCGCGGAACCTGTCGGCATGGGTTGCCGTACCCCGACAAGTATAATCGCCCAATTCGAATGGCCGAATTGACAATTCGAAAATAAAGTCCATTCGCCGAGAATGGACTGCTATACCGAATATTTCAGCACGAAGCCAACGATTAGGCGTTGCCAGCATTTTCTGAATTTGCATTCTGATGTTGATGCCAACTCCCACTTCATGAAAAATTGGGGGTTCCCTGTACGCGAACATCAAAATCATACCGACCGCCTGACTGGCTTCGTGATATGGTTTTGTCCGACAATCGGTTCGTTCGACTTAACTCGTTCCAAGCGTAGCCAAGCTGCATAAACATTGTTGGCTGTCCGGCTTCAAATACAAACCACGAGACTAACGTGATACTTGATTATTTCAATCGTCGCCCCGTAAACTTCGCCCACACCTCTCATGATGGAACGCCGATCTTAAAAATCGACCGTGGTTTTCTTTTTACGTTTGCGGCTGCATTGCTTATCTTTATCGCGGGTTGCACAAACGCAAATAGCGAACCTCAAAAATCTAAGGAGAAGGCAGTTGGAGTGATACCGGACGAATCAGTTGGATCGTCGCCGAAAAACGCACCGTCAACTGCCTCCCCATCAAACGATGCGCTGTCAAAAGACAGCGTCCCCGCCAGTGTCTCCTCACCTCAAACAGCGCCAACCGACTGGCTACAATTCCGAGGGGCCGGCAATCTGTCGACCACAAGCTCGCAAGGGCTTCCAAGTGAATTTAACGAAAATCATGTTACCTGGAAGGCATAATTGCTCGGACGCGGTTGTTCGACGCCGATCATTGTCGGTAATCGAGTCCTGCTTACTTCTTATTCAGGGTACGGCGAATCAGCGGCAAAACCGGGCGCACTGGACCTTTTTCTTCTCCACCTCTACTGCTATGACCGCGAGACTGGCGAATTATTCTGGCGCAAAGACATCAAAGGTAACCCAGCAGAAAACCCCCGTTTAAATCCAAATTTATTGGGACATGGTTTCGCCTCTAGCACCCCGGTCTCCGATGGAAAAAATGTATATGCCTTTTTTGGAGTCTCTGGTGTTTTTGCATTTGATCTCGACGGAAATTTTTTATGGCAACAGGATGTAGGCTGGCGAAACTTTAACTTTGGTTTGAGTTCATCGCTGGCGATTCATCAAGACACGCTCATCGTCAATGCCAGCATTGAAAGTCAAACCGTTTATGGATTGAACAAAAAAACCGGGAAAGGGATTTGGAAAATTGATGATGTCTTGGAATCTTGGGCAACCCCAACCCTTGGTCTTAACGATCAAGGAGATTCTGAACTTGTGATTCCACAAAAAGATATCATTCGTGGCTTTGACCCAAAAACTGGCAAAGAGCTTTGGACCTGCGAAGCGATTCCGGACTATATCGTGCCGACGCCCGTGATCGTGAATGGCGTGGCCTACTGCAATGGCGGCAAAGAGAGCCGCTCACTTGCAATCCGACTCGGGGGTCGAGGCGACGTCACAAAATCACATAAACTTTGGCAAGCGAGAATTGGCACTAATGTCACCTCATCTATTTACCATAACGAGCACCTATACCAAATTTACGAAAACGGCGTTTTCCAAGTCTTGGATTCCAAAACGGGACAGACAGTAAATCGTGGTCGCGTCAAAGGGGCAACCAAGGTTTTTGGTTCCCCCCTTCTTGCAGGTGAAAAACTCTATATCCCATTGCTTTACTCTGTAGCGGTGGTGGCGGCCAAACCAGAATACGAGTTGATTTCGATGAATAACATTGCAGAAGACGAGGGCGAGTTTCGCGCTTCCATCGCGGTTAGCGGTGATCGAATGTTTACTCGCAATGACAAGTTTCTTTATTCCGTGAGCCCGGAAAAGGTTGCAGAAACAAAAATCATCAAACAACCACTTCCAACGAACGCGTCCCTCGCTTCAAAAGCCAAATTCGATTTTGACCAATCGACGAAGAGAATACGTATCTACAATCGTTGTGTCGGGACTGACAAAACTGACTTGGAGATGTTTATCCTTACTCCTTACAAGTCTGTTATTACCGAAGATCAAACAACCAAATCTAAAGCCCTCATCACGGAATGGTTTCCAAGGTTCGCCGAGATCCGTCGCGAGCGCAGTGATGTCGTTTGGCGTTACCTCACACATGAAACAGACGATGCCGTCTATCAAAAAGAAATGGCTGCAATTGAAACCAAAGTCATGGCTTTGCAACGTGATCTTCGCGCTCCAGTCAAAAAAATGTTCTCTAAAGAGCAAATGGATCAACATATCGCCGAGTCGAATGCGTGGTTGGAAAAGAACAAAAAGAATCAAAAGAAGTAATCACGCAAGCTTGCGCGAAAAATCACCAGTTAACGATGAGCCATTTGCTTGTGTAGCAACGAGCTTTCGATCGGAAGACGCTCTGGGAAAATGGGGATTTGCTAAAATCGAATCCCCACACCTCAATTTCTCCATTGCAGCGTAGAGAAAGCATTCCAGACCACTTGAATTGGTAACTTAGTCAATCCAGTTAAGGCATGGTCTTGCCAAATTGAAAAAATTGCAGTTTTGCACAGTCCCGCTTTTGTCTAACATCCCCGACGATATTTTGCCTCGGCTCCGCCGATCAATCTTCTTCTCCTTTTGCGTATCCGAATTCTAAGTGAATCTACTGATGAATCGAATTCATGATAGATGGTCGGCCAACCTTGCCGTCGCTGCAGCTCTAACCGTGATTGTAATTGCTGCCGGTTGTTCAACATCATCGTTAAAAGAACTGTCGTTTTTCCGCGATGGTTCTGCAGAAACCGAGAAAGCAAAATCCAAACAGGATATCGCTGAGGAAATATCCGCCGCATTTCATGGTCAAGACTCTGCTACCTTAGCGATTTGGCACGAATCATTCGAAGATGCACAGGACGCAGCGATGCGTTCAGGAAAACCCATTTTGGCTGACTTCACCGGAGGCGACTGGTGTCACTGGTGCATTAAACTCGAAGAAGACGTTTTTGAAAAAGAGAAATTTAAACAATGGGCAAAAGAGAACGTTACGTTGCTTGAGCTAAATTTCCCTCGCCAATCTAGCGCAGTGAAAAGCCAGAACAAAGCGTTAGCCCGTCAATACAAAGTAACTGGGTATCCAACCGTCCTCCTCCTCACGCCTGAAGGCGAAGTTCTCGGCAAGCTTGGGTATGGAGCAGATGTAAACAAGTGGGTCCAATCGGCCGACGATATACTATCTCGTTAAATCGCCGCTGAAGGCTGGTAAATTGCCACGGATATGCAATAGTCATAAGCTATTAACTATCCAATCCAACTTCCCGTGGAAGCCCCAAGGCCAACGAGTAAGTTTGCCATTCTCCACGTGGATGCGCTAACTTTGGTCCGCACCCAACATGAAACAGATTCGCTGGTTGACCGCTCGAACGATCTTTTATCCGACCCTTGGCTGGAATATGCTGCTTGGTCGCTGGCTCAACGTTCGTAACTGGTGGGATCACGTTGACTCCCACATTATTATTGGCGCGTTTCCTTTTTCTCAAGACGTTTCTGCCATGGCAGCCCAAGGTGTTCGCGCCGTGGTCAATACTTGTGAAGAATACGAAGGCCCTGTTGAGCAGTATGAAAAGTTCAACATTGAACAATTCAGAATGCCAACCATTGACTTTACCCATCCCTCATTCGATGACGTATGTCGCGCTGTCGATTTTATTGATTCACATGTAAACGATGGCAATACAGTTTACATTCACTGCAAAGCCGGCCGAGCCCGAAGTGCGACGGTCGCGATTTGTTGGCTTATGAAAAACAAGCAAATCAGTGCCGCCGAAGCGCAACAGCTAATACTTGCTCAACGACCACACGTGAACCCACACCTACCCAATCGGCCCGTCGTTCAGCAATTCGAAAAGACGTTTGTAATTTAAAACCACGATCCGAATACGACTCGATTTTTGATTGAATTGTCCACATCAAAAGGGATTCCGACATGCCCCCCAGGGATCCTAAAATGTTGGTTAAAAAGATATGAATTGCCCAACGTGTAAAATCCGTATCGTGCGAACGCCATACGAAGGCGTTAACCTTCTTTTTTGCAATCAATGCCAAGGAACATTGGTCAAGATTGATCGCCTTAATGTCATTCAGACCAAGCGCGAAAAAGACCATGACGAACTGGCTGACGAGATGAACCAGTCAGCCCATGATACGGAGGGGCAAATTCACTGCCCGGCCTGCATGCGACGAATGCAGAAACGGTCCAAACAATTAGGGCAGTCTACATTTGGTGTCGACCGTTGCGAAAGTTGTCAGCTAATCTGGCTGGACAACGGAGAGCTGGCTAAGTTGCAAATCATCTATGAATTTAGCGAACAGGGTCGAGAAGCACAGCGGTTTAAAGATCGCCTTAATAACATGACCCCTCAGGAAAAAAATGAGCTCAAAGAGCGTATCTCAAAGTTACCAAAAGAAAATGTGGCAACCGATGTAGTTGCCGGAATGATGGACCTCCCCAATCGAACGCCGTGGTCCCCGCGCGAAACGACTGGGTGGTTTGAAATACTGGACTGGTTTTACTAAAGCAAACCCCCCTAGTGGCACCCCAGTATCGCAACCCATGGTAGTATTCTCGTTAGCAAAAAATACTGCTTGCCAATGGATGCCTGAGGCCATCCGTTGCTGCCCGGAACAATCAAGCAAACCGTCGTTTTTCACTCCCTTAACTTGAGCGGGGAAATCATCAGGTAGAAGGAAGCTGACACGATCGGCAGTCATCAACGCCCCGCTAGATCTTGATATGCTTCCAGCCGCCGTGAAAAAATCGGGCGAGAGTCATAAAGCTGCGGATTACCACGTCAACGAGCATTGCATACCATGCCCCCGCAACTCCCCACCCGAATCCATTGATTGTCAAGCCGAGCAGAGGGATCTCAAACGCGTCAAATGCGAGTAAACAGGCAAGAGGAATTCGAACTACCAAGAAACCAAACGCCGTAAAATAGAATAGCCAGAGCGTATCGCCAGAACCTCGAAAACCACCGCTGACAATCATCACAATCGCGAGGCTAGGTAGTCCAATTGAAATGATTTTAAGTAACCGACCAACAGTCAAAGTGGTTGGATGGCTCGGGTCTCCAGTAAAAAAGGCTGCGATCTCGACACCATAGAAATACATGCCCAATCCGCTGATGCACATGATCGCGCCACCTAATGCAAGACAAAGGACCGTGCTCCGACTGGCGCGGCGATTAGCCCCCGCCCCAAGAAATTGCCCCGCCATCGTCGCAGCGGCGACTTGAAATGCTGCTCCCGGCAAGAACGCGCAGGCTTCGATTTGCACCGCGAGACCATGGGCAGCGGCTGACGCTTTACCAAGACTGTTGATAATTGCGAGAAATAAAAGCTGGCAGAACAGCAAGGTTGCGATATCGAATCCACCCGGAATTCCAATTCTGAACATCTTCTTGAGAATGGAAACATCTGGCAGCATCCAACGAAGACGTAGCTTCAATCCGGCTCGACCAAAGACTAGCAAAGCAAAAATAATCGTTCCGCCGACAGCGTAACCCGACGCCGTTCCAATCGCGATTCCTTTCCAGCCAATCGGCTCTATCGGCCCCAGACCAACCACCAAAGTGATACTCACGATAAGGTTGACAATGACCACAACCAGCTTTGTCGCAAATCCAGAAAAAGTGTCACCGGCCCCACGCAAACACGCTGCGCCGACCTGAGACAACATGATCCACGGAATAAGCGGAGTAATAATGCGAAGATATTGATGGGCGTATTCAGCAGCATCACCTTCTAGCTGCATCAGCAAAATAAATTGCTTACCAAACAACCAAACGACCGTGGTCAGGGCGAGCGCGATAAAAACAGCGACAAAATAGGCTTGATTTGCAGCTTTCCGAGCCAGAGTGAGTTCATTGGCTCCAATCCAACGCGCGATCAAAGCCGTCGCTCCAATCGCCACAACGGCAAACAAACTAGGAATCAACCACATCAGGTATGCCATTAAACCCATGGCGGCTTTGGTCGCGTCCCCATCTTCGACAAAATATCGGCTTGCAAGCAACCAATCCGTCCAAGTCACCATCAGGACCAAAAACTCCTCGGCCAACGCAGGCAGCGCAATGCGCAACATTGAACGAAAATCGGAGGGGGAGTCGACTACAGAAAAATTTTTCACAGATTTATAAAGCGAAACAAACTTCAATTAAAAGGTTTGAGCTCAAGCAGGTATCGTAAGCCGGATTGTCGCAGGCAATAACTCCGCGTGCGAAAACGCGAAATCGCCCCCCAACAGCAACTCACCCCCCAAACCCTCCAAGTCTTTAGCCTATGCCGCTTTGACTCAAAGCAATAGCCCATCCGCTAAGAATCGAGGTTTATCAACGATCTCCACCACATTATTTCGATCCAAATCATTGTCTTATCGAACGCGGTTATTTGAACTGCCATTGACGCGATCCTTTTCGTTTTCGCACGCATACCATCCATTGCAGTGCCTAACCGCCCCTCTGCTGCCAACAACACCCCGCCTCAAGCTTCACGCAACGGGCAGGTCTAACCTCTAAAAATTTGGCACAGCATGCCATCCAACTCACGACTGATAAAAGGATGCGCTACAAAAAACAATTCGACATCTCCTTCTGGATTATTAGGCTGTGTTGGATGTTCTTGCAAGAAAAATAAAAAGTCGGAAGGAGAAGATTCAAGTGCACACAGCAAACGAAAGAGCTTCTCATCTGCACTCATGATCAATGGCATCATCAT
>JAQWLH010000115.1 GCA_029247405.1 Mariniblastus sp.
ATTACTTTTTTCTCTGGATTTTCGAGGAACCGTTGGCCAACCCGATTCAGAATGAGACTTTGGGGCGTTCTCGGCGGGAACGCTGGAGCGAAAAGACTTTCAATCGAATTATGATGGAAGTTGTTGGGCCAATTTTGATCATTTCGATGATCGGTTCGCTGGTCTTCTTTTTGATTGAGATTTTCTATCGCGGACCTCACGCCGCACGGCTTGGGTGGGTGCTGGGTCTGTTCACGATCGCGGCTGTGCTGGTCAGTCGTATTTCCATTGAGGGAGGAGCACAGCGAGCATTACTGTTTGGGGTTCCTTTGGCAATGGCAACGCTAGTCGTCACGATTACGCTCGTTGACTTCGATTATGGCAATCTTGCAATTCTTGAGCCCTTGGTGGTCGCTGCATTTATTGGAATCGTCATGTGGTCGGCGAATCGATTGACGTGGGATTGTACCATGATCAATGAGAGTCGTGATGTGTCCTCAATTGGGTTGACCGAATTGGTAAGGCGAAAGCTCTTTGCAAAGATAAAATCTGGCAAGGACAATCGTGACGTTTTCAGGCTCAAGGAGGGGGCGGGGGCGTTGTCCAAAAACCGTCTAGACAAGTCTCCCAAGATTGCGAGCCGTTTGTTTTTCTTGATGTTCGCCGACAAGTCAAACAAGAATACTCCCGGTCTCTGGGTATTCTATTTCTCACTTGCAGCGTTTCCTATTTTTGGATTTGGTCAGTGGTTTGCCCAGCCTAGTGAGGGTTGGGGGTATCGTTGGATTTTTTTACTCTTCGCCGTTTACCTCGCCTCCGGTCTCGGCCTTTTGATGCTCACGAGCCTGCTTGGGCTTGAGAGATATCTGAATAAACGCGGTGCGGAACTGCCAACACCCGTTTCGCAGACTTGGATGTTGGTCGGAACTTTGTTTGCAATGGGCGTCATGTTTTTGATGCTCCTACTGCCAAGTCCAAGCCTTTCAAGCGGACTCGAGAATGCTCTTGCGGTTTTTACCACTAAGAATAAGTCCACTTCGAAACGCGCCCTTGGAAAAGACGGTCAAGAACAAGGAGCTGATGCACAAAATAAAATTGTAAATGAAAATGCAGACGGCTCGAATAAGCGTGATGCAGAAGGTGGCGAAGCCAAAGGCCGGGGCAAAAATGGAAAATCGAAAGGTGATCAGTCGGGTGGCAAGTCGTCTGGGAATGGAAAAGGCAGTTCTAAAGGCCAACAATCGAATCAACAAAATTCAAAGTCAGGCAAATCCGAAAAAAATAATTCAAATAAGAACCAAACAAAATCAGGCTCTAAGTCAAAATCTGATACTGCCAAATCGGACAGATCTGATGGCAGTGATACCAAGACGAACTCACCTGATCGTCAATCCGACGATGCGTCCGAAGAACGTGACCGCGAACTGAATCAAAACAGAAAGCAAGATCAAAAGAATCGGGCGGGCCAGCAAAAGAGAAATCAGGCCGAGCAAAATGACCGAGGCGAGGGCCAAGGCAACCGTGCGCAACAGCAGCGAAATAAGCCACCACCAACTGAGACGCCATCCCGTTCTATGTCAGGGGGAGGTAAATTTCTGACAACGCTGATGCGGTTCTTGGTTTATGGAGTGGGATTAATTGCATTGTTGATCGTGGTTTGGATGTTTCGTGATGAACTGGCCAAACTTTGGAGCGATTTGTTTGGCACTCAAGAAGTCGAGGTGGACGCAAAACAATTGGTTGAGAAAAAGAATCGGGAGAAATCATTACCGACGTTTACGCAATTTAGCGAGCCGTTTTCAAATGGGATGGCCTCGAAATGGCCTGCGGCTCAGACGATCCAATACACTTTCCAAGCTCTCGAAGCGTGGGGACGCGGTTTTGAGAAACCCCGTGATGATGACCAGACTCCTCATGAGTTTGCGAAGCGTCTGAGAGAGGTTAATCCGACCGTAGCCAGCGAGGCGCATGTTTTGGCAGATCTTCACGGTCAAAACCTGTTTAGTGGAGGTGCGATGGAAATCTCCGAAGCGACTCAATTGAAAAAACTGTGGAAACTGATGACTGAGCACTCACCAAGTGGTCCCCAAACGCGTTTGGTGGAGGAGGGAAGTGCGTCTTAGGAAAATTTCGTCCAATGATTCAAGGCAAGCGGCGATTTCTAATGGACGGCAAGAAATAGAAGGGGGTGTTATCAAGAGCATTTTCTGAGAGGATTCTCAAACGTCACCTGAAACAATGGTTCCGATTATTTAACTGGTTTTGGATTAACGATGGCCCACGAAGACGGATTTATTCCTCTCAAACATTTTCAGGAATATCCTGCAGACGAGATGAATCAACGAGCCAGATCTTTTTACGAAGAGATCAGGCGAAGGCGAACCGTTCGGGATTTTACGGATCGACCTGTTGGGCGAGAAGTCATTGAGAATTGTTTGCTTGCTGCCGGAACTGCTCCCAATGGAGCCAATTTGCAACCGTGGCATTTTTCCGTCGTCGAAAATCCTTCAATTAAATCAAAGATTCGAGAGGCTGCCGAAAAAGAAGAACAAGAGTTTTATAATGGCAAAGCACCGCAGGAATGGCTTGATGCGTTAGCGCCGTTGGGTACAGATTCCAACAAGCCATTTCTTGAAGTGGCACCCTACTTAATTGTGGTGTTCTCAAAAACACATGATAACCGTTCCGATGGGAAGAAGGTCAAGCATTATTACGCTTCCGAGTCCGTCGGAATTGCGACTGGATTTTTGATCGCGGCGCTGCACCATGCGGGACTTGCAACGCTCACTCACACTCCAAGCCCGATGAAGTTTCTCAATGAAATTCTTGGTCGGCCGAGCAACGAACGCCCGTTTCTGGTTTTGGTGGTTGGTTATCCATCGAACGAAGCGACGGTCCCTGCCATTTCGAAAAAGTCGCTCGATGAGATTGCTAAATTCCACTGACTCAACAATTTGATCAAGGTTGTTGGTTTTGGGATTTTAAGCATCCCGCATCTGGCGGTGTTGCTTCGCCAATCTGATCGACGGGGTGAGTGAATAAATAATTCCAAACATTCTCATGCGAATATTTACCAGTGATTGGGTCTTTTTGTGCGTTGCGACCGGGTTGTACCGCACTGTGCGCTTTTTTTGCGTTTCCGCCAACGTCGAAATCAGTTACCAATCGACGAGAATTTTCAAAGGGTGGTTTGGTGTGTTCCACGTTGACGATTGGACCAAATTGATGCATGCCAAGAAGCTCCCAGCTACGGCAGTAGTGGTCCGCCGTCCAGCCTGAATCAAGCACATGCGAAAATCCGAAATAGCGATTTTGTGGAGTTGCTGAGGGAAGTGATTGCCAGTCTTGAAATTGGTCTCTAGGTCCGCATAGCATTACCACTCTCGCTACTTTTTGGTGTTTGGCAAATCGCGCTGCAGTGGTCGAGCCGTGGGAGCTTCCAGAGATAATTACTTTTTCCCAATTTAGACCGTTTCGTTCTTGGTTAAGGAATTGCTCCCAATTGCCCTCTGGATTGGACTTCGCCAGCCATTTGACGTATTGGAATGCTCTTTCCATCATGCCGTCAGGTTTCGCAATCTCAACTTCGTCACTAAAGTCCTTGCCTGTCGCTGCCTCAAGGCGGATATTGCCTCGGCAATGCGGGGACACTGGCTTGTCCTGGCAACAAATGGAAAACCATTTGTTGGCATAATGGACTCGGATAACATGAAGACCGTATGAATTGAGCCGATCAAATAACTGGGCGTTATGGCTCATCAGCCAGATGACCAGCTTGCCCTTCGGGGCGATACGCGTGTCAACACTGGCGTGTTGTAGGTCTGCCGGTTTGCCTTGGGCATCGTTAACCAAGAAGTTTATTTTAGGATAAGCTGTGACTCGCGAATCAATGGCGCTGGCCCGAATACTGAATCGAAATTGTTGAGGCTTAATCGTTTGGGGGTTTTGGGCATTGATTCGGCCTGGAGGAAGGCTCATGGCGACCAAAAAAAAGACAAATATATTGATGCAATCTCGGAATTGAGCCATGGGTTGCCACGCGTTGATAAATTTAAATTACAAATCCAACCAGATTCTACGGTAAATTTCAATCGAGGTGAAAGCAGTCGCTCGCGTGCCTTCCTTTCTGAAGTCGTTGGCAAATGTTAGACTGAGACAGAGGTAGGTGTGGTCGGAGACGGCAGGTCTGGTCATGACCTACTCGGCGTAACGAGTCGCCATCCATTATCTTGACGGAAAATTAGGAAACGAAGTGACATTGCTATCTGGATTTGAACATATTGTTCGCGAAAAAGAGCCGCTCGCGCCATACACACGGCTGAATATTGGTGGTTCGGCTGAGTATTTTGCCGAACCGACGACGCGCGATGAATTGATTGAACTGGTAAAACGTTTCTCTGGCGAAGACCAGTCGATCCGGCTGATCGGTAGCGGCAGCAATTTGCTGGTCAATGACACCGGTGTCAATGGTTTGGTGATCCATTTGGCCGCACCAGAATTTAGCCAAATCGAAGTTGGCGAAAACCGAATTCTTGCTGGAGGCGGCGCAAAATTGAATCATTTTGTCGCGACCGCTGTTCGCGAGGGGTTTGCAGGGCCAGAACGCTTGGTTGGGCTTCCGGGGACCGTTGGAGGGGCGCTGCATAACAATACCAATGCTCACGGCGTCGATATTGGAACATGGGTTCAATCGGCTGAAGTGCTTACGCGGGCAGGCGAAATCAAAAAGCATAACAAAGAATCAATGTCGTTCGGGTATCGTCAAAGTAGCTTAAACGAACTCGTGATTCTGAACGCCGAGTTCGCATTTGACTCGGAAGCGTCAGAAGTGCTGACAAAGGCAATGCAGAAACTGTGGATCGTCCGCCGCGCAAGTCAACCGACGACTGAACAAAACGCCGCTTACATGTTCAAGGATGTTGGCGGAGATTTGGCAAGCGATTTGATTGAGGATGCCGGTCTCAAAGGTACAAGGGTTGGTGGGGTTCAGGTCTGCGATTCTGATCCAAACTATTTTACTGCTGAGTTTGGCTCTTCAAGCGATGATGTTTTAAAGCTGATCGCAATGGTGAAATCTCAAGTTGCTGAACGTCTGGATGTCAATTTAGAAACGGCGATTCAGATTTGGTAGTCCTTCTCGAATCGTTCTGATGGGGAGAACCACGATCGAGGATAGATCTGATCGGCGAACTGGACTGTCAGAACCAGGGATCTATCTTCCACGAATTTAGTTGCAATGGGTCGGTTGAAATCAGTCTCTAGGTAGTAGCGTTTGCTTGAGATTTTGAATGTTAAAAAATGTTGAATCAACGCTCGACGGGCGACCTTATTCAATCGGATTTTAACTCTGTCTCACAGACAGAGGCCCATGAACGAGGGGTATTAGTCGAATTCGTGTGGTGGATGATTCGAGAAACGGTTCATTCCTAACACTCGTCATTTTCGCCCCGTCCCTTTTTACGGCCCGATATTTGGTACTTCGCTTGAAGAGCAAAAGGTAGGCTGTTTAAAAGAGTTTCGCCTTTTGGTCGCGTTATGACCTCTTAATTGTGTATTGGGGAAAGTGATGGATTTCATTTGCTCAATGTGGAACGATCGCGGAATCGCAATCAAAGTACCGAATATTCCTGACTAATTGGTTGTGCTGCTTGCTCCCGACAAGCCAAAGTTCCTGTCTGAAATGTACGATTTTTACTAATGATGCCGTTGGGATTTGCGCTAATATTGCGCGCGCCAACGGTAGATTTGGAACGGGGGATACGATGGCACGACGTAACGATGATATTCTAGACCGCTTGAAGAGAAGTCTTTCGGTCCGTGGAATTCTTTTTCACCCGGCGACGCTGTTTGTTTTTGCCACTTCGTTCTTGATTGGTGGGGCTATTTTTCTCTGGGAACGGCATCAAGATCAGATCATTAATTTTGAAGAGTTTCGATTGACCAAAGACAAGATCACGGTAACACCGCCGCCGGCCTGGGCGAACGACGATCTCAAACAACTCGTTTTGTCCGAATCTACAGACGATCTTCATAGCGATGCAGAAAATTTGCCTTCCATCCTGGACACGCAGTTGGTTTCTCGAACTGCAACCGTTATCCGCAACGTCGGTTGTGTCGAAAGGGTGGATAGCGTTCGAAAATCCAAAAGTGGTTTGGACATTGATGTAATTTATCGAGTCCCGGTTGCTTTGGTTGAGTTGAGCAAGGTTTCGTTCCCCTTCTCTTGGCCCAAAGCAAAACCTGATGAACAGGTTCTTTTGCCTGTCGATCGACTCGGAGTTGTCATGCCGCAAGCTCTGGGCGAAGGCTTGTCGGTGCCAAAGATTCTAGTTGTCCACCCGTTGGCATCACCTTCGCAAGCATTGGAAATTCCCTGCTGGGCGGATTGGCCAGATGAACGAATAAAAGACGCGGCCGCCATCAGCGCGCTGTTTGAAACTACAGCTAATGCCATTGGATTTTCACGTATTGTGACTAGACGAAAACCTGATCTCTCGACGGGGTATCTGGATTCGTTTGAGCTTTGGCCCGACAGAGGGACTCAGGTGATTTGGGGCAATGCGCCCGGCAAAGAAACCAAAGGAGAGGCCAAAGCTGAAGTCAAACTCAGGGCACTCGAAGAGTTTGTGATTCAATACGGAGCCCTCAACAAGCTTTCAGCCCAACGCGTTGATGTTCGCACTGGAGTTGTTGTTCGGTCAACCGATACCAAGACCGCGTTCATCGAACAGGATTTGTTCGTCGAAATAAAATAATAGGTGCCAAACCCATGCGTCGATCCTCGGCGATCAAAAATGAAGAACAGCCACAAGATCGTTGTTGCCGAAGCAGCGTTTGGAATTTTCACTGACACACAACCTATGCCGTCCGAAGTGTGTAGTGCGTCTCATTAAATGACTTCAGGGCCAAAAAGCGCAGCAAAAACGGAAGAGCTGTACTACAGGCCTCATCGAATCGTGCAACAACAGGTTCGGCGCAATTTTAGTCTCAGGACCATGCGAACTGTTGGTTGCCACTCTAAGCAAACAGATAAGATTTGAAGAGTTGAGTCTCGGTCTGGTTCTCTTAATTCGAGCGAAATTTGACGGTCGAAGGTGGCTCGGCATTTTTACCAGCTTCATCTTGTTCAAGTTTGAGTTTTAGCTCTTCTCGAACAACCGGCATTTCTGCAGGCGCCTCTATGCCAATCCGCACACCGCCGCCCGTAATTCGCACAACTGTCACGGAAATCTCATCTCCGATCCAGATGCGCTCGCCTACTTTGCGACTAAGCACTAACATTATCGATTCCTTTGATAAACGAATATTCCTTTGAAGCTGACGTGTACGTCTTTGTTTGTTTGAGCGAGATCTCGAAAATGGGGTGGAAAGTGGCCAAACCTGTCAAGCTCTATTCCCCACAACCTATCCGCATTGATTTTAACCTGCAACTAGGTAGAAAAACTGAGACCTCACGATGGTTGCCTGTATTGCCCATCTCTCCCATGTTTGCTTTTCGTTGGTCATCATGCGGAGGTTAACGCCAATTCTCCAATCGACATTCGGTCCAAATGATGGAATTCATAAAAACACCGCCTCCCCATTGATCGTAGGAGACGGTGTTCAGGAGAAAATAGTGCTTAGCTGCGAATTCATAAAGTGGGGGTGAGACTAAGGCGTTGAGACAGAGGAGCGGGAAGGCCTTTGAAGCAGGGGCATGGAAACCTTTACCGCCAGGAAGGGAGGTGTTTTATCACCTCCCTTCTTCGGTTTCTGTTTTAGCGACCTCCACCTTGGCCTCTTCCGCCGCCAAGTCTTTGCATTGCTTGTTGAAGCTCTTTTAATGTAATGGCATCGTCCCCATCGGAGTCCAGATTGTCCAGTCGATCACGCATGCGTTCGGGAACTTCATCGCCCATTAATTTCCCGTCGCCGTTTTTGTCCATTCCATTGAATGCCCCAGTTAAATCAAAACCTCCAGGGCCCCCTCGCCCCCGGCCCCCTCGACCACCTCGCGTTTGATCCTGCGGCGCATCTCCGCCAGTAAGTTCACCAATCGAGAGTGTAATCGAGACCTCTTTGCTGACTCGCTCTGTCATTTTGCTCATGCCAAAGCTGGTTCGATCAAGTTTAAGTTCACCGTTAACAAGAATTCCTTGATCCGAATTTTTCATCGTGACTGGAATTGTAATCGAGTTTGTTTTTCCCATTAAGGTAAAATCGCCGATCACGTTGAACATGCCTTCTTGATCGCCAGCTTCTATTTTCGTGCTAACAAATTTGGATTCGGGATACTTTTCAACATCGAGAAAGTCTGCATTTTTTAGGTGGCTTGTAAGATTGCCCCCCAATTCTGTGTATAACGAATTGGTCTCAAATTTCATGGATAACGACTTGATGCTTTTGCCGTTCTCGGCGGGCATCAATTTTCCGGAAAACTTTTTGAAGCCCCCCAATCGCGGCTTGGGATCGGTACCCACATGAGTACCGACAAAACTGACTTTTGTGTTCTCGGGCGAAAGGGTGGCAACTCCGTCTTTGACCGCTACGGGGGTTGCTTTCGAGGATTGGCCACGCCCCTGCGATCCCTTCTGACTTCCATCTCGCTTAGCAACTTTACTTCGACGACCACCGTCTTGCGTTGCGCCTTGCGCGGAAATATTTGAAGGCATCCAGTTTACGGCGATGACTAAGGCAAGGTAAAGAATGTATCTCATTCATGAGTTCCTGATTAAAAGGGCTTCGAGGAATTTTGCGAGTCGGATTATTGACAATCTGTTACTTAATGAAAACACCCAAGTCTCTTTGAAGCAAACGCCTTACGTACAGATTTGCTTTTTCTGTTCGATTGGTAACAGATTCGGTACCGCTCGCGGAATGGAAATACCCAAGGCTAGATTTGATTGCCCTAAGGATCGCCAACGGTGCCCGACTGGCCAGTGGCAATTCAAACGAAACCATTTTCGCCCAGAGACCACCCTGCGTATTCTTCGAGTTCGAGTGGGGCTAGACCGCCAATTTTGATTGCTTGGCCCATTTTTTTACTTCGCCTGTCAAGTCTGGCGGGCTGGTTTCTTCAGGTTGGCCAAAGTAATGCGATTCGAGCCGGGTGATCGCGGCAGCCAGCTCGTGCTTCTTGACATCGCTTAGCCCATTGTTGGCATGGATTTCTTGTAGCAGTGAGATGGCAGCAAATGGCGAGAGATTATTGTCAAAATCCAAGGGAGATTTTGGTGGCTCTTTTTTGGGCTGCCTCATGAAGTAGATCGTGAAGCCAATCAATAGAATTAAAAATAAACCGCCACCGACTAACGGGTAGATGATCCACGCGTAACTTTGTTTTCCGTACTTCTCTTCCAGGTTGACGATTCCTGAAACAGAGGCGAGATCCGCATCAACGTATCGTTGAAAGACTGATTCGGAGAGCTCAATGGTGGGTTGGGGGAATTCAAAAGTTGTGGGTTTGGTGGGTAAATCTGGTTTGGCTTCCAGTGAGACCATCCAGGTTCGCTCCGAGTTAATCGTTGTCTTTTTTGATTCCGGATCAAACTGAGAAACGGAAACTCCCTGATCAGAAATTTCTTTCACATTAAACTCACTGGACGTTAGATCGAGAATTGATTCGATCTCAGGCACCAGCCCTTGAGCTTGAGCTTTGATTTCGACAATTAATTTTCCCTCCTCGGATTGTCTTTCATCGAGTATCTGGGTCACCGAAAGGTTTGTGAAAGGCCGTGAAACAAATTCGCCGGCATCAATAGGTAATGATGGGGAAGCGACTGGAAGGATGGCGTATCCGGAGGTGTCAAGAAAATCGAGATCGAGTTTAGCTGGTGGTACCATGTCGACCTCGGGCCCACGTGCTTTAAGTAGCATGTAGGCGTACGGCGTTATCCGCCAACCAGTTTCGCGCCCAGGAATTGACTTGACTTCGGGTTTCTCAAATGTGATTGAGAGGACTTCAAACTGTTCCGAATAGGCGTCGCGTACAGCTTCTTCAAATTTATCCCGGTAATCTTCTGTTGGACGGCCATAGTTATACGAAAAATTCATGTTGCTATTCTGGTTTTGCAAATAGCGACCAAAACCACCTGACTCGCGCTCAATTTCTTTGGTGTGTCTGAGGGAGACATAAACACCAAACGCCTGATCATGCCCAACACGCGAGCTACCATCGATGGCTGTCACAAGCTGAATCTCATTGACGAGATCTTTGTAATAGTCGTGAACCTTTTTTGCTTCACGAGCCTGTTTATGATCACCAACAATTCTAAAGCCCAGATCCAAGTACTTATGCTTGAGTTGGGGTTTTGCGCTGCTCATGCGATTAAACAACAGGTTGGCAAAACGTGACATGTGCCAGTCAGCTGCTTTTGCGGGTAGGTCTTCAAGAGCCTTTCGAATTAACTCGGCTTGTTTTTCGTCGGAACGATGTTTTTCAGTAATCAAGCCAAGGTCGCATGCACCGAGACTGGCGTAGAACCACGATTCGTAGGCTTTGGTCGAGTAACTTGACTCGTCTAATTCTAAAACCTTTGAAGCATATTTATCCGCGGCTTGTTGAAACATCATCATCGCCTCTTTACGTCGCGGCGCGAATTCAGAGCTGTTTTTCAATTCTGAGCGATAGTTGTTTTCGTCATGGAGTAGCTCCGCCTGCGTATTAATTAAATTCCATTGGTCAGGATCCGAGGCCAAGGCTACTTTGATGATGTTCTGGGCCATTTCGTAACCCTCAATCACCTCTTGTTCGATGTCTTTCTTTTTTCGTTTTGTTTTTTTATCTTTTTGAACATTGGCATCTCGCCACATGGTTGCCAAGTTGGTGCGCATTCTTGACGCGAGATTGGCGATCGTGTCGGATTTTATTTCCTCCATGGGACCAAAGACTTTTTCGATGTCTTTCTTTTTGTAGACTTCTGCGGTGCTGTGACATGTCGTGAAAGCTCTGACGAGAAGTTTTTCATCCAGCTCTTTGTCGACCAATTGGTCGAGCCGTTTAGCCAGCACGCTTAATTCATTGAGATTGCGTTGTTGTTTGGATCGAGTCAGTGGAATTGACTCGGCGCGGCTCTCAAAGCCATACATGTACATGTAGCTGTTAGTGCGTCGACGATCGTTGTTGGGATCATGATTTCGAGTCCAAACCTCAATGTACTCATCCGCTAGTTTTTCGACTTTTTGGGGATACGATTTAGCCAGGGACTCAAGATACGGAAACGCCGCTTCATCCTCTGAAACTTTAAGGTACAGCTTGGCCAAGACTGAATCGAATTCGGGGCGCAAGGTCGGGTCAATCAATTCGAGCCATGCTGCTGATGGCTTGATGTCTAATAATTCGTTGGTGGCAATCGCTGTGACACGCCCACTTCCGGGCATGGAGCGTGGGGATCTAACCATTCCATTGCTGTAAAAGATATTTCCATACATATCCCTTTGCATGTTGGGACCGCGTGTCGTCGAATTGTCGTCGGTATAAGAGATTCGGGCTTCCATTAGCCATGTTGCAGCCAGTAATTCGAGCGGATGCCTCCAATGCGTGGCTTGATTTTTGGATGCTAAAAGTAAGGCATTGACTGCATCATTTTGAAGTTTCAATCGCTCCAGTCTTATGTTGGCTGAGCGAGCGTGAGTTTTGAGAGATTTAGCTGTGTCGGCACCAATTGCGCCAAGCACTTCCATTCCGTTCTTTGGTTGGGCTACGAAACTGTCGTTGAGCCATTTTTTTCCGAGTTCTTCGCTGACTTGGCTGGAAAGCTTGACCGCCCGAGCTAACGCAGTTTTTCTTTCAATTTTAGCGACGTCATTAGACGCCAGAATGGCTTGCGTGACGTGCCACGCCTTTTCCAGTTGGTCGGTGTTTTTGTCTTTGGAGTTGATCGCCAAATAGTGCTGTGAGAGCAAGTTGAGTGCTTCATGATCATTTTCAACCTTGGCCGATTCAAGTTTGGGCAGAAATTGTCCGGCTTCAATTGGCAAATTGGCTCCGAACAGGATTTTAGCCATTTGACGTTTTTCAAAAACAGGGTTGTCTTTTAGGAGTTCCGTCTGGAAAACGTTGACGAGGTCTTCGGAGGTCGTTCCGCGAGAGATTGCATTTCGAAAAGCGAGACTGAATTGTGTAATGTCAGATTTCTCTAATTCGGCAGGAGAAATTCTCGCGATGGTGAAAATATCTTCAAATGAAAGGTACTGTGGTTGGAGTGTTCGTGCGTCAACACTCGAGCTATTAGAGGCTCCCTGAAGCTTGCGGATATTTCCACCGGTGATTGCAAGAAGAACTTGCTTGTAAACTGTTTTTGCGTTTTCCTTGGGAATCAGTCTCATGAATGCAGCAATCGCTTCCCAATTACCCATCGTGAAATCTTTTTGTAATTGGTCCGTTGCGATCTTGAAGCGTTCATCGCTGTACAGAAAGGCTCCTTTAGGAGCAGGCGGTAGGTCAGTTTCGGACTCGTCAGGGGAGTTTTGAGACCACGTTTCGAGGATCGTTGATGGGAGGCGATTGAAAGTCAATTTGGAGAGCTTTTTCAGACGCGTTTCCTTGCTCTTTGCTCGGACCTCGCTGATGTTTTCATTTGGCATTGAGGTGGCGTTGGTTGTTTCGGCAACAAAACTCGGGGTAATGGAAGCCGTTGCCGGGTCTGAACCGACTTGAAGTTGAATCGCGGGTGAAATTAGGGCCCGACGTGTCGGCTTCGCCGGTCGGATAGCAATTTGACCGAATCCGGTTTGGCTCAAGGGGCATAGCAATGAAACGATGAGAGCTGTCCCCAACCCAAATTTGGACATGGATCTCGCGAGTCGATAAAAAGAGAATGAATTGCGATCTAAAGGCTTTTTCATTTAACACCAAGATGATGAGTCTTTTCGTGAAGCAAGTCGCTTCGCTGGGGCACAAAACGTTTGCTCGTTTATTATTTCTTCTGACTTATATGATAATTGATTTTGCCAAAACCATTTGGACTCTCAGGGTTCTTACTAAGCATTAATGCATAAAAAAACCATGCAACTCGACGTTGCATGGTAGCTTGGTTTAGCTTGATCAGATCATTCGTTACGATCCAACGGAATAACACTTGCCTATTGGCTGGGTTTAGCTGCCGCCATCATCTGGAGGAGGTCCGGCACTAGCACCACGAGCGTCATTCTTCTTGCCTGATTTCTTGGAAACGCGACCGCGTTTGCTGGATGAATTTCAGCCAGCTCATTGACTAGGCAGAGGCAATCCCTGTAACTCACCGATGTCCATGCGAGCCAGTTTGACAGCCGATTCAAGATCCTCTTTGCGAATTGAGATCATTTCCTCGTCGGCATTTTCAGTTGATTCTTCAGCAAGCAAACGATAGATCTGCTGAGACGAGGTGATTTCAGGTTTCCAGTCTGATTCAGGTCGTCCCTCAAGCCGCATCAGCCAAGTGATGTAATACTGAGAATTGGCGAGCGCCATTCGGGTGTCGGCGAGCAGTTCAGGGTTCGCGTTTGGATCTTGTTCAAGCTCGTCGACGAGAACTTTGAGATCTTCGTTGGCTTGGGGGAGCCCTTTGTTAAGCAGTTGACATTTGGCAAGTTCGAGACGAACGGCCCGATTCGTTTCGATTGCATCGTCAGGAAGTAGTTCAAGTGCAGCCTTAAATAGCGGTTCTGCCTCGCTCCATTTTTTGGCACTGGCAAATACATCAGCATCAGCCAATAGCAGCGCGGCTTGATCGCGCTTCATGTCGCTTTGCCCTGGCCCCAAGTGATACGCAAAAGCGCCCACTGGTATTAGCAGCCAAAGAACCAACATCAGTACTCTCATGCCTAGCTCCAAGATTCTCAAAGGAATGCATTAATTGACGGGATAACCTTTCCCTAACTCTATCGTAACGAATCGGGGCAAAAAATAACAACCAATTGTGTAGGGTTAACGAATTCCTGTGCTATTTCAAGACGAATGGTAGTTGACCGAAGCAAAACGGGGCATTCTGGGCCGTTGTTTAGGTAAAACGGTACTGGCTCAATTGACAGGGGATAATTGCTTCGTGCTTTGCCCACACGGTCGAACTTGCGATCAACATTAATGAGGATCCGTCGCGACTCGCAGTCCTGGTTGCCAAAATGTACCCAAATAATGCAACGCCATTGGAAGCAAGCACAGGATCGTGATGCCAATTCCGATGGCTAACATGGCGTATTCACGTTTTCCCAGATCCTCCCAGCGGCGCTTGCCCACCTTCTGAGTCAATTTTGAGATCACCGCCGACGATACATGCTGTGCATTACCGTTGTGAAAATCACCTTGAAGTCTCGTCGCGACCTGGCGAAGCGTTGAGACATCCTGTCGAGAGTTTTTGCCCGCAATAAATTTGCCGGAGACCGGATCGCCAACACCGACTAGCAAGACGTTGCTGATTGATTTTGGCATGGTTGGCATTCCGGTCGAGGGGACGGAATCTCCGTCGCTAATAACGAGCAAGATGGTTGATTCGGGTTGCCAGGGTTTCGCGATTTCAGCAGCCTTATTTAATCCCTTAAATAGATCGGTGTCTTTCCCCTTAAAGGCAAAATACATTGGTAGATCGTTGAGGCAATTCTTAACGACCTCCAGATCTGTGGTGTCGATCACGACTGGAATCGCCTCATTGTAAAACGCGACCACACTCAATTTGTATTGTCGAATGGGAACGCGATCAAACAGGGACTCCAAAATAGTTGCCCCTCGCTGAGTCCGACTCTGTAAACCTTCTGGTCCGGCGTCGACCAGTCGCATGCTTGGTGACACATCAACGAGCAAAATGACATGTCGCTGTTTGGCTGATTCGATTTCCAGTGAGTTGTGTGTCCGAGGCGGAACCCGCATCAACGTAATCAAACCCCAGCACAATAGGCCGTAGGCGAGGATTCTCATCGGTGCTGCGGTATGTGCCCAAAAAGCAGGTTTTTTTTGAGGCCCAAACGCCAGTGAGGCCAGCCGACGTGTTCTAAACAAATGAATGGTTTCAGCGCCGGTTGCCAGAATCAGCACACCCGCGGTTGCAAATTCGGCAGCGTATTCTGGTACTACCATGGCGTGTACCTCAATCCGAATGAACACATCAAGCTGATTCCGAGAAAAATTAATCCAATCACACAGTAGGGCCCAAAATGGTCCAATTGTTCGGCGACTGTTTGTTCGACTTCTGCCTTCTCCATGTCGTCGATTTGTCGAAATACAGCAGCCAGCGATTCTGGATCACCTGGATTAAATACTTCCCCACCGGTCAAGCTGGTGATGTTGACGATCTCATTGGGGACGTCGTAGTCAGCGATGTGGATTCCATAGACTTTGATGCCTTCATTGATACACCGTTGGGCGATCTCAGCGTCGTTGCCACCAGCAAGATCGGAACTCGAACCGTCCGAGACGAGGACAATCATGCGATCACCTTCGGCTTGCTCCATTAATTTTTGCCTACATGCTAAGAGGGCTTTACCAATTTCAGTCCCACCAAACCATGGCGGTACGACCTCGGGACGCATGAACGGGGGGGAACATCGGATGGCAGAAGTGTCGGTGGTTAAGGGGCACCAATGCAGCACTGAGTTGCCAAAAAACGAAAGTCCAAAGGCATCACCCTCTCGAAAGTCCAGAAACTGATTAATGGCTTTCATGGAAGCATCGTATCTGGTTCCCGAGCCGAATTTGGCCGTCATGCTGCCAGAGATGTCGACACAAAATTGGATATTTGTGACCGCTCGCTTCTCGACCGGTTTGCCAAGGATTACGGGGCCCGCCATCAGCCAAACGAAAACTGCCAAAATAAGGGGAGCCAAGGACTCTGCCAGACTGATGAATGTTCTTGCAGCAATCCCACTTTTGCTGTCTGCGTGATCAACCGGAATAGGAACTCCCCGCGAACGCCTCGTCCAGATCCAGGCTAATAGCAAGCAAGGAATAATCATCAACCAAAGAACCCACGGACGATTAAATCCATTGGGTAACCAATAAATATTGGTAAACCATGATTCGGCGATCAAGCTTGCCATCAAATTGTTTTCTGAGACATTCACTAATTCACGTCGTCATAGTTCATGGTTTGGTACGGCTTGAGGATGTCATTGGTGTTGATTGGGTGAGCGATGTCTGATTTCGGTTTGTGGAGCCAAGAGTCGATTTGGTTTAAAAGTACGCTGGCCTCAGGGTGGCCACGTAAATGATCGCGAAGTTGGTCTGCGGGGAGATGCGAAAGCCTAAGTTTGTTACTCCAAAACGAACTCAGCACACGCTCCAATTCGGCTTGTTCTCTCGAAGTGAGTTCGCCGTTAATGGCGGAATCAAGTAAGGGACGAAGTCGATCTGCGACTGTTAGCGGAGCGGCCTCTTTTTGGAGGCGTTTCGTTTTCTCGCGTCCGTAAAAGAGGATCATCAGAAGCCCTGCGAACCATGCAACACCGCCGATAAGTAACGCGCGAAGATAAAAGCTTTGATAGCCACTTGATTTGGGCGGAAGCTCATAAGGCAATATCTGCCCAGGTCCAAGAAGTGATGAGACATCTACAAAAATGGGTGAAATGGGTTGGGTTGATCCATCTTCCCGCTCTAAATAATCAGCGACGTTGTAACGACCGGGTTCGAGTGATTTGTATTGGATGTCATATCTAAAGTTAGAGCCGTGAGGGTAGGTCTCCACCAGGCGGACAATCATCGCCTGATTACGATCAGAGATGGGTTTGGCAATGACTTTCGGACCAGCAATGACGTGTTGATATATCAGTTTGGGAAAACCAACCGTTGACTTGTAGGGGGCGGTGTCAGAAGGTTCAGTGTTGGTTTCAGTGACGGCCGGTTTTTGCGATCCCTGTTGGAAAGGGGGAGTTGATGACGCGAAAGTATTGGGAGCGTTGCACGCGATTCCGAGGCAAAACCACAAGAGGAAGACACCTCGTTGCCAGCCAAAGGGTGGAAGTTCTGTGCGGTAAACGTTACCTCTCATTTATCTTGCTCCGTTTCCGAGAATTCCACGTGATTTGAAAAACCAGCGAATTTTATGTGCGAAAGGGATATCGATATCGATCAACAAATGATCAATTTGACGTCGTTTGAGTTCTTGAGTAATGGTCTCATAATCTATCCAAGTTCGTTTGCCGTGGGTCACAAATTCGCGTCCTGTCTCAGGTTCGCGTGCCCGGAAATATCCCGTTCCACTGATTTGACGTTCGGCGGGATCACGAAGTTGGAGAACGACGACGTCATGGGCCTGCGCGGCTAATTTTAATGCGTTGAGTGCTTTGGGCTCGTGAAGGTCACTAATGACAATGATCAACGCTCGGTTGTTGAGGCGTGCCGAAAGTTCATTGAGACGCCGAGTGAGGACCGTTGACTGGTCCATTTGAAATCTTCGAAGTTCGTGTAACCACTGCATGATTTGATCTTTGGAGAGACTGGGCTCGACACTGTAGTGGTCGCTCCCGGTGGTCGTCATGCCCACTGGGCTGACTCGGTCCAAGCAGGCGAACGCGAGTCCTCCCGCGATGTGTAATCCCGTTGCATACTTGCTTCGCTTTTGAGAACTGACAATCATCGAAGCAGACGTGTCTAACAACAAGTAGCAAGGCATCTGTTTGGGGGTCTCAAATTCTTTGACAAACACTTTGCCTGTTCGTGCAGTGACTCGCCAGTCAATGGAGCGGATTGGGTCACCGTATTGGTATTGTCGTGATTGGACATATTCAACGCCAGAACCAAGAAACGGAGAGGCGTCCGTCCCGTAGTTAAAGTTGTCCGCCAGTTTGTTGACGGCCAAGATGAACTGCCGCCAATCTAACGGATCAATATGTTCGAGCTGACCCTGCATTTACTGATTAATGGTAAAGGATGTTTTGTTGTCGTGAATCGCTACAAATGCGAATCGTAAAATGGTTGGTTTTTCACATGCGGAGAGCATCGTGGATGGCTCAGGAAAAATATGTTTGTGTCTTCTCTGGCGATAACACAAGATAGAGACGTGAGGCTTCCGCAGGGAGGGCTTAATTGAACTCTCGTAAGATGCTCTGTAGAACTGAAGCCCCGGTATGACCGTCGGCGAGCGCTTCGTAGTTCAATCGAATTCGATGCAGGATTACATCTTCGGCCAAAGCATAAAGGTCGTCTGGCACGACGTAGTGTCGACCTCGGATCAAAGCTCTCGCACGAGATGCTTTGATGAGTGAAATTCCTGCTCGAGGACTACAGCCGAGTTCGAGCATGGGATGATTTCGAGTGCGATTGATGACTTCGACAATGTGTTCGATGAAGGCTTCACTCACATAGACGTTTTGGACCGCTTGCATGGCGGATACCAATTTGTCACTCGATCCCACAGGCTCATTGGAGAGCATGTCAAACTCCGTCTTGGCAACGGCACCTTTGCCTTCGACCCGAATTCCTAGGTTGGCGTTACGGCGAAGAATTTCTTTCTCTTCATCGGGGGTCGGGTAAACCAAACGGTGAAGCATCATGAAACGGTCAAGCTGCGCCTCGGGTAGTTCAAACGTTCCGGCTTGCTCAACCGGATTCTGGGTTGCAATGACTAGAAATGGAGCAGGAAGGCTGAAGTTTTCACCGCCAATGGTGACTTTTCGTTCTTGCATTGCTTCGAGTAATGCACCTTGGACTTTAGGTGCTGCTCGATTAATTTCATCCGCCAATAAAAGATTGGTAAACACGGGCCCTCGATGGACTCGGAATTCGTTCGTTTTTTGATCCAAAATTTCCGAGCCCAGAATATCAGAAGGAAGTAGGTCGATCGTGAATTGAACTCGGGCAAAATCTAGATCAATGGTCTTGGAAAGAACCGAAACCAAAAGGGTTTTTGCGAGGCCTGGAACACCCTGGAGCAGCAAATGACCGCCTGTGAACAACGCGATCAACAATCGTTCAACGACGATGTCTTGCCCCACGACGACGGTTCCCACGCGAGTTCGGACTTGTTTGATAAATTCGATGACGTTGTTCAATTCCGGACTCGCTTCGGAGTCTGGTCCCACGCTGTCTGGATTTGTAGGGGTAGAGTCGGTAACTGACATTTATTGTTCTCGAGTAGTGTGTTGCTGCTTCGAAGCGGCCGTGTTTGTCTCTATTTTAGCTGAAGGTCTATCTTACTGGGAGGATGTGCAGATGTTCCTGTAACTAAGGAATTGGTTCGCATATTCCGGTTTTTCTAGCTGAACTGATTACTACTCCGTATTTTAAGCGGAGGGGACGCGTGCAGCCGCTGAATTTAATCTTTTAACATTAACTACGAGGTAAACTTTTCCGTCACTTGTAGGCGTGAAATCAAATGATTGGAAATGGCGATGGAAAACGAAGCTCAGTCAGCAGCTAATCCAACGGACAACATTGATCAACTATTAGCCCGAATCAATGGGTTGGCATCAGACGGTGGTGGTAATCCTGTTAGGTCAACGACGGGATCTGAACTTCCAGCCCCCGACCGGTCCGTCGCTTCAAGTGCGCCACTCAGGTCGGAAACTCCCTCAGCCTTGGTTGCTTCTTTGTTGCGGGATGACGCAAATCGCAATGTTGACGCTCACGGAGATTTTTTTCCTCGTGAACCTCGGTCACTCGCCGCTTCGAAGGTGACCGGAACATTATTGGAAGAAATAGTTTCCAAATATTTGGTCGCCAAGGGAGAGGCCTCGATTCGCGCGATCAGCGAACAGGTCAAGATGCCATTTCAGATTGTTGAAGAGTGCGTGATTCGACTCAAGAGTGAACAACTTCTCTCTTACATTGATT
>JAQWLH010000028.1 GCA_029247405.1 Mariniblastus sp.
ACCCATGGCAGGGCTTCGCCACGACTCGCCAATTCCACCTCCGGTGTGACCGTGAAGCATAAAGCTCGTGGTGTAGAAACTCGTCATCGCACAGGCGTCTCGGGCCTGCGCGTAAACTGAATTCTCTCCGTCGGGTGTCAAGGCGGCTGCGGCGGCCATGGCAAAAGCAAGATTTCCGTTTTTGCCATTGTCAACAAAGCCGGTTTCCGGTCGATCATCTCCATACGGATTGTGCCCGCGACCAGAGTAGCGGTAGAAGTGCGTCAAGGCACCCTGCAGTGCGTGTTCTGGAACGTCTGCACCGCACTCTTTTGCAAGCAGCAAAAAGGTTAACACAGCTGTGCCGCCGGCATTCAGGTGGCCATTTCCATAGGTGACCCGAGGCACGCCACCACGTCCTGCCCAACCATCGAGGTACTGCGCTTTGACAGCGTTGTTGACCCAATTTTGAATGCCAGCTCTAACTGCTTCGTCGCCAGTGCGAAGGTAATACTCACAAAGCGGAATTCCTCCATAGCCGAGATACCACGCATAGGTTTGCGGTTTTTCTGCAACCTCACGTGCCCAAGCCCTAACGGTTTCTAGATCTTTTTCCTCTCCTGTTGATAACAAAAAGAGCATTCCGATCCCCCCAAATCCTTTCGGAGCGTCCGGTTGGGAGAGGTAAGTTGCAAAATTACGGACAATCTTTTCTGATTTGGGGCAGTTGAGTGGCCAGGTCGCGCTGTACGTGCCCAGTACTGGAATGTTAACAATGGATTCTTCTAGCTGACCTCGTATCTTAAATCGAACAATGCCGTCACTCGCCTCGGCCTTGGTCAGCCATTGGCCAAGTTGGATACGCGGATCAATGGAGTTCAGTTGTTTGCCATTGATCTTTTCGATGATCTGTCCTGGTTTCAGGTTTCCTGATTGAGCTGCCGGTGAGCCATCTTCGATATGACTAATTCGCATGGTGAATGCTGGCTGAATTAAGTCGATTCCAATCCCAATTGGCCCCAGCCGTTTAATGTTGGTCAACGACTGTGTTTCACTGGGCCGCGTTGAAAACAGAGCTTGGTCGTGTTTGTAATAAGACTGACTTTGAACGCTTCCGCAAACGACAAGCAACAAGACGCAGGCAAGATAAGCTGAATTAGTTTTCATTGTGATGGCAGGCGTTGCTTAAGAAAAAGGATGTTTGGAAACACGTTTTAAAATAATTTTTAGTCTGCCTCTTTGGCCATTTTTGTTGCCAATTCTTTGAGGGATTTTGGCCATTGGTTGAACGTGACGATTTGACCTGTTTCTTTCTTTGGAGCCGAGATTCCGTCGATTAGGTTATTGGAGGGGTGAGCGAAGATAAACTTTATTTCTTCTTGTCCATAGGTGCGAGTGAGGCTGTTTGAATAGGCCTCTAACTCATCAGCGTAGTCTTCCGGTGTATAACCGATGTTGTATTCAGACGGGACCCAAATGACACCAGCCACCTTCATGGGGGTCATCGGGCTGACACACCAGTTGTAAGCATACGTTGGAATCGTGTCGCCTTTGACATTGGGATTCTGCCCGGCTTCGGGAAAGGCAGGACCGCGGAGTGGCGCTACTTTGGAAAGGTCTTTACCAAGTTTCGCGGCGTCGGTCATTGTCTTGACAAAGTTCTGGACTTGGTTGAGGTGTTGATTGACTGCATTTTTGGCAATTTGAGTGTTTGGATACTGCATAAATAATTCATTCAGTCGGTCCTGGAATTTTGGATGCTTAATGTTTTTTACGCCATCAAAAGATGTCCAGGAGAGGGGGGACGCCATTTGAGCAGATCTGCCGCCCCGCCCCGAGGACATGGTAATGAAGCCTTGAGGAATGCCTTTTCGATCTAGAGTTTTAGCGAAATGATAGGCGAACATCGAAACGCCACCATCAGCCTTTGTAAAATCAGCAGTCATCCAGGATGATCGGTATTTGCCACCACCGGTTTCGAACTTTCGTTTGCGAGGTGTCGGAAAAGAACTAGCACTGGTTTTTCTCCTGAACTCGCGAACGATTGGCAAAGTTTTCGGTATGTCATTTTTCTGATCGCGCTGGTTATAAGCCATCTCCCCGTTAAGCATAGTCGAGCCTGTTAGGTACCAGACGTCGCCGACAAGAATGTCGTTTACGGTCCGCCGATGACCGTGGCTTGCTTCAACGTTTAACGTGATCGGGGTTGCGGAGGCCTGCAGCGGAGGAAATTCGATCGACCATTGTTGGAGTTCGTTTGCAACCACGGATTGAGTCATGTTGCCCAGAGTGACTTTCAATGTGACGCCTTGATTTGCATGTCCCCAAATCAGGATTGGATGGTCCCGCTGAATAATAGCACCGTCTCTGAAATATTCGACTACTTGGAGGATCGGATAATTCGGGTCGGTAAATTGTCGGTATCTTGCTTTCAGCGCGGCAGCTTTTTCGAGGTCGTCTTCTTCAAAAATCAATTCGTGATTGACTGCGGCAAAAGGTGTGGCAGGCAGCCCTGCACGGTTATAAAGATTCGAGTCCTGAGGAACCGCGCTGTAGGCGTATTGCACACCGATCGGTTGTGCAACATTCTCACTGGTAACAACAATCGTGTCGCCGGCGATAACGGCTTTGGCAGCGTGCCATTTTTTGTTTGGGTCACATAATCGAAAATGGTTGATGGACTCATTGGGCGTGGGCTTGGCTGGTTCTATGTATTTGCCCGGTTCTTTGTAGTCTTTTGCTAAGCCTTTATTCCCGACCATTAACCCACCAAACAGACTTTCGGGCTCAAAAGAAACGACAACCTGATTCCCCTTAGTTTTGTAATTTGAAAAAATGGGGCCAGTAAATGGGATTTGTTTTCCGTACTGTTTTGCCAATGCCCATCTCGCCATTCTCATACCGGGATGAAGCTTGTTGTAATAATGAATGCCTTGAGGTCTGGCTGAGTTGAGGTCGGATTGGACCACCATCCCGACATTGTTTCGATTATTCATGAAAAACATGTGTTGAGCCTGACGGATATCAGCAAATCCAACGACGTCCGGATCCGGGGTCCCGTAGCACTGCATTTGCGTAAAATAAAAAGGCATATTGGGCATGTCCCATGCATCTCTCCATCCGTTGACGAGAGCTTCCATTCGTGCTGCGTAAGCTCTGCCATCATTTGAGTTACTCGTGCCTTGGCACCAAATGGCTCCACGAATTGCAAAAGGGACCACTGGGTGAATTTTCCCATTGAAGAATTGAGAAGGCCCTCTCCACATTCCTGCGATCCCTGGCAAGTTAGGCCTCGTTGGAATCTTTGCACCTGAGTTGGCCGCTTTGCCTGCTAAGATTTGCCAATCCCTAAGGTCCTTTTCATATTGCTGAAACGCAATTTGTCCAGCTTCCCCACGGGGGTCTGCGTCGCGAATAAGATCAGAATCCTGATTCAATTTAGTGTGGCGTTCAATGGCTTGACGTTGTGTAAACGCTTCAATTCTTGTGTTGCTATGGGCACTAAGGAGAATACCAATGGGCATGTCCAATTCTTTGTAAAGTTCGTAGGCGAACGATAAAGACAACGCGGAAAAATTGCTCGCATCCTTGTGAGTTTTCCACCCGCCATCAGCGGTTGCCTTTTTTTGCGGATACAGTGCCGATACAGTGTTGATACTGATTTCTCGAATCGGGATGTCGCTTTCTGAGCCAGCAATTTCGCGCGCGATTTCACTGCACATACTCTTTCCGGCGGTCCAAACCATATTCGATTGCCCGGATGAAAACCAAACTTCACCTACTAACACACCGGACAAAACAATCAACTCATTTTGGTTGTTAGACACTCTTAGCTGTCGTTCTTGACGGGATACCGCGAGCGGGTCAAGCTTGACCATCCAATCGCCGGATGCATTGGTGGTTGCCGTTTTCGATTGTCCCGCAAATTCAACGGTTACTTTTGTGCCAGGCAAATCAAATCCCCAAATGGGAACTGCCATTTGCCTTTGGAGGATCATGTTGTTGGTGAATGGGGCAGCCATTTCAAGGTTTTGGTCGGCAATTGCGGTCGTGGTCAGCGACAACACAAAACAAAAAATTACTGAATTCAAAAATCTGTTTAACATGATGGTCCTGTTTTATGAGTAGTAGAAATGTCATGAGGACTAAATTCGAAGATGTTCTTATTCATTAACATCGAGAAAGGATTCATGCCACTCTTGGTACTATTATGTTGTTTGTCGAAGGAACGCGAAAGTAAATTCCACGCTATGTTTTTGTTTTAACGAATGATTCCTTCAGTCCCTTTAAGGCACGCACCGTCGGTTGTTGTATCGGTTTCATGATGGATCTGTGTGGCCAAGTCGCCGATGAGATTGAGCTTACGCAGCGATGTTTAAATTTCTCTCAAAACATTGGGGACAAGCGGTGAGGCTTTTCAGTCAATTTAGGGATTGAGCTTCACCGAGGCTGACTGGTTGGAATGTATTATTATGACAGACTCATTGTCTTGGCTTGGTTTGTTACGGTGCTCGTTGGATGACTGGTGAACTTGGTTTTTCTGCATGTTCGGCAATCTTGTTTCCCGGGTCTCCGAAATAAGCGGTAAATTTTATTCCTGGATACAAGTCGTTGGGAACCTCTTTGTAAAAACTGTTGAAGAGATTCTCTCGAATGGTGTCTTCGGTATAAGATCCCTAAACATTACTTTGTTCCATCGCGGCAGGGTAGGTCGTGACGCGAACATCCTCAATTTGTGATTTTGATTCAGCTATTTCTATGGCTTTGTCCAATTCCGCTTTTGACATTTCTGAATAATCCCAAGGTACGACGATGGGTTGCATGTTGAAGGCGGTCAAGAGGATTCCTTAATCGGTGGTAGTGTAAAACTTTATTAAGGCTGAATCTTTCGTCTGACAAAAACGATTCATATTCTTTTTTTAAACATCAAATCAAAACAATTGTCATGGTGTTGTGGAATCCTTTGGTGAGGCGAGCGATGGGGCCCTCTTTCAATAAAACAACGGTTTTGCGTGCCTTTTCGCACTTGTGCAAGAGTCTGGAAGCGAACATTTTCTCTTCGTTACGAACCAAGCAACTGTTGATAGTCGTATCGAAAGTATTGCCAACCACGTGCCAATTTCAGTGGGGTTCGAGGAGGGGCAGGTTCGGCGGGGAACGTTTTGGCAGATGAAAGAAGGGAGCTTGTTAGGGGGGGCGCCCAATATGTTCGGCAGCGACTGCCAAGATTTCAGAATAGGTAACGCGCTGAAAGACGGGGCAAACTCGTGTTGAAATCTGTCGAAACAGAGCCAGGATGTTGGAGTCCGTTTTGTGTCATAGGGTTCGGCAATGCGCACGCCAAAAAGCAAAAACAACCAATGTTCGCTTGGGGTAAACCCGATGACTGTGGCACGTCTGTTTATTGGTTAGTTAATTCGGCGCCAAATTGTTTTGTTAACCAATTTGAAATTACATCAAGGGCTGCAGGAGCGAAGGTCTGTTCGATTTTCGCGTACTCGCTGGGTTCGCCCGTTTCGCATTCCTGAAATAAGTGGTTCAGGTTTGGAAGAATGACTGACGTGGTGTGTTTGTTGCCGGCCTCCGCGAGCGCTCGTTTTATTTCAGGCATGTTTAGATTCGGATCCACCTGCAGGTCTTTGCTTCCAACCATGTTGAGGACAGGGATCTTGATTTTTCGTAAGTCAGGTCGAGGGTCGTGATTCAAAAAGTATTTAAACCAAGGCGATTTGAATTGGGATTTCATATTTTCAATGGCGACCGGTAACATTTGTTTTTCTTCATCAGACAATTTGTTTTTGTATTTAGTGGTGACTAATTGAACTAGTTGGTCTTTTGCCAGTTTGTCCTCTAAGACAAGTTTGAGGAAGAATTCTTGGTAGTCCAGATCGGTCGCATCAGCTCCCGCGGCGGCGGAAATTAAACGAGTCTGATTCATGACGATGTCGAAACCCGGGACACCCGGGCCTGCTAACATGACCACTCCAGCAATGTCGTCACGGTTGGCTGCAATCATCGGGGCAATAATCCCCCCTTCGCTGTGCCCCATTAGAATTATTTTTTGAGGGTTAAGTTTGGGGATAGTCTTAAGATGTTCCACAATGGCTTCAACGTCATTAGCAAAATCTTTGCTGGTCGCGGTGGAGAAGTCACCTGTGGATTCGCCCACACCTCGTTCATCAAAACGAAATGAGGCGACACCGCGTTTTGCCAAGTGATCCGCAATAACATAAAACGGCTTGTGACTGAAGATGGTCTCGTCTCGATCTTGTGGTCCGGAACCCGTGATCAAAACCACAACTGGAAAAGGGCCCTTTCCATCAGGCACCAGCAATGAACCAACGAGTTTTAAATCTGCTAACTTGTTCTCGATTGTTAACTCGGTGGTCTTATATTTCGGGGGGTTTCTTAAGCTTGGATTTGGAGTTTGAGGGCGATTAGCTTTAGGGTCACGCGTTTGTTCAAGGGGAATCTTTCGTAAGATTATTTTGAATTCGCCACCTCTTTGCAGCCATTTGCCGTCGATTTGATCACTCTTGTCATTTAGCTTGCCAACGATCTTGGCTTGAGTTGAAGGGATCGCGATAGTGATGGTGGTGCCATCTTGAGCAATGGTGGCAACGCGATCAAAATCATTTTCAGTGAAGCTGTCCAATTTAAGTTTTGTATCTGATCCCTCTTTTTCAAAATATCTAAATTGAAAGTCGAACTTTTGAGCACCCGCTTTCATTCGCCCTGTCCAGGTTTGAGTATGTCGCATTTCGGGATCGGGTTCGACTAAGGCTAGTGAGAAGGGGTAGTCCTTGCCTAACTGTTTGAAGGTTCCGCTTGCCATTTTTTTGTTAGCGCTTAATTTGCCTTCGAACTGAATTTGAACTTTCCGAATAGCAAACGACATGGTTTGGTCATTTATCGCAAAACTGTCCAAGGGTACTGCGATGTTACCTTGGTCAAGGCTAATCATTTTGCCTGTGTATTTTCCGTCTTCACCTTGGGTTACATGAAACTCAAGCCGAAGAACTGCTATTTTGAGATTCAGCTCTCCATACCAAATTGCTGGAACAGTGGCCTTTAGGGTGGGTTGTTCCTGGGCCGACGACAGCAGTGGCCAAACAACGGATGTGAGAAATATTCCAAACACAAAAAGCATGCAACGTATTGATGCTGGAAACCTCGTTTGCAATCGTTTCATGTTTGCCTCGAAATCGTTTCAGGGTGGTCAGCTCGAAATGTACCAACGCAAGTTCTTTCTAGCGTTTTAGAAGGGGGAAATCCACTAAAAGCCAAACACTTTGTAAATTTAATGGGCGCGTTTTGGGGATTTAACTGTTGGGTTACAATTTCGTGTTCAAGGTGAGGTCTTTGTTTTCTGCTCAGGTTTTGTTTACTGGGCATTTTATTTCAATTTGGTTCGGTTTTAGAGGTTTGGATGAGGGGTAAGTTTTTTTTATTGTGCGTGATCATAGGGCTTGGTTTTTTGCTTACGCATTTAGGGTGCGATGAACAGGATGTTGCTTTTTCCAGCAAAGCCAAAAACGATAACGTTTCCGCTGAGATTACAGTTGAGGCGACGTCGTTAGCTTCTGAGGACAAGACTGGCACGGGGTCAATGTCTCCCGAGAATTCAGATTCAGTTGATCATTCGGACCCAACATCGTATCCAATCACAAAGTTTGCTCCCAAAAAAGCCAATCAAATAATGATGCTTTCGTGGAATGTTGAATCCAACGGAGCAGAAGCATCCACCATCTGTAAAGAGCTCGCCGCACTCAATCAGGGTGACCGTTACGATATCATAACGCTGACTGAAGTTTTACCGACGGATTTCGATAAGTTTCGGGAGGCACTCGGGATGCATTACAAGTATGCATTTTCTAAATCAGGCTATAGCGATCGAATGCAGATTCTTTACAACGAGAATCGTCTCGAAAAGATACGACACTTTGAAATTGAGGCCATCAATATAAATAATCGCTACCGGGCACCTTTAGTCGTACATTTCAAGGAACGGAAGACCGGTTCAGGTAGCGATGAGCTTGAGCTGTTGGTGATGGTCAATCATTTGGCTCGTGGGAAAGCGGAAATTCGTCAAAAACAAGCCGGGATGCTTGTTGAATGGGCTCGAAAACAAACGCTCCCTTTGTTCGCGTTGGGTGATTATAACTTTGACTATGTCTTTGAAACGGATCGGGGGAATTCAGCTTTTCAGTTGTTCATGCGGGATAACATCTGGCGCTGGGTCACACCAAAAGCAATGGTTGACTCAAATTGGTATGACAATCCAGAAGCTCCAGATGGCTTAGATGATTATCCTGGAAGCCTTTTAGATTTCGCTTTCGTTTCGGGAGCAGCGAAGGACTGGGAAACCTTGTGCAATATCATTGTGCGACCGGATGACTTTCCTGACAACGAAAAGACAAGTGATCATCGACCCTATGAATTGGTACTGAATAAGTCCAATCAAAAAACATCAGGAATCAATGAGGGCTCCTAAAATCTGGTGAGCGCTCCATCATGGGTGGTTAGGTGGTGTTGCAGAGGGTAACAACTTGGTAATCATTGTTTGCTTTTTCGCTTCTTCTTTCTCTTTTGGGCAATCTCGCGCATTCTTTTTTTAATTTGAGATTGGCTAAGTCCATCGAGGTAGCCGATGCGTCGAAAGACTTGCTCATCGAAATGCTTCACCGTTGAAGTGTCGATTGAGGTGTCATAGTCAAAGTCACCGTCTTTAAAATGCACCAAGGTTTGCAAAGCGATCAGGTTGACGGTCGATGAATTCGAATTAGCGACAATTTGACGAATCGTTGGGACCGGATCCATTTCTTTGATCTGCCCAAGGAATTCCGCAGCTCGCAATCGAACCAAAAGGTCTTCGTCGTTGGCCACTAATTGCTTCGCAGTCGCTGCAAATTGACGGGCATTTTCACCATGTACACTGCAAGTCATCAACGCCCAGTATCTTTCAAATCGGTCATTTGAAGCGAGTGCCGCTGAAATTTTCGTGGCAACGCTTTCGACTGGTTCCAATGCGAGGTCAGCCGTATCAATGAGTCGCGCTATCTGGGCTTTGTGCTCTTGTCCAAAGGCAATTGGAGTATCGAGCGCTTCTTGGACTAAATGGCTCTCTGGGAAAAAACTAAGATCCGGCATGTCCTTGAGACGCCGTACGAGTGAAGAACGCATTTCTAAAAGTTTGGTACGATGCTCAGGCTGTGCAGCCAGGTTTTTGGTCTCATGAGGGTCAATAGAAATGTCAAATAATTGTTCTGCAGGTTTGGCTTTAAAAAAAGCATTTTGGGTTTCATTGAGTTTGCCAGCCTTGGACAATTCTCTCCACTGGGACCAAGCTAAGTTGATGTATCTATAATTGTTTTGGTGACCATCCGGGTATATGGCTTGGTAGTTGCGAATGTACTTCCATTTTCCACGACGTAAGGTGCGAACTAAATCGTATTTTTCGTCCATTCGGTCAGCATAGCCAAGCGTTTCGTCTCGGGCGTCGATATCATTTGCCGAAACACCCTTGCCGAGAAAGGGGGTGCCGTCCATATGTGTGGGGACATCGACTCCTGCAAGTTTCAACATCGTTGGTCCGAAGTCGACAAATTCAACAAAGCCGTTGGTGCTTGAGCCAAGATCAAAAGGAGTAAGATGCTTCCACTTTTCGGGGACACGAATGACAAGTGGCACATGGAGTCCACTCTCATTCGCGTAGCCTTTACCGCGAGGCAACACTCCACCGTGATCCCCAAAATAAACCACGAATGTATTTTCAAGTTGCCCCTCTTCGGTGAGTTGTTCAATCAGTTTCCCTACCTTTTGATCGATCGTTTTTATCCGATCGTGGTAGCGTGCATAGGTCAGGCGAAATAACGGAGTGTCGGGGTGGTATGGGGCGAGTTGAATGGTGGATGGATCGGTAATGTTATCCGGATTGTCGACCCAAGTTTGACGAAAATGGAGTGAGCTTTCATGAGAATCCGCGTAAGTTTGAACATGAAAAAAAGAGCTTCCAGCGGGCCGGTTTTGCCAATGAGCTTTGGGCGAAGAATTATCCCAAACATCGTCGGTCTCATTCGCGTTGTAATCTTTTTTTGTATGGTTTGTCGTGTAGTAGCCCGCCGCTCGCAGATAAGCTGGAAACATCTTCCAATCATTCGGCATCGTGGCGACTTTAATGCGTCGATGAAACTGAGTCCCCAGTCGCGGGGCATAGACACTGGTAATTAAAGTTGTGCGAGCGACGCTACAAACGGGAGCATTGGAAAACGCGCGTCGAAATGTCAAACCATGGTCGGCTAACTTTTGAATGTTGGGTGTCTCAGCGCCGGCGTCATCAAACATTTTAAGATAGTGCTTGGAATTATCCTCTGACATGATCCAGAGAAAGTTGGGCCTCTCCTCAGCGATAGAAAACTTTGGAATCACAGCACAGATTAACAAAAAGCACGTAAGCGTGAGTAGCTTTGATGGATTCATCTCAGGTCCGTTTTTAAGTTTACTCAATCAAGTGGATCAGGTGATCGAGCGGTCGGTAATCTATGCGGTTTTGGGGCTCGCCAGAACTTAGGTCAACATTAGACTACGGCAATAACTTCGCGTCAAAAGGTTTCGGGGCGAAGGGGAGTCGAAAAATCCAACCGGTTTTAGGACGGAGGCAAATCAAACACATCCGCTTTCTCTTTGATAGGCTCAGCGGTCATGCTCCAATAAAACGGCTAAGCGATTGTATTGAGCGCCTCAACCGCTTGAACCACTTCGTCTTCGGTTGTGCAAAGGTGTGGGGCAAATCGAAGGTATCCGTCACGAGGGGTGATGATGATATTCTTATTTTCAAGCGCCGAAGAAATTTGTTTGGCTGTCGAGACTTTGGGGATTAAGGAGAGAATTCCCGAACGATGTTCTGGTGGCTGGATCACGGGTTGATACTTTGAAAAATCCAAAGTTTGCAGAGCGGTGTCTTGAAGCGAGAAATTGTGATCCCGGATTGCTTCAGGCGAATTCGGCAGGAACACCGTCTCGAGTCCCACCGAAAGTGCGTCTAAGGCGGAGTAGGTAACGGTTGAATACTCAAACTTCTTTCCTGTGGTGTGTGGGTCCCACGTATGATTCAGGTATTCGGTGTCTTGTTTCATGTGGTCAGCGCCAGACATAGTGATTTCAATTTTGTCTCGAAACTGAGGGCTTGTGTACATCACGCCCGATCCGACCGGCCCTAAAAGCCATTTCCAACCTGCAGCTGCGACGCAGGCAATGCCAAATTCTTCGGGGTAAATTGGAAGGCAGCCAAGTCCTTGAGCCGCGTCAATGACCAAGTCGATGTTTCGGGAATTGCAAAAGTCTCCCAGCTTTTTCAAATCGGCAGCGTATCCGCTGGTAAACTGAACATGGCTGAGGGCAATAATTCTGGTTCGATCGGTTACTTTTGATTCAAGTTCCTCGAAAGACCAACCGCGCGCAAATATGTCAGGAATGGGGGCGACGGCTTCGTGGTCTACCTGCGGAATGTCGGTGTCAGAAAGTAAGATCAATTCGACACCACGACGCTGAGTCTGGATGACCCAAGGATAATGGTTGGCGGGGTATTCGTTGACATAGCTGATGACTTGATCGCCCTGCTCGAATGGATATCCGTTGGCGATAGTGCAGATCGCTTCCGACGTATTGGTTGTCATCGTGATATTGTCAGCCGATGTTTTCAATAACTTTCCAAAGTTGCGGTGAAAACGATCTGCGATATGTTCGTCACCAACATATTCAGAAAGCATGCCACGTCCGACTTGTGATTGTCTTTCGTGGAAATAGCACGCTCGTTCGGCAGCGGGTTGGTTGAGTGGCGAAACGCTGCAGTATGCAAGGAAATTAATATTCGCTTTGTGGGGGAACAAGTCCAGGTTGCGGATGATTGCCATGTTTTAAAACGGATAAACCAAGGGGAAGAAGCTTTGAGCCCCAAGCCTATCACGGGAACCATTGAATACAATGGCAAACTGATGGTGGGAATTCAGCCTCGATCTAACAACTTTCTGAAAACGGAAACTATCGTCAACTGGTTGCTAGATTGAATTAATACATTGTGACACGCTCTTGCTGTAATATTTATACAGAACAGTGAGGCAGTGGTATGATGAACCAAGGTCACTGTTTCTTAAATCGAATCTTGTTGATATTTCTCTGTTTGGTCGTTATGCCTCAAAAAGTACTTACCGTTATTGGAACCCGTCCAGAGGGAATCAAACTAGCTCCTTTGGTTCTTGAGCTCCAAAGTCGACCATCGGAATTTAAGTCGATCGTCTGCGTGACAGGCCAACATCGCGAGATGCTTGACCAAGTACTTGAGTCGTTCAAGATCGAGCCTGATTTTGATTTAAATTTAATGGCACCCAATCAGACTCTCGCCCAGATCACAGCCCGAGCGGTTGCTGGGTTAGATAAAGTTTTCGGGGAGGTTCTTCCTGACGTGGTATTGGTTCAGGGGGATACGACAACTGCTTTTTGTGGCGCATTGGTTGGACATTACCATCAAGTTACGATTGGACATGTAGAAGCTGGTTTGCGTACGGGAAATAAATTCTCTCCGTTTCCCGAAGAGTTGAACCGGCGACTGATTAGTCAACTTGCCGATCTTCATTTTCCGCCGACAAAATGTTCGCAAGATATTTTATTGGGAGAGGGAGTTAATCCGGCGAAGGTGTTTGTGACTGGCAACACGGTCATTGATGCTTTGATGTTGACACGTGAAAAGGTTGCCGTTGAAGTTCCAGCAGCAGCCAAACCTTTGGATTCAATTTTGTCCGGTAAGCGGATTGTTCTGGTGACTGGCCATCGCCGAGAAAGTCATGGAAAGGGTTTTGAAAATATTTGTACTGCGATTCGACAGGTTGCCGATGCGCACGAAGATTTAGTTGTGGTGTATCCGGTGCATTTGAATCCAAAAGTTCAAGAGCCTGTAAACCGAATTCTGGGCGGCCATAAAAGAATCTGTCTGATCCAACCGCTATCGTATCAAGGTTTTGTCTGGCTGTTAAATAAGGCGGACGTCGTGCTTACGGATTCTGGCGGCGTTCAAGAGGAAGCCCCTTCCTTAGGGAAACCTGTGCTTGTGATGCGAGAGACAACGGAACGACCAGAAGGTGTCGCTGCCGGGAATGCGAAGCTGGTGGGAACGTCAATTGAGAAGATTGTTGATCACCTGACTGAGTTGCTATCCAATCCGGCAGTGTACGCGGCGATGTCGGATGCAAAAAACCCGTACGGTGACGGCACAGCTTCAAAGCAAATTGCGGATGTGCTGATAGCAACTAAATCGCAGGTAATGGATAGCAAGTAGGTGTTAGCTGAAACAAATCAGATTAGTGGTCGCGTTTGGGACCACCCGTCTCGAAACACGGTCGGCGTTTCCGACTGGATTTCTGGAGAGCCCCGACCCTCGGTCTCTGGGTGCGAATAACCAGAGTTATATTGCGGGTTCCTGTGATCAAGTGAATTTGTATGAGATGTAAGCTGCGTTAAGCCTGACTAGTCATCTCTAATGAATTTTCAAAAAATGAAATTCATCATTGTGTGGGCCTGCACTAGTTTGTGATGGCCCTCGCTTAGCATTTACCAATTGAATGAACTTCGAACCCGATATCCATCAGCATGTCTCGATCCAACAAATTACGCCCGTCAAAGAGGAAAGCCGGCTTTTTCATTGAGGTATAAATTTGTTCAAAATCTACCTTGGTAAATTCTTCCCATTCCGTCATCAAGGCAATCGCGTGCGCATTTTGAGCCGCTTCCTCGGCGCTATGAGCAATTCGAACGTTGTTGTCAATTAAATTGCGATCATGTGCGCTCAATTCACCTTGTCCGTTCGCCATTAATGTCTTGAGGTCATGGCGAATTTGCTCAAGGTTAACTTTCGGGTCATAAATAGTGACTCTCGCGCGTTCCTGAATGAGGTCACGACACACATAAATGGCTGCAGACTCCCGAGTGTCATTGGTGTCTTTTTTAAATGCAAAACCCAACATGGCGATTTTTTTGTCAGATACCGTGTTGAACATGTGCCTGACAATTCGGGTTGAAAACCTTCTTTTTTGGAAGTCATTCATGCGGACGACTTGGTACCAATATTCAGCAACTTCGGGTAAACCAAAATGTTCACAAAGGTAAACGAGATTGAGAATGTCCTTTTGAAAACAAGAACCACCGAACCCTACCGAAGCTTTCAGGAATTTTGGTCCGATTCTGGAATCGGTTCCGATTGCACGAGCGACTTCTTCAATATTAGCGCCGGTGGCCTCGCACAGCGCCGAAATTGCATTAATCGAAGAAACGCGTTGAGCTAAAAATGCATTGGCTGTTAACTTGGAAAGTTCACTGCTCCATAGGTTGGTCGTAATGATTTTTTCGCGAGATACCCAAGTGCCGTAAACGTCCACGAGACATTGAATTGCTTGTTCTGAGTCCCCACCAATCAACACTCGGTCGGGGTCTTCCAAGTCCTCAATGGCCGTCCCTTCAGCTAAAAATTCTGGATTACTCAAGACGTCGAAGGTCGCCCCTGGTTTCCCGGATGAAATTAAAATGCGTTGGACGGCTTCGGCAGTTCGGACAGGCAGTGTTGATTTTTCGACAACTATTTTGTGACCGTCCGAGTTCTCAGCGATAACGCGAGCACATTTTTCAACATATTCCAAGTTTGATGCACGTCCATTACCGATTCCAAAAGTCTTCGTCGGCGTGTTGACGGAAATGAAAATCATATCCGATTCCTGAATTGCCTCTTCGACACGTGTAGAAAAGGTAAGATTTTCACCTCGGGCATCAGAGACAATTTGCTGTAGACCTGGCTCGTAGATTGGAAGTTCATCCGAATTCCAAGCGTTGATACGCTCCTGATTAATATCAACTACGTGGACTTGAATGTGCTTGCAACGGCTAGCGATCATTGCCATTGTCGGTCCGCCGACATATCCGGCTCCGATACAGCAGATTTTTTTAATTGATTTTGTGATCATCGTCTCATCATGGGTATTAAGGCTTGTCTGACCGTTTGTACATTCAGTCATGGTTTTTCCTCATATCGATTCGAGATCGTTTCGTTGAAGTCGGATTGAAAAGTAATTTGGTTTAGATTGGTTATAAATGACTCTTCGTGTGCAACTAAGTGATTTTGTCAGATTTCTATCTAGGTGAATTGTCCGCGCTTACTAATTGTCTAGCTGATCGCTTCAGGTCACCACCGCTTCTCCGGTCGGTTCGGGCCGAAGAATGACGATAAAAGCCGTGAAACGACAGGTTGCGAACGATTAAAAGGTGTGTCGTCGGACACATTGCGTGGCTTTGAATTTAATCGGTTTTGCTTTTCTGTGGCAACGGCAGATAATTCCTCGACATTGATGCTTAAGTCGCCCTGATCTTGCTGATGCCTTTCCAGGAGAGACTCATGATAAAACAACTTGAGTTTGATTACGTTTCCGCGGATTTGCCTAATACGCCTGATTTTTGCAGGGTAAACATGGCGACAGGTTTTGATTCTGTGCGTCAACGCCAAACTTCAAACAACGGGGATCGCAAAGGTGCCGCTCCCTCCAATGATGATTTGGCTGAAGCGATCAAAGAAGTTGCTGCTTTTTTGCAGGTTCAAGGTGCCAATCGGTCTCGTGTTGAGGCCTATTATCGTGCCGTCAATGTCGTTCAGTGCCTCGACCAACCAGTTTGGCAAATTTATGAGTTGAACGGAATTGCCGCTCTGGAAGAACTGCCAGCGATAGGGAATTCGATTGTGCGAGCACTCCAACAGATGATTCGCGGCGGTAAATGGCCGTTATTGGAAAGACTGCGTGGAAATGACGCGCTCGAATCGGCTTTTGCATCGGTACCCAACATTGGCTCCGCTTTTGCCAGACGAATTCACGATGAATTACAAATCGAAACGTTGGCTGAGCTTCAGACTGCCGCGTGGGATGGTCGTTTAGAAAGACTTTCTGGGGTGGGCCAAAAACGATTGCAGGCTATTCGGGAAGCGCTCGCTGGGCGAGGACGATTCCCGGACCCTTTGACCTGCCTTGAAGATGATCGGGATGTCACCCCACAAATTCGGGTCGCTGAAATATTAGATATTGACGATCAGTACCGATTTGAAGTTCGAAATAAAACGCTTCCCAAAGTTACTCCCCAGCGGAACAATCCCGCTCATGAAGCGTGGCTTCCAATTCTTCACACTCAACGGGGCGGGCGTCATTATTCTGCCCTCTACTCCAATACCGCGCACGCACACGAGTTTGGAATGAACAAGGATTGGGTCGTGATATACCTCGAGGATCACCATCACGCAAATCAGCACGGTCGGTGGACGGTGATAACTTCCCAGTTTGGAAAGCTACGTGGCAAACGCATTGTGCGCGGACGTGAGTCAGCGTGCGCCGAGTATTATCGTCAGCGAGTCTAAAGAAGACGTGCGAATAAAGGTTCCCGTTTTTGCCTCCCGTTGTAAACGGCCGTGGTTCGACGTTTATACGATTTGCTTCGCTTAGCCTAAGTGAAGCGGTAAATTAAGGCTTTGGCCCGAGTGAGACGTTGATTGGGTAAAATTCAATTTGAAACGTTGTTAGCAACACGAGACATTGAGCAACATCCGTCATTAAAAATTTTTTACTCGATGAATCAGAGCGAATTATTCAGTGGATGCACTGCAGTCTGCAGGAGTGCTTAAGAGGTAGAATTTTATCGTTTGTCAAACCCCTTCGTCGACAATCATCCTCGGGGAATGTTTATCGCCACGGCTTAACGCTCGTCAGGAGCACTGATCTCGTCGTATGTTCTTAGCTGTCAGAAATAAGATCGGTCTCAACTTGCCTCAAATTTTCAATTCGGATTACCTGCCCTTTAGAAGTGAAAATTCGAAGGCCCATGAATTGCTGAGGCATGGCATAGTGGGGCACCCATAACGCTTGGTGTGATCGCAGCTAAACTATAATCTCATACCCTTCTCGCTGCTCTCTTTCGATGAAAGAGTTGGCCAACTCGTCGTCGCCGAATGTTTCAGATGAGGGGTCAAACACGACCTTACGGTTCAATCGCATGGCAATGTTAATTGCATGGCAAACATTCAGCATTCGATGGTGAGATTGAAGATCGGACGCGGGGGACTTTTTAGACTTGACACAATCCATGAAGTTTTTCATGTGATAACCATCGTTGCCAAAGTCGTCACCCTCGGAGGCATCGTCGAGATAGAGCTTGCCAATGGAGTCCTCGGCCAACGGCTTGTTCTTAAGCTCTTCGACTGGCCGGCCTACGATTTTGCCACGGTTCACTAAAAACCGGCTTTTATTTTTCCCAGTAAACATGATCCCATTGTCAAATCCAAGTTCTGGAGCATTGTCACGAACGTACATGTCGATGCCATCCTCAAAAGTACATTTGACCTTGAACTGGGTTGCACAGTTAAATCGGTCATCAGACAGAGGCATGCCCTTTTCGTCGAATTCGACTGGATGGGTCACTTCTTGCGGATCGATAGTGATCTTGCCAATGTCGCTTCCCAGTTTGTTCAAGGCCAACATTGCTATGTCAACATGGTGAGCACCCCAGTCAGTTAGTTTGCCACCGGAGTATTCGTAAAACCAGCGGTAATAACGATGGGCACGCCCGAAGGGATAACCAGCTCCCCAGCCAGTAACGTCTCGGATCTGGCTTTCTGCGCGGTAGTCAACGAGGGGGCACTGACCCAACCACAAATCCCAATTAAGTGATTTGGGAGGGGTTGTTACAGGAAGCACTGCACTTTCTCTGGAGCCACCCAGACATATGTTTAGCTCTTTCACGTCACCGATACGATTCTCACGCATCATTGCCGCTGCTGTGGCAAAACGTTTCGCAAATTCCGTTCTTTGCTGCGTTCCGACTTGAACCGTTCGCCCAGTTTCTTTCTGGACTTTCAATATTTGTTGACCTTCCCGGATCGTTAGAGTAACCGGTTTTTCGCAGTAAACGTCTTTGCCAGCTCGCATGGCGTCAATGACAATTTTGGAGTGCCAATGATCAACCGCGCCGATGATAACGACGTCGACATCTTTGTTGTCAAGAACATGTCGATAATCTTCGTGCGTTGGAATGGCGAGCTTACGTTTTTGCTTCCGATGATGATCGACAGCAACTTGTAACGCACGACCTACCTGAATCGCATCCACATCACAAATGCCCATGCAAGGTCCGTGCTTAAGAGCTTGTTTCCCGTGGTAGGTATGGAAGCGAATGCCGGTTCCAATGAAGCCAATACCAGGCTGTTCGTTTACTGAGCGAAAGCCAGTTGTATATCCTTCGGTTGACCGCGAAGTTGCGGCCCCAAAATATCCAATGGCTGCCGTCGTGGCACTTGCCTTGAGGAAGCCTCGTCTGGTTGCTTCATTTTTCATGGTGAGATCTCTCGCTTGCGAGTTTAACGAATTTCTTCAAGTATAGGCGCGATTCTATCCTTTAAGCTTATGCGATTTGCTTATGGTGCTCGTTAAATCGAAGGCTGGCTGCCTTCGTTTATTATCAACTGCCGATTTGATTCATTCAATCAAACGACTATTTGATTGAAAAT
>JAQWLH010000134.1 GCA_029247405.1 Mariniblastus sp.
ATTTGGATGGGATGTCAGAGAAAGGCGGTCGACAAGAAGCGATTGTCGAAGCAACCCACGGAAGGCTCTCAGTGGTCGAAAAAAACAGCAGAAGCTGATACGATCGGGGCATGATCCATCGCACCGAATTGACGATTAGAACTTTTCACACAGACGCATTTGGGCATGTGAATAACAGCCGCTACGTTGAGTTGCTAGAGGAAGCTCGTTGGCGATACGCTGAAGATATTGGATTGGTTGATTTGCTCAAAACCGAGGGGCTGGGGTTCATCATTGTCGACATGCGACTGCGTTTTCGCGTTCCTGTTTTTGAAGGTGAGACGATTCGTGTTGAAACGAGTTTGGAATCGCTTGGTTCTGCAAGTGGCGATGTGAAACAGTGGATTTATAAATCTAATGAGACATCCGTTTGCCTCAAATCGGTGTTTCACTTCATTTTAATCGATCGCGAGACGGCAAAATCAGTTCCCATTGAGGGCGCGATACGTGAGTTGTTGCTTAAGTTGGTCGCAAATTAAAGCCTGGATTGGGGATTGTTTCAAATCCAGAATGTGCTGTATCGGCCAGCGGTTGTATAAAAAGCTTCTTTTACATTTGGCTGATGTTCGGTGCTGAGAGTTCAACTTCGGCCTCCCCTTGCAGAATCAATTGGGCTCTAATGAGCTGGCTTCTCCTTTTGGGAACTTCAACTCACACCACAGATTTCGCGCGGGAATTATGACTCACTCCAAATCGAATATTGGAACGTTTCGATTGGTTCGCAATCGAGTGATTCAGGGGTTGTTTGTTGTTTTGCCGTTGTTCATCACGTACGTAGTAATCAGGTGGCTTTACGACACTGCTCAGGCTGCGGTCCTTCGTCCGGTATCGTATACATTGCGGAAAATTTGGAAGCTTGAAGACGATGGGTCTTGGTTGGTCGATGGGTTATTGGGGCTGGCGGCACTCGGCCTCGTGATTGGCGTTCTCTTTATTGCTGGCATGTTTTTTCGCTCCCGATTGCACCGGATGATCGATTGGGTGCTTTTGAATGTTCCATTTGTCAACAATATCTACTCGGCAGTCAGTAACGTTTTCAATGCGATATCGAGTTCAACCGACGCCAATGAAAAGTATAAGCGTGTGGTTTTGGTCGAATTTCCTCACCCTGGCATGAAGGCCCCCGCCTTTGTTACGGGCGAATGCATCGAAACCAACACCGGCAAGACGATCCTAAGTGTTTACGTTCCAACGACTCCAGTTCCAACTTCGGGGTACATGTTGTTAGTGGAGCAGGAAAACGTGGTTGAATTGAATTGGGACCTCGAAGAGACATTACAAGCCATCGTTTCGGGGGGGATCTCCGTTCCTGATAAAGTCACGTATCATCTGCCGCCGCCGAATATTTCTGTCGAAAATGCGAATTTGGATTCGAACGACGGAACAGGAAGCACGCCGTGATCGCGAGAGAATTCAATTTCGATGGCTTGATTGGGCCCACGCATAACTACGCCGGATTGTCTTATGGCAATGTAGCTTCGGCCTCGTATCAGGATCTGCCGTCAAGTCCCAAAGCCGCAGCGCTTCAGGGGCTGGCGAAGATGAAGTACGTTTTTGATTTGGGGGTTGGACAGTGTGTGTTGCCTCCGCTTCGCCGACCACGGTTTGAATTTTTGCAGAGCCTGGGTTTTAGCGGAAGTGACAAGCAACTGATTGATAAAGCGTATGCGTACAGTCCGGTGTTGTTAGCAAGTTGCTATTCAGCCTCGAATATGTGGACTGCGAATGCAGCAACCGTTTCTCCTTCGGCCGATTGTGCCGATGAGTTTTTGCATATTACTCCAGCTAATCTTTCTTGCGCGCTGCATCGCTCGATTGAACATCCGTCAACGACGCGAAATCTAAGGGCAATTTTTTCAGACCGTGATAGTTTTAAGGTCCACGCCCCCCTGCCCTCTCAGGCAGGTTTGGCCGACGAAGGTGCTGCAAACCATACGAGGTTAGCGCCGAAGCACAGCCTGTCAGGTTTGGAGTTGTTTACTTTTGGTAGCGATTCGCAAGATCAGAAATCACCCAAACCGAGCAAGTTTCCTGCCCGGCAAACGTTGTTGGCGAGTAGCGCAATTGCCAGGCGGCATGGTATTTCAAAGGATCGAGTGTGCCTTCTTCAGCAAAATCCACTGGCCATTGACGCAGGTGTTTTCCACAATGACGTGATTTCAGTCGGTAATGAGAATGTATTCTTGTGTCATGAGATGGCTTTTTTGGACCAAGCCAAGCGGTTGGCTGATTTGAAGCAGCGATACGATTTAGCGTTTGACTCGCCGTTATTTATTGTGCAGTTTTCAAATGCTGAACTTGAGTTGGCAGATGCGGTATCGAGTTATCTGTTTAATAGTCAATTGGTCACCCGCCCTGACGGAAAAATGACTTTGATTTGTCCGCTGGAGTGTCAAGAAAATCCTCAGGCGCGGGCTTGTACGGAACGGCTTGTTGCCGAGGAGAATCCAATTGATCAGGTTGTGTTTCTGGATCTTCGGCAAAGCATGAATAACGGAGGGGGGCCAGCCTGCCTGCGATTGCGAGTGGTCATGACGGAGCAACAGCAAGCAAGAATGCATCCGGGTGTTGTTTTCAGTGAATCGTTGTATGAGAAATTGGTGGCTTGGGTCGAAGCAAATTATCGAAATCAGTTAGTCCCGAATGACTTACGAGATCCGAACTTGGTTGTTGAATCGCTAAACGCAATCGAGTCGTTGGCAAGAATTCTCGACTTGCCGGTGGAAGTTTTGATGGATGCCTAAGGGGTTAACTTGGTTTGTTTAGAGCGGGGGCTGAGATGTTTAATCGCCCCGATCAATTTTGGGCATCCAACTGGGATTTTGTTGAAATCGGATCTTGATCAAAATTTCTATTGTTTGGGTTTCTTGCCTAACGCCGGTGGGTAGGAAATTCTTTATTCTCGCGACTGCTTTATTCTCGCTCTCCGATGTGCCAGAATGTGACCTCACACGCCTCGACCAACATTACACTCCCCAAGAATATTTTTCGAGATTTGCTATGGGTTCACCTCCCGGCGACGCGCCACATTCAAAGTCCAGCCAAAGTGTATATTGGTCGAAAAGCCTCAAAATTGTGGGGGTAATCTTGACCCTCTGGTTTTTGGTTTCGCTTGGATGTGGAATTCTGTTTAGAGATTTTCTCGACGCGACGCTTCCTAATATCGGTGGTGCCCCGTTCGGTTTTTGGATGGCTCAGCAGGGCTCGATCCTAGGGTTTTTGATCCTTTTGTTTCTTTATATGGTTCTGATGAACAAACTCGACCGCGACCACGGATTTGAGGAGGGCCAGTAATGACTCAGGATATTTGGAATTTTATTTTTATTGGTGGATCGTTCGCGCTCTACATTTGGATCGCGGTAAGGACTCGAGCGGCAACGACCAAAGAGTACTATGTCGCTAGCAGCGGTGTGTCTCCCTTTGCCAACGGGATGGCAACCGCCGCCGATTGGATGTCTGCGGCGACGTTTATTTCGATGGCAGGCATCATTGCTGCCGAGGGTTACAACGCATCGCGATATCTGATGGGCTGGACCGGCGGGTTTGTTTTGTTGACGACCCTAATTGTGCCTTACCTGAGGAAGTTTAATAAGTTCACGGTGACTGACTTTTTGGGTGACCGGTTCTACTCAAACTTTGCTCGTGCCGTTGGTGTCATTTGTGCAGTTTTTATCTGCATGACTTACATCATGGGGCAGATGCGGGGTGTGGGGTTGGTGTTTTCGCGATTGTTCGATATCGAGATCTGGGCAGGTGTCATGATTGGCGCGAGCATTGTTTTTCTGTACGCCGGATTGGGTGGAATGAAGGGCATTACGTACACCCAGGTTGCTCAGTACTGTGTGATGGTTTTTGCTTATACGATCCCTGCCATTTTCATTTCCATGCTGTTGACGGGGAATGTGATACCTCAGTTTGGTTTGATAGGTGACTTTACCAAAGGGGATGGTGCTCCGATTTCGTTATTGTCAAAACTCAATGCGCTAAATGCAGATTTGGGATTTGCCAAATACACGGATGGGAGTATTCCCAAGTTGGATATGTTCTGCATCACCGCGGTATTGATGTGTGGAACAGCTGGCTTACCTCACGTAATTGTCCGTTTTTTCACTGTTCGGTCGGTCAAGGCGGTTCGGAAGTCAGCCTGTTGGACGCTATTGTTTATTGCCGTAATTTATCTGACGGCACCAGCAGTGGGAGCTTTTGCTCGAACCAATTTGATTTCAGAAATTCATGGGACGAAATATTCCGAAGCTCCAAGTTGGTTTAAAAATTGGGAAGATCGTGGGCTGATTGCCTGGGTTGATAAAAATGGTGACGGCGTGATGCAGCACCAAAAAGGCGATGCATTTTTGAAGAAACCGGTCTACTCCCCTGATCGTGTCGAGGGGGGGCCTCGCGTCGTAACCAATCAGCTTACTGAGAATGGCAACGAAGTTTTTTATGAGAGAGACATCTTGGTGATGGCCAATCCAGAAATGGCCGGGCTTCCGATGTGGGTGATCGCGTTGGTAATGGCGGGCTGTGTTGCTGCCGCGCTGTCGACTGCAGCGGGATTGTTGTTGGTATTATCGACGTCGATATCTCACGACTTAATGAAGAAGATCGTGAGCCCGAACATGACTGATTCACATGAAGTTCTGTGGGCTCGAAGCGCATCCTTTGCGTTTCTCGCGATTGCTGCCTATTTTGGAATTAATCCGCCTTCAGATTTTGTCGCAAAAACCGTGGCATTTGCATTTGGTTTAGCGGCGTCTTCGTTCTTCCCAACGATTTTGATGGGGATTTTCTCGAAACGAATTAATCGGGAGGGTGCGATCGCGGGAATGATCGCGGGAATTTCCTTAACGCTGGGTTACATCATCTATTTTCAATTCATGGTTGAACACAAGAATTATTGGTTTGGGATTTCGCCAGAGGGTATTGGGTTCATCGGAATGCTCTTAAATTTTGTGGTAGCCAATGTGATTTCGATGATCACTCCAGCTCCGCCCCAAGAAATTGTGGAGATGGTGGAACAGATACGAACGCCGCAGAGTGCGGGTTCTGCCACTCATTGAGTTCTTCGACGAACGCATGGGTGTTTGTTCGAGTAGTCCGGCCATGTTGTTGTGCAACGAAGTGGGGAGGCCGCGGTAAACGCCGGCTGAAAGACGAGTGTTGGGAGATAGGCAAGCCCCGTTTAGAAAAGTCAACTACGGGGAAGAGGTTGAAGGGCGAGTCAATCGAATTTCCAGCCCCCTTCAACTCTTGACTGGAGGTCTTCTTCATCAGGAATCATCGGGGCCGCAGATGTATTGCTGCCAGCTCGCCAACTGTTCTTCGGTCAGGCTGTTAGGCCTTTGGATTTCGTAGCGAAAAGACTTATTGGTCGATCCACCGATTCTGACTTTGACTTTTAATCGTCCATTTTCCTCGTAAGCGAATTTGACTTCGATTAAGGTTCCGACGTCCAGAGCACCGGGTAAATCCCAGATTGCGCAGCGTCCGAGTTGAGCGCAGTCCTCCGGATTGATGCTTTCACCTTCGACAATTTGGAGCAGAACTGATTCTTGGTTTTGGCGATGAGTTTTAAAGGTTTTTCGAGAGACCACAGGAAGCGGAGTGTTTCGTGGGATCAAGGTTACTACTTTGGGGGTGCCCGTTTCAACCTCGTTTGCAACTACGCCCAAACTGTGCGAGTTTACATTCTTGATTTCGGCTGGTCGAAACGCAGATGAGCCTTCGTGGAGCAGCATCGCCGAGCGAAGTGCTGCACCATGAGCGACCGCTTCATCGGGGGAGAGTGTCGAGTCGGGGGTTTGGCTTGACAGCGAGCTAAGCATTTCACGAACCGCTGGCATCCGCGTCGATCCACCGACCAGAATGACTTTGTCGATGTCGGTCCATTTCATTTTTGCGGCTTTGAGGGTTTGCCGTACGGTAAAATCAGTCCGATCCAGCAGATCAAGCGTCAAGTCTTCGAACGTTTCCCGAGTGACTTCAGTTTTTAACGATGAGCTACCCAAAGAGCATTCGATTTGGGCGCGTGAACGAGTCGAAAGGGTTTCCTTTGTTTCTTTGCAGTCTCTTAAAAGTTTCCCAAGCGTTGCCGAATCGGTTCGCGGGTCGACACCGTAATTGTTTTTGAAGTTTTCAGAAACATGATCAATTAGGCGTTGGTCCCAATCTTGCCCGCCGAGTCTCATGTCGCCGTCAGTCGCAATCGTGCGAAAGCGGTCTTTCCCGACTTCCATGACCGTCACATCGAAAGTTCCTCCGCCGAGATCATACACGAGAACGTTAATGGGTTGATCCACCCTTCCCTCGATGTCGATCCAACCTGCCTGGTAGCCGTAAGCGACGGCCGCTGCGGTTGGTTCGTTGATGATATCGAGAACATCAAGCCCACCGATGAATCCGGAATCTTGAGTCGCCTTTCGACGGACCTCATCGAAGTAGGCGGGGACCGTGATGACAGCTTCTTTGAAGTTGCCGGCAACACGCGAGGCATCGTTTTTTAGCTTGTTGAGGATCCAGCCTTGAAGAGCTTCGGGTGGATATCGTCGGTCGCCAAAAACTTTGTCGTAAACCTGGTTTCCGATTTGTCGCTTGGGGCAATCGGCAACATTTTCAAGTTCGGTGGTTCGGGCCTTGTTGGCTTCTCGGCCGACGATGACTTCATCGCCGTCAAATAAAACGACGCTGGGAGTAAGTAAATCGCCTTCGGCATTGGGAATGGTTTCGGGCCGACCGACATCATTGATGTGGGCGATCACGCTGTAAGTGGTTCCGAGGTCGATTCCCACGGCTGGTTTTTTCTTGGTGTCGCTCATCAGCGCTCTTTTTCGATTTAGAAAATCTTTTTGATTTGTATTCTATTCTGATTGGTTATGCCTCTCAGGCCAATACTGGAAAAAGCGATTGGGGGCGCTTTGCCGGTAGATAATGGTTGAAAAGTCACCATCGGCCAAGGCCTGGAAAGTCTAGTACACGATTGGTTGGATCAGGAAAGAGGCTCGTGCTTTTACGGATTTTTTGGTCAGGAAACAGCTACTGCAGGGCAATCTTTTTTTCATTTTCCTTTTCTCGAAAAGCCGATATGTTTCTTGATGCATGGATGATGCGCGTAATCTCACGGACGGCTTGTACCGGAAACCTCATTGAGGAAAGATCCATGCCTATAGAAAGCTTGAATTCCGTAATTGCACTTGGCTTTGTAACCGTTTGGTTGATGGTCGGTCAGTTCTCTTTCGTTAAGAATTGAGATTCTGAGCCCTTGATTTCATCCGTCGACTGATTTTTGATTCCAAACTATGCCTTGGAGTCGGTAAGCCAATCAACAAACGCATAGCTGGCCACCTGACGGTCAGTCTCCGATTGCTGGCTTATCGCAATCAAAACCTCTCGACGGTGCGATGATGGGAGTTTGCGACAAAGTGGCCATAGTCGGCACTTCGGTGTTGGTGTATCTTGAGAGTCATGAGTGACTTTTTTGACCCAACACCGGAGCCGACTAGAGGCGTTAATTCTGTCGGTTCGAATGCAAACGAGTCGAAAGCGAGCACGTTTTACGACGAACTGACAGACGGGTACTTGATGCCCAAACGACGAACGGTACTGCCGATCGTTTTGTTCTTCTTGACGTGCGCTTCAACGTTTTGGGTGGGTGTTTCACTTTGGAACCCCAATATCTTTGAGCCGATCTATAACGCTCTCATGACCAGCAGTCTGATCGAATTTCGCCAGAGGATTCTCGCTCACTGGGATGTTGGCCTGACATATATGGTGGCCGTGATGTTGATATTGCTGCTTCATGAGATGGGGCACTTTGTCATGACGGTCTATTATCGAGTTCCGGCATCGTATCCATTCTTTTTGCCTTTTCCGGCAAATCCAATTGGCACGCTCGGGGCGGTCATTGGTATGCAGGGAGCTTTCGCAGATCGAAAGCAAATTTTTGACATTGGAATTGCGGGACCCTTGGCCGGTTTGGTTGCGGCAGTCCCGATCGCGTATTTGGGTGTCAGTCAACTTGATCTCTCGGCCACTGGCTACGGCGGTTACGGATTTCGGTTGCCGTTATTGCTGGACTGGTTTGCGATTCACTGCGAAGTGCCAGGTTATGAAACGGGTGATGTAGTTTGGATGAGTCAGCTCAATCCGTTGTTTGTTGCTGGCTGGGTTGGGATGTTGATCACCGGATTAAACATGATGCCAATTGGGCAGTTAGATGGCGGTCATATTACGTACACCTTGTTCGGTAAGACGGCGCACGTGATAGCGCGCGCGTTAATTGTGTTTGCGATCGCTTACATGGTTTACTGCAACAATTTTATTTTGATCATCATGGTCGTCCTGTTGTTGTTGATGGGGCCCGACCACCCTCCGACGCGAGACGATCGAGTTCCAATTGGGCCATGGAGATTTGCTCTTGGAATCGCTGCCTTATCGATTCCAGTGCTTTGCTTTCCGCCCCAGATCTTCAAGATTGCTCTTTGAGCAAATTTTGTTGCCGAGACTCGGTAAGCTTTAACGATTGTGATCAATAAATTTTTTCACAATCTCGTAACTCGACGTGACGCTTGCCTTTCGATCTGCCTCAGGCCACAATAGGGAACTTGAACGGCGGGATTCATCGAGGATCATTTGAACTCCGGCAGCCAGTTCAAGCCGGAGTTATTTATAAACAAGGATATTGGTTCATTTTTCTTTTTTAGACACTGGTCAAACATGGCGAAGACAATATTTCATTCGAGCATCGAAGGAGCTCAGCACGGTCCTAAGGGATTGGAGGACTTCCTGAAGTTCGCCCAACAATCGGGGGCCGGCGGCGCTCAACCTTCCAATTACATGCTTGAGGCTTCGGATGACGGTACGTCGTTCAAGTCGGCTCAGGAAATAAAAGACTGCTTTGAAAAAAACGGTTTGAAACTGGATGGAATCTCGGCACATTGCCCGTTTTGGGTTCACACTAGTGCTTGGACTGGTACCAAAAGTGGTCACCCATTCATCCACGGCCAGAACCAAGACAAGTCACCCGCTGAGCTTGAGCAGTGGTATGAGGATTACTGTCTTCGCCTGATGGATCTCAGCGCTGAACTCGGAATCAAAATCATGCCGATGTTCTGGGGGGTCGCTTTTGGTTGGGAGCTTGCCACGGGTTACCCTTGGGGATTCTGGGCTGGGCCCGGGTTCGATTTGGTCAAAGAAGGCCAAGAGCGTTTTGTCGAAAAGACGGCCAAACTGCGGGCCCACGCGAACAGCCTCGGTATCTACCTTGCCCATGAAATTCACCCGGGAACTGCTGCGATGTGTGCAGACGAGTTCAATATGTTGGTGGATATTTGCGATGGTGACAAATGCTTGGCCGTTAACGCTGATCCTTCTCACTGCTGGGAGGGGGAGAATTGGGAAGACCGTTTCCTTAAAGTTGGCTCGCGTGTGTATGGTTGTCATGTGAAGAATTTTACGATTCACAAAGGTGTGCCGTTGAGGAAAATGGAGAGCGACTGGCACAATCGCGCTATGCAGTTCACGGACTTGGGGACTGGCGATTTGAATATGACCCGGTACGCAGAAACCATGCTACGGATTGGTTATCCGCAGCGATATTGTGAAGTCATGGGAACCGATTCGGCACCTCTTGTCGTCGAAGCCGAGAGCAACTACCGAGATGGTGATGCCACAAGTGCCGAGGGCATCGCTTGGGTCCGAGACAACCTTTGCTTTCCTGTGGCCGAAGGTTCATTCGAAGACGCTATGGGTGCCTAGCAGATTGAGTTTGTTCGAATTTAAATGGCCCGCAGGTAAATACTGTGGGCTTTTTTCTTGGCCACGGGCACGCGGACTTGCCGAGAGCTTGTCTGCTTGGGTCGCGCGAACCCAAGCGATATGGTGTCGTTTTCGTTGAGGCCAGCGTATATCATGCTACGATGAATTTCTGATTCGTGAGATTAAAGTTTTTTCTGCGATAGGCCAATGATTGCAATTTCTGACAACGTGCAAATTCGAAAAGATACGCCCAGCGGAACGATTGTCATCAATCGCCCCGATCGCCGGAATGCTCTTTCTCGCGAGATTGTTGAAATGTTGATTCAGGCCTTGGATGATTTCCACAATGAAAAAGAGGTTCGCGCGGTGATTCTGACCGGCACGGGTGACACCTTTTGTTCAGGAACAGATCTGCACCAGCTTAAAGAAACAGCCGAAGGTAAAGGCTCTCTCGAAATTTGGCACAAAGACGCCCTGAGCATGTTGGAGTTGATTGAAAAGATGTTGCGCTATCCCAAGCCGATCATTGCCTCGGTTAATGGGTGGGTAGTAGGAAGCGGATTAGCATTGGTGTTGGCCTCGGATATCGTGATTGCAGGAGCTGAAGCCAAGCTGATCATGCCGGAGGCACAACTGGGGTTAAACGCCGGAATTACGACACCATTATTGAACTTTCGGGCTGGTTCTGGAAATGCTGCAAGGATTCTGTACTCGGGCATGACGGTCGACGCGAAAGAGGCCTCTCACCTCGGCTTATTCCATGAAGTGGTTGAAAACGAGTTGGCGTGGGCACGATGTTTTGAAATGGCTCGGCTGTGTGCCAGCGGTGCCCGAGAGTCGCACCAGATGACCAAACAGCTGATCAATGAAACCATTGGCGAAAATTTGTTTACTCAGTTGAGCATCGGTGCGGCGAACATGGCGGCTGCCAGAACCACCGAGGCGGCCAAAGAGGGCGTTGATGCATTTTTGGAAAAACGCGACCCGACTTGGGGGTAACGCTAAACCGGTCCCGGGGGTGCATTAGAAAACTCCGTTTTGAGTGTTCCATTAGTTGAATTGGAACAACAGGCCTCAGCCTCATTGGGGTGGTCGATTTTTTAGTCGACCACGGGGGCTCGCAAACAGGTTGTGGGTTTAACCGCCCAGCGATCTTAATAACTCGTAAGTAAAAATGCCGACGTTGTGTCCATCGGAAAAGTAGATGCGATAGGCGTAGTTACCAACGGGGTGCATTTTTTCGATGTCCAGCGGCATCGTATCTGCCAAAGAGAGAACGGGGAGATTGTTGGTGAGTTTTTTGGCTCCATCAGCAGTCTCGGAGGATTTTTCGTTAATCGCTTTCATGCGTTTGTCGATACAGTTTGCGCAACAGCAATTGTCTCGCAATTTGCGGAATGAAATCTTTTGCTCCCAGTCGTCGTTCCATTCAATAATTAGCGAACGGTCTTCTGTTCTTTCGAGATGGATAGGTTGAAACCTTGAGGGGGAAGGTTGAGGAGTAGTCATTGTGTCGCCTCTCTTGATACGATCGCCTCGAGGGTTTCGATTAATCGTTCAATTTCATCCATCGTGTTGTAATGAACGAGCCCAATTCTGACCATGCCGTCGGGTTCAAAGCCCATTCTCGTGCTGAATTCAAATGCATAGTAGTTTCCGTTCCAGACATAGATGCCCTGCTGGCCGAGTTCTCTGGCAAGTTGCTCAGAAGGAATTCCCTCGTGACGAATCGAAAAGGTTGGAAACCGCTCGGTGATCTGGGCTTTGTCTTGGATCCCGATGATTTGAAGCCCCTCGATTGCGCTGAGGCCATCAATTAGCTTTGCCGATAGCACTCGCTCGTATTCAACGATGGCTTCGAAGGCAATCTTGAGTGATTCACGCCGATTCAGTTTGTTGTTGTCGCTGATGGTCTTTCCGATTCCAGCGAGATAGTCGATGCAGGCCATGCCGCCCACGATTGATTCATGGGACTGCGTTCCCGTCATCCATTTATCAGGAATGTTATTGCTGGCGGGGCGAACTTTGTACGGAGAGAGAGGTTCCATTAACTCGGGCCGTCCCCAGAGCATTCCCAAGTGGGGGCCGAAGAATTTATAATTTGAGCAAACAAGGAAGTCGCAATCCCACTCGGCTACATCGATTAAGCCGTGGGGGCCGTAGTGAACGGCGTCAAGAAAGACGTGCGCATCCACTGAATGTGCCATTTCGGTGATTCGTTTTATTGGATTGATTCCACCGGTCGCATTGGACGCGCATCCGACAGCAACCAATCGAGTGCGATGATTTAGCTTGTTTTGTAGGTCTTCCATGTCCAGCATTAAATCGTCGGGCCGAAAGTCAACAAATTGAACATTGACTCCCGCATCTGCAGCGGCCAGCATCCAAGGCGCGATGTTTGCATCATGATCGAGTGCGGTGACGAGTATTTCATCACCCTGATTCCAGGTTTTGGCAAGCGCACGAGAAAATGCAAACGTCAGTGACGTCATGTTTTGCCCGAATGCAATTTCATTGCCACTGCCTGCATTCACAAAATTGGCGTGTGCTTGATGGCATTGGATCAGCAATTCGTCACTCTCGGCGCTGGTTCCAAATTGACCGTGAAGGTTTGAATTGCAACCAAGCAGGTAATTCGTCATTGCCTCGGGCACGCAGATAGGAACCTGAGTTCCGGCCGGGCCATCAAAAAAGACGACGGGTTGCCCGTTTTCCTGTCGTTTCAACGCGGGGAATTGTGCCCGGCAAGATTCAATCAAATTCGAAGTGAGATTCATCTTTGATCTATAAACCTTCTGCCTTTGGCTTCGAATCGTGGAAGCGAACCGGCGGGAACCGTGACTACATCGACGCGGAAGCCAAGACGGATTTCCAGCTCTGTTTTCACTCGATCGGGTTCGTCGAGTTCATCTTCGATTTCAATTTTGAGTTGATCCATAGATGACTTTTTGAACGCCGTCATCCGGTACTCAGTGATTTCGGGAAAGCCGCGAAGAATGCTTTCGATCGAAGTCGGGAAAACGTTGACACCGCGAATGATCATCATGTCATCCGTCCGTCCCAGCACTCCGCCTTTAAGTAACACAAATTTACACGGTTGGTCGTCATTCCAGACAGGGACAACAAGATCGCCAGTGCGATATCGAATGGCCGGACTTCCAATTCGTCCGAGTGTCGTGAGAACGAGTTCCGAAAGCTCGCCTTCAACCGCCGGTTGACCTGTTTCCAGTGAGATGAACTCAGGATAAAACTGGGCTTCGTTGACGTAGATGCCCCGCCCTGTTTTATCGGCGAACCCCCATGGGCCTATTTCGCTTGCTCCACTGTGGTCAACGACTTTGGCGTTCCATGCTGACTCGATTTGGTCTCGAATGGTTGGGATCGAGCCGCCGGGCTCGCCAGCCACGATTATTTTTTTGACCGCCAGTCCCCTGAGGTCAGTTTTGTTTTCCTCGGCGACCTGAGCTAAATGTAACGCGTAGCTGGGGGTGCAGAAAATTATCGTTGCACCGAGCGAGGCGATTAGCTCCAAGCGAGCTGCAGAGCTCATTGCACCCGTTGGAACCACTAATGCCCCGCGGCCGGCCGCGGCATCAAATGCGCTCCAAAATCCGATGAAGGGACCAAAGCTAAACGCCATAACGACCCGGTCCGAGGCCGTCATCTCTGCCGAATCAAGGACGTACTGCCAAGTTTCCATCCACCATTTCCAGTCGTCATTGGTATCCAGCACAATCATTGGCCTGCCTTTGGTTCCCGACGTTCGGTGGAACCTTGAGTATTCCTTGATCGGGAAGGTGAGGTTGGCGGCAAAGCCTTCAGGGCTCTCGCTCGTCAGTAAGTCGTCCTTGGTGGTAAAAGGTAAATCGGAAAGAGAGTCGAGTGAATCAAAGGGGAGATTGAGTGAGCCAAGCTTGGCTTGATAAAAGTCATTCGCAGGGAGGATGGCGTTGAGGAGCCGATTGAGCAGGTCGAGCTGATAGGCTTTTAGCTCAGCGGTTCCATATTGCTCGATCTGACGACGCTGTTGTTCGCTGGTTCTTTGGTAGAATGACTTTCCCATGTAAAAATCATATTCGGACCACTGGCAAACGTAAATCGGTTTGGCTGTTTCGGTTGTGACAAAGGCTTGTTGAATTTTTAACCAAATGGCTTGGGGTGGAGCCAGCTATTTACTTAAACTCACACCATCAATGCACGAGCCCGACGAAAAATAAGGGTTTGAAGCATATAGTCAATTAGTTCAGGATTTGTCCTGAATTAATCTTCGATTCCCCCAAACCTAAGCAGCAAATGCCCTTTTACGCACAGCACATCAAATCAGCGCGACTTCACCTGCAGAAAAACGATCCCGTGATGAAGCAGGTTCTTAAAAAGGTTGGACCTTTCACGGCCAAGGTGGATCCGGATCGGTTCGGGGTGCTAGTTGAATCGATTATATCCCAGCAAATCTCTGCCGCGTCGGCGGGCGAAATCCGCGAGCGATTGCGAGGAGCAGTTGAGCCAGACGGGATAACTCCCACGGCAATACTTCAATTTTCGCTGAACGAACTTCTTGAGATCGGCGTTCCACATCAAAAGGCAAGCGTGATCCTCAATCTCGTTAAAGGGGTGAGTGAAGGTTCCTTGGATCTCGGCCAGATTCACCGTCAAGAGGACGAAGCTGTAATCGAGCAAATGACGCAAATTATCGGGCTTGATCGTGGTGCCGTGCAGATGTTCTTGATGTTCTCTTTAGGTCGACAGGATATTCTTCCGAACGATGATATGAGATTGAAGAATGCTGTTAAGCAAAATTACGGACTCGCTGAATTGCCTGATTCCCAGAAGATTGTAGAGGTCGCTGAAAAGTGGAGGCCGTATGCAACGGTCGCGAGTTGGTATCTTTGGCAGAGCCTGTTGGTTTAATCCGCGGAGAGCGACAGTTTTTGGGATTAGCGGTGTGATGCTATTGCTAAATCTTGCATGGCCAGCTGTTGAAATCACGAGCTTTTGTTAGCGGGAGTTCAAGGGGTTTGGAACTGCAGTCGGTGGTTCCACCTTGGGGCGATCAAATCATCTGCCTGAGTGAATCTTCTTATTGGCGCGAGGTTGGCCTGACCACGCGTTAGAAATAGGTGAGCTGGCATTGCCGATCCCGTTTGGGTATCGCCGGAAAGATTACCGAATCGTAGGGTCTGCTCGATTCAAATCATCGATTTAGGCCAAATAAGCCGCGCATTCCTTCAGAATTGACGATTGGCCGGGCTCGAAAAGCTGATTTTAATGATTCCGAACTCGACCGATTCTTCGAAAACGGCGTCGTTTCATTGGCGACGGGGCCAAGGCTTGGGTGGGCCAACCTTGATGGATGAGCTTGGGATCGAGCAATTTCATGTGTGTTGGGGGTGTTCAACCGCACTATACGGTTTTATTGGGGCAAAGTTTGGTAGTCAGGGGTTTGTAGTGGGGAGTCAGGGGGCGGTCAATTTGAGTTGTTGGTCCAGTTGAAAGATGGGGGACTTTGTCCTCAAGCAAACGATCTGTGAAATTCGTGAAATAGCAAAGATTGGGCCTTGTGATATTGGCCTAAAAATTCCTATACTGGTGGGCTTTAACCAAGGCGATTAAAAGCGAGAAAAGCTTCGATGAAAGTCCGCGCTAGCGTAAAGCGAATTTGTGAGAACTGTAAAGTAGTCCGCCGAAAAGGCCGGGTCTACGTGATTTGCACCAACCCGCGTCACAAACAGCGTCAGGGTTAGTCAAACAATTGGAATTCGTGGGCACAAACGCTTAAATCTCTGGTTTTTTGCCGAGATTGTGTCGAATTTTAGGACTCGATGGATCTGAGTCTGAATGCCAATGGATTGATTGTACTAGGTGGTTTCGTACTCAAATTGAACGGAATTCACCAAATTTGTGTCTTTATCGTTTCGTCGTTTCCGAAGTTACTAAAGCTCGCTTAAGAAATATTTCATTAGATGTGTCTGACTAATAAGTCGGACTTTGGAGAAATCGTATGCCACGTTTGCTGGGTGTTGACATTCCTAATGACAGAAAAGCTGTCATTTCACTGACCTACTTGTACGGAGTTGGCAACCAAACGGCTCGTGACCTTTGTCATAAAGCTGGTGTTGACCAAGACAAGCGTGCACGAGATTTGACTGAGGAAGAAATCAGCCGTATCTCAACGATCCTCGAGCGTGACTACACCGTCGAGGGTCCACTGCGTCGGCAAGTTCAGCAAAACATCGGTCGTTTGCGCGATATTCGTTGTTACCGCGGAATTCGCCATCGTGTTGGTTTGCCGTGTCGAGGCCAGCGAACGAAAACGAATGCCCGAACACGAAAAGGCCCGAAGAAGACTGTTGCAGGTAAGAAGGGTGTTAAGGATCTCAAGTAGATTCTTTGATTCAAAGGCAACCACCAATCCAAAGATTTGATACAGAGCGCCTCTTGGCGTAACAAGAAAGCGGAGAAACCTAGAAGTGGCAAAGACAACCAAAAAGCGACGAGTTCGCCGAAATGTGACTTACGGAATTGCTCACATTCAAGCGACTTTTAATAACACCACAGTCACGATCACTGACACCAAGGGCGAGACGCTTTGTTGGGCTAGTGCAGGTACTTGTGGGTTCAAGGGCAGTCGAAAAAGCACGCCTTTTGCGGGGCAAAGTGCTGCTCAGCAAGCGGCGGACAAGGCGTTGAAGTTTGGCGTCAAAGAAATTGACGTTCGCGTCAAAGGCCCTGGTAGTGGTCGCGAGAGTGCGATCACCGCACTGCAGGCAGCGGGCTTGAACATCAAGTCGATTGAGGATTGCACTCCGATTCCTCACAATGGTTGCCGACCACGGAAAAAGCGACGCGTCTAACTAATCATGCCGGTTCGATTTTGAACTTGGCAGCCCCCCTCAAGGTTGGCTTTGCGGAAAGCCAACTTTTCATCGTTCATTACAATTTGTCCGTTGGCTTCGGCCATTACGACTAACAAACATCGGAGATCCACATGCACGTTCGTTGGCGCGGTTTGGAATTACCAAGCGTTGTAGATTGCGATCGTCAGACACTTACCAGCACCTACGGAAAGTTCACAGCTGAACCTTTCGAGAGGGGCTTCGGTACGACGGTTGGTAACAGCCTTCGCCGAGTTCTGCTTTCCAGCTTGGAAGGTAGTGCGGTGACCCAACTTAAAATCCGTGGTGCGAACCACGAGTTTTCTTCGATCCCCGGCGTTCTTGAGGATGTCACGGATATCGTTTTGAACGTCAAATCGTTGGTTGTCAAAAACCATTCCGATCAGATGAAGGTCATCACAATTGAGAAGGACACTGCCGGCCCAATCACGGGTGCCGACATCCAGACCGGCGGTGAAGTCGACATCATCAACGCTGACCATACATTGGTCACTTTGACTGACGATGTTCCGTTCATGATGGAAATGGTCGTGGAAAATGGACGTGGCTACGTTCCAGCAACCGAACACAGTGGTCGCGATCATGAAATCGGGATCATTCCGATCGACGCTGTTTACAGCCCCGTCACTCGTGTTCGCTACGATGTCGAAGAGACTCGTGTCGGCCAAAAAACCAACTACGACAAATTGACTTTAGAGATTTGGACCAACGGTTCGATTCAACCAGAGATGTCAATGGTCGAAGCTGCCAAGATCATGCGTAAGCACCTCAATCCTTTCGTTCAGTACTCTGAACTTGGTGCCCAGGTTCACTCGCAACCTCGCAGCAAAGGTGGCATTGATGCGGCTCTCGAAGCCAAATTGAATATGCCAATTTCAGAGTTGCGATTCTCCGTTCGAGCCAGTAACTGTCTCGAGTATGCTGGAATCGGAACCGTTCGAGATCTCGTTCAGCGAAACGAAGATCAGTTGATGGAAATCCGCAACTTTGGCGAAACGACGCTGATTGAAGTTCGCCAATTGCTTGGTGAGTTGGGTCTGCATCTTGGAATGAAGGTTCCGCCTGCTCCGACCATTACTTAATTCAAAACATAGATACAAATAAAAACGTACTTTTGGTGTACCAATGAGACATAAGAAAAAAGGAAGACGGCTCGGCCGGACTTCCAGTCATCGAAAAGCAATGCTGCGAAACCTCGCTGCGAGTCTTTTTTTGACCGAGCGCGATGAATCCTTTTACGAAGGCCTGAAACAAGCTGATGGAACGACCGTTGTAAACCCACCCCGTCACAAAGGGCGAGTGGTGACGACCGTTCAAAAGGCTAAAGAAGTTCGACCTTTGGTTGAAAAGTGCATCACGATTGCCAAGAAGGCGATTCCGGCAATCAACGCGGCTGAAGAACTCGAAACCACGGCAGACCGTAACTCGGGAGAGTGGAAGACATGGCGTGAAGGCGAAGGCTGGCAAAAGTGGAACGCCGCAATTGCTCCAGCAATCACTGCTCGTCGTCGTGCTTTTTCTTTGCTGCGGGATAAAGAAGCAGTCGAAATTCTGTTCGACGATATTGCTTACCGGTTCGAAGATCGTCAAGGTGGCTACACGCGTATTCTAAAAGTTGCCAAGCCGCGATTGGGTGATGCGGGTGCTCAGGCGATCTTGGAATTTGTTGGTGTGCACGATCGAGTCAAGCAGACGAGCCAAAAACCAGCTTTTGTTGATGACGCTGCTGAAACAGTTGAAGATGAGTCGGTGGTCGAAGAAGAGACAGCCGAATCCGTG
>JAQWLH010000164.1 GCA_029247405.1 Mariniblastus sp.
CCATTTCGTTCGATTCCGCCGCTTCCGTCCTCTAGATTAAAATCTAAAAAGCCCTGTCGCCCCGCAATATTGTCAATTTTGCCCTTGGGCTTCCATCCCTCGGTTTGCCAGCCGCCACAATCAAATTCAAATTGCAATTTAGCGTCTAGCGGATTGCGGGCGTTTATTTTTTCCCATTCGTCCGATAGTCCGTCGCCATCGGAGTCTTTACGGATAGCCTCATATTCGTAATTAACGCCGGCCCCCCATTTCTTGTTACTGGCCATCTCGAGTTCAATTGCGGGTTCGTCACCTGCGCCAGAATCTCCTTTGGCAAGCCAGTTGTCCATCAATTGACGGTGTTGCGAAACTTGTTCCTGAAAATCAGAATTGTCAATTAGGTTGTTTAACTGGGCTGGATCAGTTTTGACATCATAGAGTTCTTCGTACGGTCGTTCGCCAAAGTAAATTTTTGCAAGCATGGGGGCCAACGTCCCTTTGGCGTAAGCGGACCGAATGTCGGTGACGAAAGGTTTACTGTCTCGGTACTGCGGCTGGAGGAGAACTCGATCAAGCATATAGTTGCGTGTGTAACGAAAGCGGTCGGTGCGAATGCTTCGGATTCGATCGATCGTGTGGTCACAGCGATCTCGGGCGGTTGCAACAAATTCTCGAGGTACTATTTTTTCACCAAACAGATCTTGCCCCTCCATCCACTTGGGCTGTTTGATCCCCGCCCACGATAGAGTTGTCGCTGAAAGATCCAGCATCGAAACAAGGTCGTCTCGCACAGAGGCCGCTGGAACCCAGGGCTCAGGGCCACTGATAATAAATGGAACGTGCGAACCACCTTCGGTTGGCTGTTGTTTATGACGCACCAAGTTGTTGGCACCGTGGTCAGAAAAGTAGACGACAATGGTTGAGTCGATTAGCCCATCTTCTTCTAAGCGATTTAAAATTCCTGCAATGATTCCATCATCCATTCTTGCAGAATCAAAATGCTCGGCGACGACCTCGCGATACAGGTCATTTTGCGGATAATCGCCGGGAATCGAAACTTCGGAGCGATCCGTTTTGTCCTTAAATTTAGCCGTGTTAAGCTTGCCACCTTTTAATTGAATTTGGCCAAAAAAGGGTTGATCCTTTTTACGTAGTCGCCACGGATATTTTTCACGCTTAGGAATCGGCTGATAGATTTTTGAGTGCTCAAAGTTGTAATCTGTTTTGCCAACATTAAAACTAAAATATCCGCTCTCGGTCATCAGTTCTGGGATTGTTTTCATCTCATTGGGCAATGGCAAAACGGCTTCACCGCGTCTTGAACGATGTTCATGCGCCCCAAAACGAATTTGGTTTGCTCCCGTAATGATCGCAGAGCGACAAATGGAGCAGACCGGTGCAGGCACAAATGCTCTTGAAAAACGTACGCCACTAGCAGCCATCGCGTCGAGTGTTGGGGTGTGGCCTTTTTGAATGTCGTAGCCGTAACAGCCTCGCCATGGTGAAAGATCTTCTTGAAATAGCCAAAGAATATTGGGCTGCTTGTCCGTCTGATTGTTCCTGTTTTGCGCTCTTGCCTCAGCCGCGTGTGACACAAACAGGAACAATATTACTACAAGGCAAATTTTTTTCATCGTCACTCCATAGGTAGATCAAGGTGATTATCGTAACAGGATCTTCCGGATTCGTCAGGGCTTGGCAAACCTACTCGGGATTTGTTTTCAAGTGTAGAAGTGCGAGCGGGCAAACACGCGAAGCAAATTAAACAAACCTGCTCCACGCAAGAACCAGTTGTAAGCACCTATTATTTTATAAAAATCCACTACCCCATCCTGATATCGCCCGCTTTCAATGACACCTCTGGGGAGTTCTGCATGATTCACTTCCAATCAATATCAACCTACACCCGATTGAACGCTGCGTTCGTTCATGATCAAAAATCCGAATTTGCGATTGGAATTTTCAACCCCAGCTTTGTCCATTGAAAAACTCGAGTTTTCCACAGAAGCAAGCCACACTATTTCTGGTGCGACATATCATGTCCACCATCAAATATTTTGTGTTTCATATCCCCTTTGGAAATAATGTATGCCACTAGGTCGATAATCTCTTCGCGTGAAAGTTTATCGACCATCCCCATGGGCATCGGCGAGACCGTTGATTTCTTCCTTGCCTCGATTTCATCCTGACTAACGATCGTCGCTTGATCTTTGGCAAGCGGATCGATCACTATTTTGACGACGTCGTCATCTTCTTCCATGATTAATCCAGAAACGGTCTTCCCGGACTCAAGCAATAAAGTGGTCGAGGCAAACTTTTCATCAATATCTTTTGACGGTTCAATAATCGAGCGAAGAATATGTTCCTTCGTTCGTTTGTCATCTGCCAAAGTCATCAGGTCCGGTCCGAAGTTTTGTCCTTGACCACCAAACTGATGACAGGCAATACAATTGGCGGCCTGAAAGCTGGCTTTACCGACTTCGTGTGAACGTCCCATCATCATCTTCGTATCACCGATCAAATCGTCATAAGTCCATTGTTGTCCGCGTGAATTCCGCGCCAACAAATCATCTTTGATCGGCAATTCAAGGCTGGCAAGATATTCCTCTGGCTTTAGTGAATAGCTCTCGAAATTGGGCACCACGTAAAGAGCTCCATACATGCGCCGCCAGTGTCCCGGATAAGTGCAAACGTATGGATAAACTCCGGGTTCGGTAGGAGTGGCGAAGGCAATTGCCTGCTCTTCCCCTGGCTGAAGTAGTTTACTACCGACCATCACCATATCCGATTGCGGGATATATCCGCGGGCCATCGCGTCTGCATCACGGCCCGTTGTTTCACCAAGTTCGCCCACCTCGGCCAAAGAGCCTGGTTTTACGACGGCAAAGTTGTGTGGCATTGAGTCCGTATTGGAAAACCGAAATTCAACAGGCTTACCTGCTTCGACCACAATCATTTCCTTGTCATATATCATCCGGTGCGGGACGGTGCCGATGGCGATTACTCTGACATCAAGATTACCCAAACGGCTCTCAATATCGTTCTTGTCCGAGACAGGAAGTATGTCAGCCAATGATCGGGCAAAACGAGTTGCCACTAAAGCTGCACCACTGGTTCTGCGACTCGCGGGGAGACTGCTCAGGTGACCAATAATGTTATTCACTAGTGGTTTTATCTCGCTTTTGCTCCAGCCGATTTTTGGAATTTGGCTGAGTGCGCTGATTGCCGTGGATTCAAACTTTCCGGAGGCCACCAATTGACTGAGGGCTAAGAATTTCTCCTTTTCGTGGCCAGGTATCGAAGGCAAGGCTCGAATGGCTACTTCGTGTAAAGTCTCACCACCGGAGATGAATAATCGTTCTGCCGGAATCTCCTGCTTTTTGATCCCAGGCCCTTGCCAGCTAACACTGAGTCCGTCGCCACCGCCCGAGTCAAAGTAATTGACTCGGATCGGATGCAGCCCTGCCGACAGCGCAATTGTTCCTGATTTTTCAACAATGCCGTGCGGCCCATCATTATTGACGACGTTTGTCTCTCCAATATAAAGCCGGGAACCGTCATCCGAAGCGGTATAGAATGTGTATGTGCCTGATTTTGGAATATCAATGGATGCTTTCAATACATTGAAAAATTGATCGCGAGGTTTACCGTCGGGAACATACATTCCAAACTTCTTGATGGTCGCAGAATCAGATACCTTTCTGGCATCCAATGTTTCATTGGTCGCATTGGCACCATGGGGAGTTGCATAACCGGCAGACACTCCGTTCAGTCTAAGTGCTTCGGAACCCTCGGCTTCTAGATTCTTTGGCAATTCAAACAGCAACGACTTTACTTTCCCGAACAATGCCCCACGGGCTTGTTCATTAACCGCAGGGACAGCATCTAGAAAATCTCGCAAACGTTCTTTTGACTTGGTCGCAGCGAGAAACGCATCGCCCGGCCCTGATGCAGCCACCCAGACCGCATACCCTAGACGTTTTACTTCAGGGGTGGCGCCATTAATCGCTAGGTTTTCAACTTCGGCTTGGATTGATTTAAGTGCTTCCATGGGTTGAGAGGCCATTAATTGGCCGAGTCCAACCACGTTGCCGTTGGGCAAATTTTGTTCTTGCTCGATCAAATCCACTAATAACTTAGTTTCAGGTTGGGTTGTCAGAGATGACAATCCTGCAAGAGCAGAGGCGAGTTGTTTTTTTGTCGCTTTCGTTCGCGACAAAATTGCACGATACACTTCGACCCCCGGACCAATTTTTTCAAGATCGTTGGCTGATCCGGTGGCCAAGACATAAGCACGGGCAGCAGGTGACAATTTTTCCCCAGTGGCCATCATCTGTTTGACCATCGAATCAATGTTCAGCTTGGATTTGGCGAACTTTAAAACCGTGTCTAATTCGGGATCGAGCTCTAACGCACCAACGGTAAATATCGCTTCGGCTCCAGCGATCCCGCCGAGGTCGACGGCGGCCTTGACGGCCTCAGCACGAACCAACGCCGATTGGTCTTTTGCAGCCCGCATCAAAAGCGACTCCCAATTTTGCATTCGCCCCGCCCAATGCCCCAGAGTTCGAATCACCGCAGCCCGCACTCGCGGTTCCTTTGCTTGAAAGACTTTTTCGGCCAACGCAAGATTAACAACGCGATGCTCTTCAAACACCCACAGGCATTCAAGCAAAGCTTGTGCTTCATCTCGATCATCGGCGTCATTGGCTGGATCAAGCGATGACGCAAACGAACTTACTTGTGCTGTCGCGTCGTCAGTGTTGCGACCACTGAGCTCCAGACGCGCTCGATACCGTGTCCCATTTTCTTTGGAAAAGAAGTTTTGGCACACTTCCAAGATCGGTTTGCCTTTCATTTTTGGCGCTTTGACCAGCGGGCGTCCCTCATAAGTAACACGGTAAATCCGGCCATGCATGTGGTCGCGATTGGGATCACGCATATTGTGTTGCATATGGCCAATTAGCGTGTTATGCCAATCAGCAATGTATAACGCCCCGTCGCCCCCAACCTCCATGTCACTTGGGCGAAAATTAGGATCAGCGGAATATACGATAGGCTCAATTTCGGTGGCCTTGATATCGGCCCCGTCGTACGTGACTTTGTGCTGGAGAACTCCCAAGAAACCGATTGCGTTACTGATCAAAAAGTTTCCATCGTTTTCCTCTGGAAAATGGCTACTCGAGAGTATCCCATTGGATGGAACCGGTCGCACTCGCTTCTTGAACCACTGTTTATTGCCCACCCCTTTGCCGATATTGATGTAACTTCCGGTCCCCCCCGTTCCATCGTTAGCGAACTGGTATCCCCATTGGTCAATAATATCTCCATGCGGATTGGGCCCGATTGGAAAGTGAAACTCGAACTCAAAGGTTCTTGGATTAAAACGATGAACCCCCGACTGCCCGGAACGAAATGTTTGGGTGGGCGTTTCAAAATTGGCAACGTTAAAGATACCCCGCGAGAAGTAAAGCCAGCCATCCGGGCCAACGATCATTGCATTGGCGGAGTGATGAGAGTCTGCACTGGAAAGGCCTTGCAGCATTCGAATTTTCACATCGGCTTTGTCGTCGCCATCGGTATCTTTAAGGAACCAGATTTCTGGAGCTGCGGCAACGAGAATCCCGCCTCCCCAAAATTCGAATCCCGTCACTGTATTTAATCCGTCTGCGAAAACTTTGCACTGGTCGGCAACCCCGTCACCGTCGTCGTCAGGAAGGATCATGATGCAATCCTTGCGTTGCTGAGTTGGGTTCCAATGGGGGTAGGACTCCCAGGCTGCAACCCAAAGCCGACTGTCGGTGTCGAAAGACATTTGTACTGGGTTAATTAATCGCGGAAACATCTCTTCGGAAGCGAACACGTTCACTTTCATGTTTTTGTGAACCGTCATTTTTTTGATTGCTTCTTCGGCGCCTAAATAGGGCCATCTCCCACCCTCCAAGGGTCCGACCTTGTTTGGCTTAACAATTAACTCATCGGGAAGATTGTCGTCTCGAACCGTGAAATCATCTCCCTTGGCGACGGCCCAGACTTTCGCGTCCCGGTTCGCCGTTTTAATGTCAAAGATCTCCATCTCTCGAAGCATCACGTCAAAGTTAGACTGATCGAACCAAGAGAGCTGAGACCGGCCACCGTAAACGTTGTAACCGTCGACGACACGGTACCGGCTGAACCAGTGGTAATTCTTGTCGAGAATTGCCTCATGCAATTTTTTGACAGCTGCGTCCGTGGGTATCGCCTTACGGGGGAATAATTCAGGAATTAATTTTTGGGCCAGAACCTTGTTGCCGAACTCCAACAAATGGATGCCGTTCATCGTCAACGGCTGTTCGTGTTGTGCGTACAGATCTTTCGAGATTTGAAATAAATCAAAAAAAGCAACGTTCTTGTCAGCACATACCTCTCGCATCAGTTCTGTGTAAAGCTTTAGGTTTAGATTATTTTCCGTACCGTCTGGCAAGTTTTTACTGTTTAAATCCTCATGATTGATGGGCGAAAAAAATACCAAGCGCGGTGCTGATTCTCCGTTGTATTTCTGCGTCTTCATTTGCTCGATGGTTGAGTCAAGATCTTTTTTGAATTGAGGCAATCCGGTCGGACCTTTGAGTGCCTCGTTATATCCAAAAAAGCAAAAAATTACGTCGGCTTTGCATTTGGCAAGCCATTGATTGGGGTCGCCGAAATTCATCGAGCGGGGACGGGTTTTAAGTTCGTCCGCCGCAAAGCCAAGATTACGAAAGGTCAGGTCGTGGTTAGGATGCAAAGCGGTGATATAAGTTTCTAGCCACGCGTGATGCTGCATGCGGTCGGCGGTGGTGTTGCCGATATAGCAAATATGATCACCTTGTTTCAGTTCGACCCCATTTTGAGCATCTGCAGAAGCGAAATGGATGCCAAAGACGATGAAGCCAACTAAAAATGACCCGAGGTCACCAAGGTTCGGTACACGGATGAAGCGAGGGCTCATAGGAACGGCCAAGGGGTTGAGTTAGTTTTTTCAAGCCGCAAGTTTAAACAAAAAAGGAGCATGATTCATTAGCCACCTACGAATTCGATAAAAAAGGAGGCAATTGAACAAACTTACATCGTGTCATCCACCAGTTCGCGCAGCATCGAACTCTAGTTTTCAGCTAGAGACCGCTGAATTGGGGGAAGCAAAGTTTGATCCCAGTGTTTTCAAAGACTTGAAAGTCTAAATTTCTCACGGCTCGTTTTTGATTGCGTTAGTGAATTCAAAACATGCGGTGTGGCAACACATGTTTTTATTTGGCCCAGTTCATTCAACACCTTAACTTTTATGGCGAGAACTACGTTCTCGGCCAATTAATTTCACGGGTGATTTCGCAAACGATCGAAATTACCGTAGGATGGATTCGCTCCTCAAATGAATACATGCCTATTCTCAATTCGTGAACTGGATCATTGCCATGCCAAGCATCGAAATACTTGCATACGAACCGACCCCGCTTGGAACGCTGTGTCTCCGCCGCCGCGAATTACTTTCGAAGCCAGGAACCTTGGTGACCGAGGTGACACTCGATAACGAGTTCCTGATGAGCAGCTATTTGACCGAATCTGAAAGAGTGCTTAGTTCGAGCGGCTTAAAGCGGGCGAAAGCTCGGCTGCCTCAAGGCCAATGTGAGCTGCACGTGTTGGTAGGAGGTTTGGGGCTTGGTTACACTGCCAACGAAGCGTTGAACTGTCCAGCAGTCACGCATGTGGAAGTCGTTGAATTTCTGCCTCAGGTGATCAACTGGACAAAAAATGGCCTAATCCCACTGGCGCCCAAATTGAACTTTGCGATGGAAGAAGCACCTCCGCGAATGAAATTAGTTCATGACGACGTTTATTCGCGATTGACGCGGGAAGAATTGCAACCTCGAGACGATACGGCACATATCGTATCATCCCGTTATGACCTGATTGCAATTGACGTTGACCATTCCCCAGAAGATGTTCTGGGCGAACAAAGCCATGGATTTTATTCTGAAGCTGGTTTGAACAGGGCAGCTTCCCACTTAAACGCAAATGGTGTGATGGGGATTTGGTCTTACGCTGAGGATACGCCTTTGTTGGACAACATGAAAAAAGTATTTGTTGATGTAGAAGTCGAACAGGTCACCGTGTTTAACGATCTCATCAATGAAGAGCAGACCGATTGGTTGTTTTTTGGAGCTCGAAAGTAGCCAGAAAAGTTCGGCCGACACTGTGTAGCAGATTCCTGGAGCAGCAAAGGTGGCATCCCAAAATCCAAGGCCCCGTCAAATGGGCACAATAAGTAGACTCCATGAGTTTTTGCCAAACGAGAAAGATCACTAGTGGGTCGAAGCCAACGCTAATTCATCAAGATACGTTTTGAGTTGCTTCATAGGACGTGAAATGGCGATCCTTCCGGAACGCACAAATTCCAGAATGCCGTGGGGCTCGAGCTCAACAAACAACGCCTGGGTTGCCTCACGACGGCCCGTCTTTTGAATCACGGTAAACCCTTCTTCGACGCTGAGGATTCTTGCATGATGTTTGTCGACGATCGCGAGTCCAGGACTGCCTTCTTTCATGGACTCGGCTCGTACTTTGTACATTGCGATTTCGCGGTAAATAATGTCAGACTCGCGATAGTAAAATGCCTTTTGAACATCGACCTGTTTTTCAAGTGCGGTGCAAACCTTTTTTACCAGCGCTTCGTCGAGACCTTCAACCACAATCGTATAGCGGTGAATCCCAGGAACCTCGCTCTCCGAAACCGTCAAACTTTCGATGTTAATTTTGCGACGAGTAAACCCAGAAACCACGCGCTGCAACAAGCCCGCTTTGTTCTCGCTGAAAACAGCAAACGTGAAATTTTCTTTGGACATGATTGTTAGTTGGGTTAGGGTTTTAATGAAGAAGAACACGAAGTTCGAGAGCCAGCAAAGCTGCTGTCATTCGAGACGAATGTCTGCCACGGCAGCACCGGCAGGAACCATTGGGAAAACATTATTTTCTTTGCCTACCATGACTTCAAGCAAATAGGCACCGTCATGTTCAATCATCTTTTTCAGTGAATCAGACAGGTTTTCTCGTTCCGAAACCTTATTTGACTCGATGTCGTAAGCCTTTGCTATCAACTGAAAATTAGGGTTAACCATCTCCGTTGCCGAATATCGCTTGTCAAAGAAAAGTTGCTGCCATTGCCGGACCATGCCGAGAAACTCGTTATTCAATAACAAGATTTTGACATGAACATCCGTTTGCAGGATCACGCCTAGCTCTTCGATGGTCATTTGGATGCCGCCATCTCCTACGACACAAATCACATCGCGTTCCGGGGCCCCTAATTTAGCGCCAATTGCCGCGGGCAATCCAAAGCCCATTGTGCCGAGACCGCCAGACGTGATGTTGCTTTTGGATTGTCTAAATTCGGCGTACCGACACGCCACCATCTGGTGCTGACCAACATCGGTAACGATGATTGCGTTTCCCCCGGTCACCTCATTGAGCTTTTTAATCGTTTCGCCCATCGTTAGGGTTGAATCCGTTGGTTCGCATTCATCTTTAATGACTATTTCGTATTCCTTTTGGTCGCAATCCCGGAATTCTTGAAGCCAAGATTCATGTTGCTGTTCTTTAATCAATGGTAGCAAGGATGCCATGGCCTCTTTTGCATCGCCATGAATCGCTACGTCCGTTTTCACATTTTTGTCGATTTCCGAGCGGTCAATTTCAATGTGGATTACTTTGGCCTGTTTGCCAAACTTGGAGAGATTTCCCGTCACTCGATCATCAAACCGCATGCCGATTGCAATCATGACGTCACATTGATTAATCATTACATTGGGGCCGTAGTTACCGTGCATCCCCAGCATTCCGACATTGAGCGGATGATCGGTATCCATGGCTGACAGCCCCATGATGGTCCAGGCAGAAGGGATTCCGGCTTTCTCAACAAGTGCTTTAAGTTCAGCCTCCGCCTCTGAAAGAATGACCCCCTGGCCAAATAGGACATAAGGTTTTTCCGCATTGTTGATCAGGTCTGCTGCCTCCTGAAGTTTTTCTTTCTTGAGAATGGGGCGCGGCACGTAAGTTGAAATGTTAGTGCACGGCTCGTAAGAGAAATCGAACTCACCAAATTGAGCATTTTTGGTAATGTCAATCACAACCGGTCCTGGCCGACCTGACTTGGCGACGTAAAATGCCTTGGCAAAAACGGCGGGAATTTCTGAGGCTTCCGTAATCTGAAATCCCCATTTTGAGACAGGAATTGAAACGCCTATGATGTCGCATTCCTGGAACGCGTCGGAACCGAGCAAATCTTTTGGCACTTGCCCCGTAATGCACACCATCGGGGTTGAATCAATCATGGCGTCCGCAACGCCAGTAATCAGGTTGGTGGCTCCAGGGCCAGAGGTGGCGATCGCAACTCCAACACGCCCCGATGCTCGGGCGTAACCTTGGGCAGCATGGGTCGCGCCTTGCTCATGCCTCACCAGCACATGATGAAGTTCGTCTTTGTACTTATACAACTCATCGTAAACGGGCATGATAGCACCGCCGGGATAGCCGAAAAGCAGATCAACCCCTTCTGCGATCAGGCATCTTACCACTGCTTCCGAGCCGGTTATCCGCTCAGTGGTTGTTGGATTGGCTTCCGTTTTTTGTTGAGAAGTTGTGGACATGGGATCTACTGTTGGGAAAGTTTGATGTTGAACGGATTATATGATTCAAATTCAAAAACGCGCATAACAATTATTTTGGCTTTCAACATGCATTTGCCTTCGCAAATGACGACTTCACGAGCAGTTTGGCGATTCGTCTTCCCTTATCTGAAGTTTGGGGGAAACATGCTGGGCCAAACAAAATTCATTTGCTGAGTTAAAACACTTTCGAAAAATTACTTTTTTTAAAAAAAAGTTTTTCTTGATCTTTTACTGCTTCCCGCATTTCCCGCAGAATTAAGTTTTTAGATGGCGTCTGGCGGCTTCACTGCGAATTGGTTTGTGGCATTTGTTGGTTAAACTATATCTTGGTAAAAATTGTCGACTTGCGTCAGGAAACGAGGGAATGTTAATGCTTCGAATTGGAATGATTGTGTATTTTGGCCTTGCGTTGGTTGGCCAAACCCTTTCACAAGACAAAGACCCCGTAGAACTCAAGTCAATTTTCAATGGCACGACGGTCAGCGGCTGGCATAATCCATTTGATTGGGGAAACGTCGAGGTCGCCGATGGTGAGATCCAATTAGTTGCTCAGAAAAAATTCTTTTTGATGAGCGACAAGGTTTACGGAGACTACGTCTTCGAAGCGGAGGTCAGATTGCCGCCCGGTAAATCGAATTCCGGATTCATGGTTCGGGGACAAGAGGCGAAAAACAGGGTTTACGGCTATCAAGCCGAGGCAGATCCAACCGATCGAAAATGGTCTGGTGGCTTGTACGACGAGGGAAGACGAAAGTGGTTGAACCCCTTAAAAGACCAGCCTGAGGTTCAAGATGCGTTCAAGAAGACAGATTGGAATAAGTACAGAATTGTCGCCGAGGGCGATCATCTTCAGTTTTTCGTCAACGATCAATTGACAACTGACTATTATGACCCCGTCGATCTGGTGGGGCGTATTGGATTACAACACCACGGCGAAAAAGATCAAAAATACCGTTTTCGCAACATCAAAGTGGCCGATCAGGGAAAACACGTTTGGGAAAAAATCTTTGATGGATCGAGCATGGATGGCTGGAAGGCGATTGGAGGCGGCCAATGGGAACTTAAAGATGGTGTCTTGCTCGGAACAAGTTCCAAAACCGAAAAACGGCATGGGCTGTTAATAAGCGAAAAATCCTATTCAGATTTCACGGTTCGACTTTCGTTTCGATTGACTGCAGGCAATAGCGGCTTTTACTTTCGCAGTGAAGCAAACGACTCGAATGTCGCCATAGCGGGGATTCAGGCAGAATTAGAAAACTCGCCATTGATTGGCGGTCTCTACGAAACCGGCGGACGACAATGGCTCGTTAAGCCACTTCACTACTTCGACGTATTTGCTGAGGATCGCCAGAAGACCCGGAAGAAGCAATGGGAAAAAGCACATCAGGGTTCGGAATGGTCAACGATGGTGGTTTCAGTTCACGGTGATCGCATCGTTACGCACGTTGGCGACATTTTGGCTTGTGACCTGATTGATCCGAAAGGACGCAAAGAAGGCAAATTCGCTTTACAATTACACGGCGGGCAGGAAATGAAAATTGAAGTCCGGTCGATTGAGTTATTAGTAAAACAAAAAAATAAATAGTCCTGCAGGCCAAACTCTTGTTCCCCTCAACCATGCGCCGTCTCAATTGCCGAATTTTCATATTCAGCCTAGTCGTCATTAGCACCTTTGGCTGTTCGTCGGAGTCTGAATCTCGCCATACTCACCTTTGGGTGGGTAATCAGCAGCAGCACATTTGGTCGTATTTGAGAGTTGAAAGTTACTCTACGGCTGATGGGCCACTGGGAACAGATGGCTCTGAGGGCGATGCATCTCTAGGTGAATTTGTCTCCGCCCAATTGGCAGCCAGCGATGTGGTGACGTTTAGTGGAGGGGTCGTGGTTAAATTTGATGGCACGTCACTCTGGGTAAATGATGAAAAAGCAGAAGTTAAACATATTCAGATTGACGCTAACGGCAAAATAAGAAAAAACGCCTACATCAAAACAGCGGGCTCGTCCAATTAATTTTGTCGAATCAACCCAATTCAAATGCGCGGTGCAGGACTGCGGAACGGAGTGAAGGTGTCCTCTATGGCCAAATTGTCGCTCACTATCGGAGGGCGTTTTTTCGGTCTTTTCATTTCGCTCTTTTGGCACGGCGGGCGGGAAGATGGCAAATTGAAAGGTCATCGTTGTCATTCGGCAGTCGAAAGCGGATATCGTTGCCATGCAGGAAACGTACGGATCGGGTGAATTGATTTCCGAGACTCTTTGATTCAATTATCAAGCACGCGGGACCAACCTACCGTATTATCACCGTTTCCCAATTATCGAATACATATCGGTTTTCGAGAAATATAAATGCAACGGCAGCTTGATCAAATTTCCTGATAAGACCCGCCTGCTTTTTTTGGGTAGGGCTGGCTTGCCACGCTGACATTTGGATCGCCGCGCATCGGGGCGTTGACAAATCAAATGTGATGCTTGTTGCGTGTGCCGCTTCTGAGAAAGATCTTGACAAAATCCAACTATCAATCAGGCACAAGAATTGGCAAGCGCATTGAGGATGCATGTCGCGTTCTCACCTTTTATGGAATTCCAAGGCGGGCAAGATGGAAGGGCCATTAACCGCACGTCACGTTAGGTATCGAAGCGAGCTTGACGGATAACCGTTCGCTCATCCTTGAAAATATTCATTTGGACTGGGTCGCTAATGACAAGTTTTACATTTACTCAGGCAAAGGCGATCAAGTTGTTTCTCGCCCCAATCAAGATGCCTCATCTAGATGCCTCATCTATTACTGGGCGATTTCCAGATTCCCCTCAATCGCGATCCGACAAACTACGGGGGAAGGAGCTCATCAAAGCAAAAAAGACGAAGGCAGGCCGTTTTACTTTCCCTTCCATGAATCTAAAACAGGAAATCGTTTTAATCTTTGCCTCAACTCCAAGGAGGTGCAGCGTCGTTCAAAAAGCCGACATCAACGAAACGGGGGAATCAGATCATCGACCGGTTATGGCCGATTTTTTAAAGAATGAGACAGCTGGGCGGCAGAAAAATAGCGACCGTCCCTTTTGACTATTTATGGTCCGACGGGCGTCGCGGCTTGCATCATCCACGCGCAAACCATCGCGCCATAAGTTCCCAACGCGTAACCTAGTACTGCCAGCAGGACCCCGACCGGAGCCAACGCGGGGTGAAAAGCAGCGGCGACAACTGGTGCACTGGCGGCACCTCCGATATTGGCTTTGCTGCCGACAGCGAGGAAAAAATACGGCGCGCGAATGAGCCACCCCATGAAAAACATCAGGCCGACATGAAAGGCCATCCAAATTCCACCCACCAAAAAGAAGCCAGGATATTCTACCACGGCGCGAATGTCCATCCCCATTCCAATAACAGCAACCAACATAAAAATAAAGACCGTGCCAATTTTCGAAGCTCCTGCTCCTTCGAAATTTCGAAACCTGGTGAACGACAGCAGGATACCGATGGACGTTGAAATCACGATCAGCCAAAAGAACGAACTGGCCAGGCCGAGGTCCTTAAGATACTTAAGTGGACTTAAAACCTTTTCAATTGACTCGCCCTCTGCGTTAACTACGGTAACCATGGTTTCGTTTGATTTTATGGTATCTGTGACCCAGCCGGAAATTTCACTTCCCCCATAATGAGCGATCGCGGTCGCCCCAAAACCAATCGCTGCAATAACCATGAGATCTGTCGCGGTGGGAATTCGAGCCACCTTTTGACTGAAGGTTTCCATCTTTTGTTTAAGCCGCTCGATACTGGAAGAATCGGCTTTAAAAAAACGATCAATCGAGTCAGCTTTTCCCACTCCCAAAAGTAAAAACATCATCCAGATTTCGGCCACAAAAACATCAACGGCGACCATCACGCTGTACATATCGGCGAGGCTTTTCTCGGTTCCGGCACTTGCCCCCGGATCTGGTGTCATGAACACAACCTGCATAGCTGCCTGATTGGCACCACCTCCAATCCAGCTTCCGGCAACGGTGCTAAGGCCCCGCCAAACGGCTTCTGGACCATCAACGCCTATCACGTCGGGAGCAAAGTATGCGACGGCGAGGACTGCGATTGGACCACCAAGAATTACGCCAACGGTCCCCGTCAAAAACATAATCAGTGCCTTTGGCCCCAATCGAAAGATCTCTTTAAGATCAATGCTGAGGGTCAAAAGAACCAGAGTCGCCGGAAGCAGGTACCGCGTCGCGACGTAATATAAATTAGATGTTTTGTGGTCGACAATGTGAAAGAAGGTCAACAAGGAAGGCAGGAAATAACAAACCAATAACATTGGGATGACTTTGTAAAACATCTTAAACGGCGTCAACTCACTACTGGAGGTCCAGAAGATGATGCCCAACATAGCGCACAGGATCCCGAAAATAATTGCATCGTTGGTAATTAATGCGTTTGATTTTTGTTTCTTAACAGTTTTAGATAAAGCATTGACCAGCCCCGAATCATTTGAGCTCGAAAAGGCTTGTTCGATTAAATCAATTGCTAGTTCAGCTTCTGTTTTTTGTTCAGGTTGGTTTGCACGAGAACTGCTTTCACCAGTAGGTAATGACTCCAAAGCCACTGCCGGAACCACCACCTGACTCGCGCCCTGAGCATGCAAGGATTCACTGGTGTATCCTGAAATAAATGCAATCAACAGAGCTGACAAAAAGACCGTCAGTGATAGTTCGCGAGCACGAGGGAGCATGATGAAATTCCGAAATTTAAATTAGATCGTTTCGCTAAGTTTATCAGAGTGTGCCAGCCCTTCGAAGCCGAAGCGTTCCCATTTTTAGCTCCTCAAACCATCAGTGTTGGAAGCTCAATTCTTTATTTTGGCAAGCAAAGAAACCCAAGCCCCCCAAACGACAAATCTAAATCTGTTGGGTTTTTATTTAGTTCGAAGTAGTTTTCCAACCCGCGGAAAAGAGCCAAATTCTCGGCAAGACAGGAGATAACTCTTTACCAAGAATAAAAAAAGAGGCCAACTGCAAACAGTCGGCCTTTCAAACCTCGATCGGTCGGGGCGAACCTTAGCTGCCTCGCCAACTTTTTGTATGTATTCGACCAATGATCGATTGCGTTCTTTAGATTATTTTGAACTACGAAATTTATCTGGCGCAGACGGTATTCCGTCAGATTTACGATCAACCTTTAAGACCTTTAATTGATCAAGAATTTGATTCCCATGATCTCGAAGATTTACTTTGTTTTCGATATGAGCAATTTTCCCGTTTTTGTCTACGAAAATAGTCGTCCTCCTAGAGCGAGTTCCGCGAAGAATGCCGTACGAAGCTGCGACCTTGGTCTCGGTGTCGCTTAATAAAGGATAAGTGAGCTTAAGTTTTTCGGCAAACTGTTTGTTTTTTTCCAACGTGTCGCAGCTAGCGCCAAAATAGGCGATGTCATACTTTGCCAGTTCGGTTCCACTTTCACGAAGTGATTTGCATTGAAGCGTTCAGCCACCTGTCAGTGCCATTGGATACCACGTCACGACGACTGCCTGCTTGCCTTTGTAATTTGAGAGCTGATACGTCTTCCCGTCACTTCCCTTCAATTTCCAATTGGGCGCGGCATCACCAACCTTAAGCGAAACGGCTTCCTGCTCGGTCGCATTTGTTTGCTCAACGTGTGCGACAAAAAATGCAACCACCATAACGGGCGTTATGATTCCCAAAATAAATCGTCTGATCATCTTTACTCCGAATCGTTAGGTAAACAGACCTTCCTAACAATAGTCTGTCTAAATCATAAAATGTCCTGAAGGATCGAATAATAACACAGACAAAGTTCTGTTGCACATCAACCCGCTGATTGGAATCCGCCCGCCATCTGATCAGATAAACCTTGCATTCAATGATTTGCAAATATATGAGGTAATGAGACGGGTTCTGATTGCGAGAGCGCGTGAAAAAAGCCAAGCAATTGCGTGGCTTTTTTGTGGAAGTGAAAGATAATTTACAGTAGAGCTGAAAGAATGCTCCAGGTTGTTTATCGTTTTTTCTTGGCTTTCTTTTTAGCAACCTTCTTTTTCAACGGTTTTCCATTTCGGCTGACGACGACTTTGGAAGCTTTTTTCTTGGTCGCACTCTTCTTCGTTGCCGGCTTCTTTTTGACGGCCTTTTTTGTTCCCAAGTTAGTAGTTTTGGGCGCTGGTGCGATTTTCACCTTGGCCTTCTTACGTTTCTTATGAAGCTTTTCAACGCGATCACGGTCAGTCGACTCTAATTGACGAGCCAAACAAGCGAGTTCCCAAGCTTTGATTTTCCCATATTTTTTAAAGGAGAAGCTAAGTTTGTTGCGAGAGCCATCCGCCGTCTTCCACGAGGCACAATAAGAGGAATACTTTTCCCCATAAATCGACTCGCAGACCGCTAGGTGAACCCCAACAATTCCAGTTTGGTTACGAGCCGTTTTGATGCCCTTGGTAGTTTTAGGCGGTGGCAGACTGTCTTTTAAATCCTTGTAGCGGACTCGAGCAGCCGATAACGCCTTGCGTTTACCACCGTTGTTTTTGTCCGAAAAAAATTCGTTAATATGGTTTCCATCACGCGAAATACGCATCATGAATCCATAGGTTCCCTGCTCATCAATGTCGTAACGTGTGATTCCACGCTCAACTAGTTTCGTACCCATTTTTTTCTCCACTATCGATTGGTGTCGTGGTCTGTAGGGGCCAGGTCGCAGTTGTTTCGTCAGAACGTGGAAAGACAAGCACTTCAAACAAAATTTTAAAACAGGAATCTACTTAGTTAACATACTCGCAGCCAAGCAACACCACAGTGATCATGGTAATGTTGACTCAACAAAATTCTTTCAAGCGTCTGGGACAAGAAGTTCCATGGTGGGATAACGTTTGAAAAAGTTGGTCGTACTGTTTCCTAATCAACCTACAATTCAATTGAATAACTTAGTCGGTCATCTTAACGTAAGAGTTCACCGAACATAGAGTAAAATCAAAACAACGACAAAGGGCGACCGAAAAATGACATTACGAGCACTCCTATTGGCCTTAATATTCGGCTGTAGCTATCCCCAGGGGGCGCAATTTTGTTTGGCTCAGGCGACCGAATCCGCACACCCGAACATCGTCATGCTGTTAACTGATGATCAAGCCACAATCACGATGGGGTGTTATGGCAACGATGCTGTTAAAACGCCTAACCTTGACGAACTAGCAAGGGACGGAGTTGCGTTTGACCGACATTATGTGAGCACCGCAATCTGTATGGCCAGTCGTGTCAACATTATGACGGGGCTATATGAGTACCGAACCGGGTGCAATTTCGGCTACGGAAAGCTTTCCCCATCTGTCTGGAAAAAAGGTTACCCCACACAATTACGAGCTGCCGGTTATCGCACCGCGATCGCCGGAAAAATCGGTTTTGAGGTGGCCAATGTTGGGCTTCCGAAAAGCGATTTCGACATGTGGGGAGCGGGTCCAGGGCAAACGAATTACAAAACATCGAAGAATAAATCGATGTCGGATTACGCCGAAAAATACCCCCACTCCACGTTATCTTACGCCGCGTTTTCGGAGGATTTTATCAAACAGTCGGTCGCTGACAAAAAACCATTTTGCCTTTCGATTAGTTTTAAGGCTTCACATCGACCTGTAACTCCCGACCCTCAATTTGATCACATTTATGAGAATACAAATTTTCCAAAACCGAAAAATTACGGGCGCGAGAATGGCCAACACCTCGCGATCCAAAGCAGAACGGGAAGGCAGTATCCGCGGTTTGAAGAGTGGGGCTATGCCGACAATTACAACGAGGTCATGAAAAAATACAACCAACAGATTTTCGCGGTCGATGTCGCTGTGGGCAGAATACGCGAATCTCTAAAAGAGAGTGGTGTCGAAAACAACACGGTCATTATTTTCACGTCGGACAATGGTTTCCTCTGCGGCTCACATGGCTACGGTTCCAAAGTCATCCCCTACGAAGAATCCACCCGGGTTCCATTGATTATTTTTGATCCTCGGCATGAAGTCTCAGGTAAACAAAAAAGGTGTGACGGGCTGACAGGCAGTATCGATCTGTGCCCAACAATTTTGGATTTAGCCGGCCTAACACCGCCCGATGAAATTGATGGCACCAGTTTGCTGCCGCTTTTAGACGACACCTCTGCAGAAGTACGCCAAAGTTTAGCGCTAATGAATTTTTGGGGGCCAGACACAGCGCACTCGTTTGGTGTTGTGACCAAAAATTCAAAATATATTTATTGGTACTCACAAGAAAAGGGAATGATCGCCACTGAAGAGATGTTTGATATTAATTCAGACCCAGGAGAGTCAGTGAATCTGGCCTACGACCCGAAAAGCAAGCCGAAGCTGGAAACCATGCGTCAACTTTACGACAAACATTTGTACGAGATTGAACGCAAGGCCATCAACGACGATTACGGAAAGTTCAAAGAATTATTTGATCGGCGGCAACTCTGGGAAGCAAAACAGAAAATTTTGGATTCTTCCCGAAAGGCAAAATAACTGCTCAATCTGCGGCAACATTCAAACCGGACTTTGAGCCGAAGGTGAAACGAGGGAACAATTTCCATTCCTCAATTTCCGGCTCAACGACCGATCATCGAGTCCACGAATTTTTCCACCGTACAAAAGCGGACCCAGATTCTCTACCATTCAGTTCTGGATGCGGATAATCTTGTCCGCATCTCTGACAAGTTCCGCTGGATCATGAATGCGATTGGGCTACTTTGTTTTCAATGAGAAGGATGCTTTTTGATCATCTTCGTCATGGGTCAAAAATGTAATCTGCACAGGATGTATACCTTTGCCCAATTTCAACTTTTTTACCAACGTGGTGCCAGCCAGATAGCCGTGGTCCGCGTCAAAAATAGACGCCTGATGAATTCGAACGAATGCCTTCGACGAGCAATTAAATTCTAAAGTGAATTGACCATCTGATTTTGCTTCGATGTAAGTCAAAACATTCATAACGCCGGTCGTATCCAAGTTCGAACGATAGACCCCGTTGGGCATAGGTCCCCCAATCGCGGCACTGCCCTGCCCCGCTTTCACACTCGAAAAACCCAAAGGAGCAGAATGGAATTTTGGGACATAAGGAAATTCGCCTTTTACAAATTGCCAACTCGCCACGCCGCTACTGAGTGTTGTGTTGATCAGTCCTGGAATAGGTTCCCCGTCATAGGGTCGTTTTGCAGAACTATTGGGAATCCGAAGACGTAAGACTTCGTTCTTCATTTTTTGTTGAAGTTCTATAAATTCAGGAGCTGATTCGGCCAGGTTGTGTTCTTCACCGGGATCTTGATTGAGGTCATAAATTTCAAAGGGTGTTGAATGAGATTGAATGCGATGACGAATCCCTTTAAAGCCATCCAGATGGATGACCTGCATTTCACCACGCTTCTTTTTTTGTTTGTTCGGCGAAAAATCGGAATACATTTTTGTCCGGCCATTGTGATTGTATTCAATATAAACCGTTCCGTTTTTTGGCTTTCCTTTTTGCGACAAGGTTGAAACCAGTGACACGCCATCAGTCCTGGCGGGCGGCGAGATGCCTCCTAATTGCGCAAGCGTTGGCATCCAATCATGAAATTGAGACGCCCGGTGATCGATAGATCTGGCTGGAATAAATCCGGGCCGCCAAGCCAACGTTGGCATGCGTATCCCCCCCTCCCACGTATCACGTTTTGTGCCATCAAACGGGCCGTAAGACTGAAAAGAGTCAGCGTTATACTCGACCTTTTCCAAGTACGATTCATGATGGGGGCCATTGTCGCTCGTAAATA